>NZ_JBDPMD010000011.1:0-191169 GCF_039871875.1 Sphaerisporangium sp. B11E5 | reverse complement strand
ACGGCCATCGCCTTGGTTCTCCTTCGATCGTGGAACATCGAAAAGGATCACGCGATGGCCGTCCTCGTTTCACGACGCCACGCTGACTACCAGCCGAAACTCGTACACCACCTCCGTGGACGCAACCCACCAGCCCACCCAAACCCCCACCCGCCACCGCCGGTGCGACTCCCACCACCGGGTCTGGCGGGCTCCCCGCCCGTCCGTTGTGCCTCCTCCCATAGGGTGCTGCGGCCCACAAGAGGTTCCGCCTCCTGTCTCACGGGGGTCTCCACGGCGCCGACGCGGTGGGCCGTGGTACGGCGAACTCGGCGCCGCCGTATGACGAGTCACCGGTGGGAGTTCGGGGGCAGTAGTCCTTTCGACCCCGACTTCGGCTGCTGTGGTCATGGCCCGCCCGCTTTAGTTGCCCTGCTCCATCAGCACCAGCCTGCTCAAACCCCCACCCCCCATCGCCGGTACGACAGGCACCGGCGGGTCCAACGGGCTTCCGCCCGCCAGGCGCGCCGCCTCTCACAGGTCGATGCAGTCCCCAAGAGGTTGGGCTCTCGCGTCACAGGATGCTTCACCGGCGCTGACGTGGGGGGAGGCGGTACGGCGGATCTGGGGCGGACAGTGGTGGAAATAGGGCGTGCCGCCGGTCGCCGTCTCCTGTTCATCGTCTGTCGTCCGTCCGCAGGCCCGGACCCGTGGCCAGGGATGTCGCCCTCATCCGCACAGCTAGGGATTTACTCCGGCCGACGGGGGGGGCGAATGCTTCGACCTGGCTTCGGCTGGTGAGCTTCCCATGTTTCTTGGCGTGTACCTGCTGTTCAGGTCCTGGGGCAGGTGAAGGAACGGCGGAGGGGGGAATGCGCTTGTCTGGTGTTTCGGTGGGGTATTAGCGTGCCGCAGTGGAGCTTTTTTCTCGGTCTTGGGTGGGGTTGCGTGAGGCGGTTGCTGCGCTTCCGGATGGGGACTTCGGGCGGGCGTCTGGGTGTGCTGGGTGGCTGGTGCGGGATCTGGTTTGTCATCTGGTTATCGATGCTCAGGATGTGCTGATCACTTTGGTTACGCCGGCTGAGGGTGCGGCGACTGTGGATGCGGTCACCTATTGGCGGCTGGTCGATCCTCCGACGGGTGAGGATCCGCTTGATGCGCTGATTCCGCGGCTGGCGGCGGCTTATGGGGAGCCGTGGTTGCTCAAGTTTCACTTGGATGACGTGGGGGCGGCGGCGGGGCGGGCGGCTGAGCTGGCGGATCCGGCTGTGCTGGTCGGCACTCGGGGGGAGGTGTTGACCGTGGGGGATTACCTCGCGGCTTATGTGCTCGAGTGGACCTTGCATCATCTTGATCTGGTCGCGCATCTGCCGTCGGTCGCGGGGCCGGATGCCGGGAGTCTGGCGGCGGCGCGGGTGGCGTTGGAGAAGATCGCGGGGAGGGCGTTTCCTGCGTCGTTCTCGGACAGGGACGTGTTGCTGGTCGGTACCGGGCGGCGTGTGCCGACCGGTACCGAAAAAGTGGCGTTGGGGGAGTTCGGGGCGCGGTTGCCGTTTGTGCTTGGGTGAAGGGTTAGGGGACGATCAGGAGGGCGTCGCCTACGCCGCGTTCGGCGCCGTCGGAGGGCTTGTTCACCACCTTGCCTTTGACGATCATGGCGCTGGAGCCGCCGCCGTCCAGGTTGATGGCTTGGCGGGCGCCCAGCCAGAGCATCAGGCGGGCGGCTTCCACCATCGAGGCGCCGACGGTGGTGCCGGGGCGGCGGCCGTCTATGGCGACCAGGATCAGGGTGCCGTTGCGGGTTACGCCGGCCAGGGTCCTGGGGTGGCGGCGGAGGATCATGTTGACGCTGGCGTGGCCGTCGGCTTGGGCGGTCACGCGTTCGCGGCCGTTGCGGACGAGGCCTACGCCGCCGCCGATCACGCTGGTGTCGGGGGTCAGGGGGATGGCCTTGTCGGTGCGGAGGTCGATGACCTTGGTGGTGATCTTGACGGTCCACTGTTCCCAGGCGTGGGACCAGATCCAGTCGGCCATGATGCCGGTGCCGTGGAGGACGCGGGTGCCGGGGGCCACCTTGCCGCCGGAGGGGCGCAGTTCCATGACGGCGCCGCCGGCGTCGAGGACGGCTTCCGCGCCGCCGTCGGCGGGGGTCTTGGCGCCGTACTCCTCGGTGTAGAGGACCAGTTCGTCGGGGCGGGCGACGCGGTTGACGCCGGTGACGGCGGTCTTCTCGCCGTCGGCGGAGGTGGCGGTGATGTCGGTGCGGACCTCGGTGATGCGGGCGGTGCGGTCCTTCAGGATGAGGGCGCTGCGGCCGGCGACGGCTTCGCTGAGCAGTTTGCCGTCCACGACGGAGACGCCGACGGGCTCACCACGCAGGTGCTTCTCGGTGTGGATGTTGAAGAAACCGCCGTTGACGGCGGCGACGGCACCGGCGCGCCTCGCCATGGAGGACGTGGTCTCGCGGTCGGCGACGGTCTTGCCGACGGTCGCGTGGTAGGAACCGCGGAAGGCCTTGGGGTCGACGGTCAGCACGCGGACGTCCCACGGGCCGGTGGTCGGGGTGCCGTCGTCCCCGAGAAAGTCCACCTTTGAGGAGATTCCTGCCTCTTTAAGGCTTTTGACCATTTCGGCGGCCTTGTCACGCTGGTCGAGCGGCCACGACCCGACCCGCACCATGTACCCGGTGCCCTCCGGGTAATCGGCGACCCCGGGCCGCACGAATTCCGTCACCACCGCGGGGAAACCGGCCGACCGCGCGTTTTCCGCGGCCGCCTCCGCTTCGGCCCGCGGTGCGGCGTCCTTGCCTTTCATCAGCACCGACGCGGTGTACCCGTCGCCCGCCTTGCCGTGCCGCAGGGTGAACATGTCGATGCCGGTGGCCACGGACTTGTGTTTCTGCTTGGCCTCGCCGGGTTCGCCGAACGGGAAAGCCGACTCAGGCACCGTCCACCGGGCCGGCTCGGCCGTCGCCGTGGCCGTCAGCGCGGGTACGGTGGCCGCGGTGACGGCAAGGACGGTAAGGCCTGCGAGAAGGCGACGTGGCATCAGGGGCTCCCGTGGGTGATTCAGTCCTCGGTGCACCATGGTGTGGGGAGTGACCGGTCTGGCGCCGGTGAACACGCCAACGTCTACGAGAATGTAACCCGGCATATAGGACGCGGTTCGTCAGGAGACGCCCAACAGAGAATGCCTTTAGCGGTAAATGCCCAGGTAAATCAGGAATTCCGGAGAAGTGCGGCCAGCCGTTCCCCGTCCAGGCCGTGTGCGGTGACGCCGTCCGCGCCGGTCATCGTCTCCCCGGCCACCAGGGCGTTGACGATGGCCTCCTCGGTCGCTTCGATCACCGCGTAGAACAGCGGGTCGATGTGCTCGTCGGCCAGCACGGTGACCTGGTAGGTGAGCGGCGGGTCGGCGTCCACGGTGTTGGCGGGCAGCTCGCGGTTGGCGGTGGAGAAGCACAGGAAGCCGTCGCCGCTGGAGTTCTCGCCCGCCCCGCCGGTGCGCGCCACGCCGAGCCCTGCCCGCTGGGCCAGGCGGCGGCACTGGTGGGGCAGCAGCGGCGCGTCGGTGGCGATGATCCCGATGATGGACCCGGCGCCCTCCGGCGCGGGCGACACCGGGATCGGCACGTCGGCGAACGACGGGCCCACCCGCACGCCGTTGACGGTCAGCCGGCGGCGGCTGCCGTGGTTGGCCTGCACGAGCACGCCGACGGTGTAGCCGCCGTGCTGTTCCTGGAGCACCCGGGAGGCGGTGCCGATGCCGCCCTTGAAGCCGTGGCAGATCATGCCGGTGCCGCCGCCGACCGCGCCCTCGGCCACCGGCCCGCCGGACGCCGCGGCGTAGGCGGTCCTGACGTGCTCGGGCCACACGTGCTGCCCGTCGATGTCGTTGAGCGTGCCGTCCCAGGTCTCGCCTACCACCGTCAGGGACCACGCGTACCGCCCCTTGGCCAGGGACGCCACCTCGATCTCCACCAGCGCGTCGCGCACCGTGCCCACCGAGGCGGTGTTGGTGAGCCCGATCGGCGAGCCGAGGATGCCGAACTCCGCGAGGTAGGCGAGGCCCGTGATCTCGCCGTTGCCGTTCAGCCAGTGGTACGAGGCGTAGACCGGCTCGTCGAACGCCGACCCCTCGTGCGGCAGCACCACGGTGACGCCGGTGCGCACCGGCCCCGCGCCGACCACCCGGGGGCCGTCGCCGTGCACGAGGGTGGTGTGCCCGACCCGCACCCCGGTGACGTCGGTGATGGCGTTGTACGGCCCGGGTGTGCCGTCGCCGATGACGATGCCGAGGTCGCGCGCCCGCACGGTGGTCCTGCCGGTGGTCACGTGGATCTCCTCAGCGGATCTCGCGCCTGAACGACTCGAGCGCCAGCAGCGCGACGTGCAGGGACAGGCACGACTCGACGTCGTCCAGGTCGGTGTCGAGCACGCGCTCCAGGCGCCGCAGCCGGTCGTAGAACGCGGGCCGGGACAGGTGGGCCCGCTGGGCGGCCACCGCCTTGTTGCGGCCCGCCTCCAGGTAGGTCTTGAGTATGCCGGTGAGGTCGCCGCCGCGGTGCGCGTCGTGCGCCAGCAGCGGCCCGAGCTCCCGTTCGGCGAACGTCTGCAGCCGGGCGTCGTCACGCAGCAGGTGGAGCAGCCCTCGCAGCCGGAGGTCCGGCAGCCGGTAGAACGGGCGCCGGTCGGGCTGGCGGGCCGCGGCCTCGGCGACCTGTTCGGCTTCGAGGAAGCTGCGCCGCACGTCGCGCACCGACTCCACGACCGACCCCGCGGCCAGCACGAACGGCGTGGTGAACGCGGTGCGCAGCCGTTCGGCGAGCGCGGTGAGCGCCCCTTCGGCGAGCATGCGGGGCGGCAGCGGCAGCAGCACGCCGACGCGGTTCTGGTCGAGCGCGCCGACCAGGGCGGGCAGCCGTGCGTCGCGGCAGGCGGCGGCGGTGGCCTCGGCCAGCTCGCCGAGCCGGGCCTGGAGGTTCAGTGCGGTGTCGTCGTGCTCGGCGAGGCGCAGCACGACGCTGATGAGCTTGCGCCCGGTGAGCGGCACGCCGACGGCGCGGGCCCGGGCGGCGGCCTCGTCGGGGTCGGCGTAGGCGTGGGTGAGGATGCCGGTGAGGATGGTGCCGTGGGCCTGGCGCTCCAGGCTTTCCTGGTGACGTTCCAGCAGCCGCCCGAGTGCCAGGGTGGTGGCGGCGCGTTCGGCGAGCACGACGTCGCGCGGGCCGGGCGGCATGTCGTAGATGACGATGAGCCGCCCCCAGTCGTGGCCGCGCGCCCCGACCATGGTGACGAGCCAGCCGGACGACGCGTCGTACGCGGTGCGCTCGCGCGGCGCGACGGCCCGCGACCTCGCCTCCCAGCCGGCGAGCAGGGTGCCGGTGTCGCGTCCCGAGCTCTCGCAGGCCAGCACCTGGTGGGCGAGGTTCTCCAGCAGCACGGGCCGTGAGGACAGCCGGGACACCTGGCGGAGCACCTCGGCGGGCGAGGCGCCCTCGACCGACAGCTCGGTGAACACCTCGTGCAGGTGCTCGGAGGCGCGCAGCTCCTCGAGCTGGATGTCGATGATGCGGGCGTGCACCGACTCGGTGATCTGCACGAACGGCGTCTCGCGGGCGAGGGTGACCAGCGGCAGGCCGTGGGTCTCCGCGGCCTCGACCACCTCGCGCGGCAGCTCGCCGACGAAGCGGCGGCCGAGCTCGACGATCAGGCCGGACACGCCGACGCCGGCGAGGTCGGCGATGTAGTCGGCCAGCTTGCCGGGGTCCTCGGGGAGGGCGATGCCGGTGGTGAGGATGAGCTCGCCGCCGCGCAGCAGGTGAGCGATGTCGCTGACCTCCCCGACGTGAACCCACCGCACACGGGTGTCCAGCCGGTCGGCGCCCGCGACCACGCGCGGGCTGCCCCGGTGAACGGCGTCCAACGCGAGGACGTCGGCCAGGGTCGGTAGCACATAACCGAGCCTATCCGATCAGAATGTAAAGACGGATGGCCAGTCCTTGACACACTGTTGTGACACGGCCAAGGTGGGCCGCTCGGGGGCGCGGCATCCGGCCGTCTGACGGCTGATCTGGTCTGTCATGCAATGTCCGGACAACAGGTTGACCGGGCGAAGAGACATGCTTACGGACCGGCTAGCATAATGTAACGCGAATTCCTGGTTCCCCGACACTGTGCACCGGGGGCAGGAGTCGGCGAGTCGACATAATCTGAACTATGTCCGACCTACTCGCGCGCCACCGCGCGGTCCTGCCGAACTGGTCGCCCCTCTACTACGAGCAGCCCATCGAGATCGTGCGAGGCAAGGGCAATCGCGTCGTCGACGCCGAGGGCCGCAGCTACCTCGACTTCTTCGCCGGCATCCTCACCAACATGATCGGTTACGACGTGCCTGAGGTGCGCCAGGCGGTCGAGCGCCAGCTCGCCACGGGCGTCGTGCACACCAGCACGCTGTACCTGCTGCGCACCCAGATCGAGCTCGCCGAGAAGATCGCCGGGCTGACCGGCATCCCGGACGCCAAGGTGTTCTTCACCAACTCCGGCACCGAGGCCAACGAGACCGCCCTGCTGCTCGCGACGTTCGCCCGCGGGTCGGACCAGGTGCTCGCCATGCGGCAGAGCTACCACGGCCGCAGCTTCGGCGCGATCGCGGTCACCAGCAACCGCGGCTGGAAGAACAACTCCCTGTCGCCGCTGAACGTGCACTTCCTGCACGGCGCCGACCGTCACCTGCCCCAGTTCCGCGGCATGTCCGACGAGGCCTACATCGAGGCGTGCGTCGCCGACCTGCGCCACGTGCTCGCCACCGCCGCCGCGCCGGACGTCGCCGCGCTGATCGCCGAGCCGATCCAGGGCGTGGGCGGTTTCACCATGGCGCCGGACGGGCTGTTCGCGGCGTACAAGCAGGTGCTGGACGAGGAGGGCATCCTCTTCATCTCCGACGAGGTGCAGACCGGGTGGGGCCGCACCGGCGAGTCGTTCTTCGGCATCCAGGCCCACGGCGTGACGCCGGACATGCTGACCTTCGCCAAGGGCCTCGGCAACGGCTTCGCGGTCGGCGGTGTCGTCGCCCGGGGTGACCTGATGGACGGCCCGAAGGCCATCGGCCTGTCCACCTTCGGGGGCAACCCGATCGCCATGGCCGCGGCGAGCGCCACCCTCGACTACGTGCTCGACCACGACCTGCGCTCCCGTGCCGCCGTCACCGGGGCCATCCTCATCGACGGCCTGCGTGAGGCCGCGCCCCGCCTGCCCGTCGTGGGCGACGTGCGCGGCAAGGGCCTGATGTTCGCGGTGGACCTGGTGGACCCGGCGACCGGCGAGCCGTCCCCGTCGCTGGCCACCCGCATGCTCGAGGAGACCAAGAAGCTCGGCCTGCTCGTCGGCAAGGGAGGTCTGTACGGCCACGCGCTGCGCATGGCGCCGCCGCTCACCCTCACCGACGACGAGGCGCGCGAAGGGCTCGGCATCCTCGTCACCGCACTGGAGACCGTCAACGAGGAGGCGACGGGATGAAACGGGTCGGCCACTGGATCGGCGGAACGGAGACCCCCGGCGAGGGCCGGCGGGGCGAGATCTTCGACCCGGCCACCGGCCGGGTCGCGGGGCACGTGGACCTGGCGGACGCCGCCGAGGTGAACGCGGCGGTGGCCGCGGCGCGGGAGGCGTTCCCGGGGTGGCGGGACACCTCGCTGGCCCGCCGGTCCAAGGTGCTGTTCGCGTTCCGCGAGCTGGTGGACCGGCACCGCGACGAGTTCGCCGAGCTGATCAGCGCCGAGCACGGCAAGGTGCGCTCGGACGCGCTCGGCGAGGTCGCCCGCGGCCTTGAGGTGGTGGAGTTCGCCTGCGGCGTCCCGCACCTGCTGAAGGGCGGTTTCTCGGAGAACGTCTCGACCGGCGTGGACACCTTCTCCATCCGCCAGCCGCTCGGCGTGGTGGCGGGTGTCACGCCGTTCAACTTCCCGGTGATGGTGCCGATGTGGATGTTCCCCGTCGCCGTCGCCTGCGGCAACACGTTCGTGCTCAAGCCCTCCGAGCGCGACCCCTCGGCGTCGCTGCTGATGGCGCGCCTGTGGCGGGAGGCGGGGCTGCCGGACGGCGTGTTCAACGTCGTGCAGGGCGACAAGGCGGCGGTGGACGGCCTGCTGGAGCACCCGGACGTGCGGGCGGTGTCGTTCGTCGGCTCCACCCCCATCGCGCGGTACGTCTACCGGACCGGCACGGCCGCAGGCAAGCGGGTGCAGGCGCTCGGCGGCGCGAAAAACCACATGCTGGTGCTGCCGGACGCCGACCTGGACCTCGTGGCGGACGCCGCGGTGAACGCCGGCTTCGGCTCGGCGGGGGAGCGGTGCATGGCGATCTCCGTCGTGCTCGCGGTGGACCCGGTCGGCGACGCCCTGGTCGACAAGATCGTCGAACGGGTGGGCGGGCTGACCGTCGGGCCCGGCGACGACCCCGGGTCCGACATGGGGCCGCTGGTCACCGGGCCGCACCGCGACAAGGTGGCCTCCTACCTCGACACCGCGCTCGCCGAGGGCGCCAAGCTCGTGGTGGACGGCCGCGAGACGCCGGTCACGGGCGGCACCACGGCGTCCCGCACCCCCGGGTTCTGGCTCGGCCCGACGGTGATCGACCACGTGCGCCCCGGCTCCACCGTGCACCGCGACGAGATCTTCGGGCCGGTGTTGTCGGTGGTGCGGGTCGCCTCGTACGAGGAGGGCCTGCGCATCATCAACGAGACCGAGTACGGCAACGGCACCGCGGTCTTCACCAACGACGGCGGCGCCGCGCGGCGTTTCCAGAACGAGGTGGAGGTCGGCATGGTGGGCGTCAACGTGCCGATCCCGGTGCCGATGGCCTACTACAGCTTCGGCGGCTGGAAGGCGTCCCTGTTCGGCGACACGCACGTGCACGGCCCCGAGGGGGTGCACTTCTACACCCGCGGGAAAGTGGTCACGTCCCGCTGGCTGGACCCGAGCCACGGCGGGGTGAACCTCGGTTTCCCCACCAACGGGTAGGTACGGCCCCCGCGCCCGCCCCGGCCGATAGGCTGCGGGCAGCGTGAGTACCGAGGGGCGGGGGTGGACCACAGGTGAGGCGGTGGCGTTCCGCCCTGACGGCTCTGGCCGCCGCGGGGCTGGTCTCCGTGGCGGGGTGCACCGCTTCGGGGAAGCCCGCCGCGGACGTCCCCGCGCGACCGTCCGCCGTGCCGAAGGCCGGGGCCGCGTCGGTGCCGGTGCCGTCGGCGTCCGCGCGCCCCACCACGGCGGGGCCGTCCGTGACGCCCACGCCGTCCCCCTCGCCGAAGGCGCTCGGTCCCGGTGAGGGCTCGGTCACGGTGCTGGCGCCGCGCGGGTACGCCGAGTACGGCGGTTACGACCCGGCGGTGAACTGGGTGGGGCCGTTCGAGCGCGACACCGGGTGCAAGGTCAACCTGCGGTACCCCTCCTCGCCCGGTGAGATGGACGCCATGGCGCGGCGCGTCCCCTACGACGTGATCGCGGCGCCGCCCGACGTCGCGGGGCGGCTGATCGCCGAAGGCAAGGCCGCGCCGATCACCACGTCCCTGTTGTCCCACTACGACGACATCCCGAAGTGGCTGCGCACCCAGCGGCCTGCCGTCGTGGACGACGAGGTGTACGGCGTGCCCTACCTGTGGGGCTGGTACGCCACCCTCTCCACGGGCGACGTGCGGGGCCTGGACGCCGCGTCCCTCTACACCCGGCCCGGCACGGCGACGCTGCCGGACGGCCCGCTGTCCATCGCCGGCGCCGCGCTGGCCCTGCGCCTGACCCGCCCCGAGCTCCGCGTCGGCGACCCGTTCGAGCTGACCCCCGCGCAGCTCGACGCGGCCGTGGCGCTGCTGGCCGAGCGGCGGGGCGAGCGCACGTACTGGCAGGAGCCCATCGAGCCGCTCCAGGGCCTGACCGCGGGCACGGTACGCCTGGCGCGCACCATCCCGTACCAGCAGGACCTGCTGAGACGCGCCGGTCGCACGGTGCACGCCGTCCCCGAGGGCGAGACCACCGGCTGGGTCGACTCCTGGATGCTCGCCGCCCGCCCCGCCAGCCCCAACTGCGCCTACCGCTGGCTCGACTGGATCGGCTCGCCCGAGGCGCAGCGCCAGGCCGCCGCGTGGACCGGCTTCGCCCCCGCCAACGAGGAGGCCTGCGACGGCCGCGTCACCCGCGTCTGCGACGCCTACCGCATGACCGACTCCGCGTGGCTCAAGAAGGTCCGCTTCGCCGTCCGCCCGTCCCGGGCGTGCGACGAGGGCACCGGCTGCACCGACTACACCGAATGGACGGCCCGCTGGCGCGATCTCGTGGCGCGCTGACCCGTCAGGAGGTGGCGGCCCGCCGGGAGCGGGGGTCACGCCGGGGCGACGGGGCGGCGGGCTGGAGGGCTTTGGCGCAGTCCTCGCAGGCCATCACGGGGGAGCCGTCGGGGAGGCGGCCGGCTTTCACGCGGGGGCGTGGCCATTTCTTGTGGCAGACCACGCAGGCGTCGCCGTCGCGCTGGGGACCGGTGAGGTCGGCGGGGTCGAAGGTCGGTGTTCGCCGGGCCGCGGCCGGGTCGCAGCTCATCACGCTCCAGTGGTGTGGACGCCTCATACCCGAACCGTTATAACCGGACTACCGGCGGTGATCGACTACGGGGAAGCCAAGGAGCGGTTAAATCGCCGGCATTGTGTCCGGCTGTTCACGACAAAAGGTGCACCCGGCAGCAAGCCGGGTGCCCTCCAGTGGCGCGACTAAACAGACGAAATTGCCTTTTCCAGGATAGAAAGCCCCTCGTCCAGCAGCGCGTCCGAGATCGACAACGGCGGCAGGAAACGCAGCACGTTGCCGTACGTCCCCGCGGTCAGCACCAGCAGGCCCTCGGCGTGGCAGCGGCGCGCCACCTCGCCGGTCACCGCCGGGTCCGGCTCGGTGGTGCCGGGCACGACCAGCTCGATGGCCGTCATCGCGCCCCGGCCCCGCACGTCGCCCACCACGTCGGACCGCTCGGCCAGCGCCCGCAGCCGGGGCAGCATCAGGTCGCCGATGCGCCGGGCCCGTTCCACCAGGCCGTCCGCCTCGATGGTCTCCAGCACGGCGAGGGCCGCCTCGCACGCCAGCGGGTTGCCGCCGTACGTGCCGCCGAGCCCGCCGACGTGCACCGCGTCCAGCAGCTCGGCCCTGCCGGTCACCGCCGCCAGCGGCAGGCCGCCCGCGATGCCCTTGGCCGTGCAGATGATGTCGGGCACCACGCCCTCGTCCTCGCAGGCGAACAGGTGGCCGGTGCGGGCGAAACCGGTCTGCACCTCGTCGGCGACGAACACGATGCCGTTGGCCCGGGAGTACTCAAGCAGGCCGGGCAGGAAGCCCCGGGCCGGCTCGATGAAGCCCCCCTCGCCCTGGATCGGCTCGATCACGATGGCCGCGACGTTGCGCGCGCCGATCTGCTTGTCGATGGCGTCGGTCACCTGCGCCAGCGCCTCGGCCGCGCAGTTCTCCGGTCCCGAGGGCCAGCGGAACGGGTAGGCCATCGGCATGCGGTACACCTCGGGCGCGTACGGCCCGAAGCCCTGCTTGTAGGGCAGGTTCTTCGCCGTCAGCGTCATGGTGAGCAGCGTGCGGCCGTGGTACCCGTGGTCGAACACCACGACGGCCTGGCGGCCGGTCGCGAGCCGGGCCACCTTCACCGCGTTCTCCACCGCCTCGGCGCCGGAGTTGACGAGGAACGACCGCTTCTCGTGGCCGCCGGGCGTGAGCGCGTTCAGCCGCTCGCACACCTCGACGTACGACTCGTACGGCGTGACCATGAAGCACGTGTGGGTGAAGTCGCCCACCTGCCTGCGCACCCGCTCCACCACACGCGGCGCGGCGTTGCCCACGGTGGTCACCGCGATGCCCGAACCGAAGTCGATCAGCGAGTTGCCGTCGGCGTCCACCACCACGCCGCCACCGGCGTGCGTGACGAACACCGGCAGCGTGGTGCCGATGCCCGGCGGGACGGCCGCGCGCTTGCGCGCGAACATCTCCTGCGACCGCGGTCCCGGGATCGCCGTGACCAGGCGCCGTTCCTGCGGCAGGGAGGGCCCGCCCTGGGTGATGGACTGCTCGATGCTCATGCTTCCGACGGTACGGCGCCCGGTACCGGCTGCCGATCCGGCGACATGGCACAATATGGACATCCTGCTTGTCCGGGGTGTACAAGTCCCGACGGCCTGGGGGGCTGTGATGGCGCCGACCCTGCGGCGCGTGGTGGCGATCACCTCGCTGGGGCTGCGGGTGCTCGCCGGCGAGGCGGCCCTGGACCGCTCCGTGCGCTGGGTCGCGGTGAGCGAGCTGGAGGACCCCACCCCCTTCCTGGAGGGCGACGAGCTGGTCCTCACCACCGGTATGCGGCTCGCGGCGCCGGGCGCCGTGCCGTACGTCTCCCGGCTGGTCGCCCGCGGGGCCGCGGGGCTCGGCTTCGGGGTGGGGCTCGGCCACGACGACGTGCCGCCCGAGTTCGCCGCCGCCGCGGCGCAGGTGGGGCTGCCGCTGGTCGAGGTGCCGCGGGAGACGCCGTTCATCGCCATCGGCAAGGCCGTCAGCGAACTGCTGGCCACCGAGCGGTACGAGGAGCTGAGCAACGCGTTCGCCGCGCAGGAACGGCTGACCCGGGCGGCGCTGCGGCCCGGGGGCGTGGCCGCGGTGGTGGACCGGCTCGCCCGGGAGATCCACGGGTGGGCCGTGCTGCTGGACCCGGACGGCACGCCGCTGCACGCCGCCGGGGACGGCGCCGCCGCCGGGACCGAACTGGTGCGGGCCGAGATCACCCGGCTGCGTTCCCCGGGGGCCCCCGCGAGCCTCGCGCTGTCCGGCCCGGGGGAGCACGTCGTCGTGCGGCCGCTCGGGGAACGGCACCGCGTCCGGGGGTTCTTCGCGGCGGGCGCGGCCCGGCCGTTCACGCCGGTGGGGCACACCGTGGTCAACACCGCCGGGTCGCTGCTCGCGTTGTCGCTGGCCCGGGGCCGCGACCAGCTCGCCATGGCCCGGCGCGTCCGCGCCGCCGTGCTGGAGCTGCTGCTCGCCGGGGAACGCGAGGCGGCGGCGCGGGCCATGGACGCGCTCGGGGACGGCCCGCCGTCCGGGCCGGTGGTGGTGCTGGCCTGCGAACCGCACGACGCCGAGGCGCTGTACGACGCGCTGCCCGGCTTCACCGCCCCCTGGGACGGCCTGGTGGTGGCGCTCGTCCCGGCGGGCGAGGCCGAGCGGGCCGCCGCGATCGCCGGGGCGCGCGGCCGGGCCGGCGTCAGCGCCCCGGTGCGGCCGGAGGAACTCGGCACCGGGCTGGACCAGGCCAGGCTCGCCCTCGGCTCGGCGGCCCCGGTGACCCGCTTCGCCGACCTCGCCGGCCAGGGGCTGCTGTCGCTGGTCGACCCGGGGCTGCTGGCCGGGTTCGCCACCTCGCTGCTCGCCCCCCTGCGGGAGTACGGCTCCCGGGCCGACCTCGTGGAGTCGCTGCGCGCCTATCTGGCCTGCAACGGGCACTGGGACGCCGCCGCCCAGCGGCTCGGGGTGCACCGCCACACCCTGCGGTACCGCATGCGCCGCGTCGGCGAGCTGCTCGGCCGCGACCTGGACGACCCCGCGGTCCGCGCCGAGCTGTGGGTGGCACTCTCGGCCCGCCCGCGCACCCCGCTCGGCCGCTAGAGGGAGACCGGCAGCGCGTCCTTGTAGACCAGGTAGCGGCTGATGGCGGCCAGGGTGACCGAGGTGTAGACCTGGTCGTCACGCAGGTGGCCGGCGCGCTCCAGGCTCACCGCGCCCTGTGCGGCCGCCCACAGGCAGTCGGCGATCTTGCGCGGCTGGGTGGGCACCATGTACCCGGCGGCGATGCAGTCGGCGATGGCGCGGTCCAAGATGTTGACCGCCGCCCGCGCCAGCGTGCGCGCCCGCTCGCTCGGCTCGAACCCCGGGATGGCCTTCTCGAACATCACGCTGTAGAAGCCCGGCTCGGCCAGGCACGCCTCGCGGTACGCCGGGCCGAGGGACGCCAGGTACGCCAGCGGGTCGGGGTGGCGCGGCACGGCCGCCAGCCTGCGGCGGAACCGCTCGAAACCCTCCAGGTAGATCGCCTCGGCCAGGCCTTCCTTGTTGCCGAACATCGTGTAGACGACGGTGGTCGAGCACCCCGCCTCGGCGGCGATCCGGCGGACGGTCAGGCTGTCGGCACCGTGGGTGAGGAGAAGCTGGCCCGCGACCCCGATGAGGCGGCCACGCAATTCTTCCTGGGAGGTCTGGCCGGCCGCTGAGTACGCACCCTGAAGACCGAGCGGCGGCGCCGGCGAACCCATGAGAGACCTGACCCCTTCTCCACAAGGGTCCCGCGCGGACCCGCATGGTGACTTAACCATGTGCCAAGAGCTTCAAACCGCTCAGCAATGAATCATCCACAAATCGCGGCATGTCTGTTACGAAAAAGGGAAAGACGATGCCTTATGCGGGTTGTAGCGATCGCCCGCCACGCTTGTCCGCACTGGAGTGGCGTCGCCCCCCACGTCCTGGCATACGGTCGGAAGCATGGACGTACGCCCCTTCTGGCTCGCCGGATCGCCCGCGACCGGTGACGCCGAGCTGACGGTGACCAACTCGCACGACGGCCGGGTCGTCGGCGTCGCGTCGGTGCCGGCCCCCGAGCAGGTGGAGGAGGCGGTGGCCGCCGCGCACGCGGTGCGCAAGGAGGCCGCCGGCCTGCCGGTCCACGTGCGGGCCGAGGCGCTGGCCCATGTCTCCCGGCGTCTGGCCGAGCGCGGCGAGGAGATCGCCCGGCTGATCAGCGCCGAGAACGGCAAACCGATCTTCTGGGCACGCGGCGAGGTGGCCCGCGCCGTGTCGACGTTCCGCTTCGCCGCCGAGGAGACCCGCCGGTTCGGCGGCACCACACAGCGGCTGGACACCGAGCCCGCGGCGGCCGGGCGGCTGGCCTACGTGTCGCGGCAGCCGTACGGGCCCGTGCTGGCCATCACGCCGTTCAACTTCCCGCTCAACCTGGTGGCGCACAAGGTGGCCCCGGCCATCGCGGTCGGCGCGCCGGTGATCGTCAAGCCCGCGCCCGCGACCCCGCTGTCCGCGCTGCTGCTCGGCGAGCTGCTGGCCGAGACGGACCTGCCCGCCGGGATGTTCTCGATCCTGCCGGTGCCGAACGACCGGGCGGGCGCGCTGGTGGACGACCCTCGGCTGCCGGTGGTGTCGTTCACCGGGTCCGGGCCGGTCGGCTTCGCGCTCAAGGACCGGGTGCCCCGCAAGCACGTCACCCTGGAGCTCGGCGGCAACGCCGCGGCGGTGGTGCTCGCCGACGCCGACCTCGACTGGGCGGCGGCGCGGATCGCGTTGTTCTCCAACTACCAGGCCGGGCAGAGCTGCATCGCCGTCCAGCGGGTGATCGTGGAGGAGCCGGTGCGCGAGGCGTTCACCGCCAAGCTGGTCGCGGCGGTGGAGAGCCTGGTGGTCGGCGACCCGGCCGACGAAAAGACGCAGGTCGGGCCGCTGGTGTCGGTGGACGCGGCCGAGCGGGTGGAGCGGTGGGTCGCCGAGGCCGTCGCCGCCGGGGCGCGGGTGCTCACCGGGGGCGCCAGGGACGGCGCGACGCTCGCCCCTGTCGTGCTCGCCGACGTGCCCGCGGACGCCAAGGTGGTGGGCGAGGAGGTCTTCGGGCCGGTGCTGGTGCTCCAGCCGGTGGCGTCGGTGGACGAGGCCTTCGCGGTGGCCAACGACTCGAGGTTCGGGCTGCAGGCCGGGGTGTTCACCCGGGACATCGGGGTGGCGTTCCGCGCGGCCAAGGAGCTGGAGGTCGGCGGCGTGATCGTGGGTGACGTGCCGTCGTACCGCGCCGACCAGATGCCGTACGGCGGGGTCAAGGAGTCGGGCATCGGGCGCGAGGGGCTGCACTCCGCCATGGAGGACTACACCTACGAGAAGGTGATGGTGCTCACCGGGCTGACCCTGTAGCGGGTCGTTCCCGGCGGGCTCGTCCCGGGGCGGCTCAGGCATTCTGGGCCGCCTCGAACAGCCGTCGCGCGTGGTCGCCGAAGTAGGGGCCGTACATCGTGGTGGCGTCGTCGCTGTACTTGAAGCTGCTGACGGACGTCACCACCCCCCGGCCGCTCGCCGGGTCGAACGCGCTGAGCCAGGGGCCGCCGCTGGACCCGGCGGTCAGGTCGCAGCGCATGCCCTGGTCGCGGGTCTGCCGGTGGGGGTCCCCATGTGGGTCGCCCGCGCAGTAGACCAGGTGCTCGCCGTCGTAGGGCGCGTCGGCGGGGAAGCCGAAGCCGAACGTGCGGGCCCCCCGCGGCCGGTTGAACCCGATGTCCTGGCCGCCGACCACCTCGGTGAGGTGGCGCCCCCCGGCCGGGGCGACGGCCACCATGGCGAGGTCGTGGCTGTCGTCCCCCCGGGCCGACCACGGACCTGGGACGAACATGCGGCGGGCGGTGAAGGCGCCGTACGGCCGCCGCCCCGCGTCGTAGCCGGGGACGAACGTCCAGTTCTGCGCCCACGCGCCCGCGCCGTCCTTGACGCAGTGGCCCGCGGTGACCACGACGTCCATGTTGCGGCTGCGCACCGCGCCGGCCGAGCAGACGTAGTCGGCGCCGCGCATGGTGAGGAAGACCCGCCCCGTGGTGCGCGCCACCGCGCCGCCCGCGGCCCAGCGCGACCCCCGGGTGACCGGCTTGACCGGCTTGGCCGCCCGCCGCGGTGCGGCGGGCGGCGGGAGCAGCGCCGCGCGCGGCATGCCGAGCAGCGTGGCCGGCACGGCACGCGCCATGCGCTCCGGGGTCCAGTGGCCGAGGGCGCGGCGCAGGTCGGCGGCCGTGCGGGCCGCGGTGTGCTCGGCGACCACCTGCCCGGGGGCCGCCGGACCGGCCCCCGGGCCTGCGCCGCCGGGACCGGCGGCCGGGCCCTGATCCGCGGGGACGGCCGCCAGCAGCCCGGCGAGGAGCGGCACGGTGGAGATCAGCGGGAGGATCGGGGTCATGGCTCCCGAGTGTGGACTACCCAGAGTGCCCGCGCCGACGCTTTCCGTAAATCAGGTGGCGCTCTCGTTCTGCGCGGCGGTGTAGACGGCCTGGGCCTCGTTGCCGAAGTACGGGCCGAACATCCAGAACGACGCGAAGTTGTACTTGAAGCTGTTCACCGAGTTCACCGTGCCCGTGCCGGTGCTCTCGTTGAAGTTGAGGAACCACCCGCCGCCGCTGGAGCCGCCGGTCATGTCGCAGGTGAGCCCGTGGTCGCTGGACAGCAGGAAGTCGTCGAAGGTCCGGCCGCTGCAGTAGATCAGCCGCGAGCCGTTGTAGGGGCTCGCCGCCGGGTAGCCGAAGGCGTACATCTGCTGCCTGCGGCCCTGGTTGAACGCGACGCCCTGCCCGCCGACCACGTCCACCAGGCGCTGGCCGTTGAGGGGGGCGACGACGGCCGCGGCCATGTCGTAGTTCATGTCCTCGCTGGAGTTCCACTGCGGCGTGGTGAGCAGGCTGGTGGCCACCCACGTGCCGTACGGGCGGTTGCCGGCGTTGTAGCCAGGGACGAACACCCAGTTGGTGTGGAAGGCGCCGCCGAGCTTCACGCAGTGCCCGGCGGTGATGACCACGCTCTTGTTCGCGCTGGTCACCGCGGTGCCCGAGCACGACGCCGAGCGGCCCTGGTAGGTGAAGAAGACCCGTCCCTCGGTGCGCACGATGGCGCCGCCGCTGGTCCAGGGGGCGCCCGAGGAGCGGGCGGCGAGCGTGGACGCCGACGGGGTGGGGGTCGGCGTCGGGGTCGGGGTGGCCGTCTCGCTCGCGGAGGGGGTGGGGGTCGCGGACGGCTCGTCGGCCGGCGCGGCGCCGCGCCGCACGGTGCCCGGCTTGGCGGCGGCGGGGGCCACCGGCTTGATCAGCACGGCCTTGCCGCCGGTGCTCGGGGCGGCCGTCGTGCGGCCGTTGCGGTTCCTGGTCAGGATCAGCGGTTTGGCGGCCGCCATCTTCGCCGCGGTCCAGAACTGCTTGACGTCGCGCTGCTCCACCTTGGTGTCCGCCGCGTCGTGGACGATGGGGCGCGGTGCGGCCGGCTTGGCCGCGCTGTCACCGGAGGCGGGGGCGGTCAGCAGGACGCCCGCGGCCGCGATCGGTGCGATGGCGGCGATGGGGAGCAGGCGTCGTGTCGTGGGGTGCATTCGGTCCTCCGTGCTGTGGGCGTACTCGCCCGGGCGGTCCCCGGCGGTCCGTTTCGCCCGAGCACGCGTCAGCGCGCACGGCACGTCGTCCCGTACCGGTCCCGGGTGGGTCGGGGCCATGTCCTGTCGGGGGACCGTAGTAGCGCCGATCGCCGCATTTCTCGTGATTCACCGAGACGGATATGACGGGATTCGGGCATTTATCTGTTGCTTTCTCAGCCGTCGCTGCAGTGACAGAAAAGGGGCCTTCGAGGGCAGTCAGCCGGCACCCCCGTCTCGGAGGGCGGAGCGGGGGGCGCGCCGGGATAATGAGGGGTATGCAGACGCCACTCGCCGCACCGGGCGCGCTCGCCGGTGCCGTACCCCAAGGCCCGCGGGCCGTCGTCGTGCTGGGATCCACCGGCTCGATCGGCACTCAGGCGCTCGACGTCATCGCGCGGGAGCCGGAGAGGTTCCGGGTCGCCGGGCTCGTGGCCGGTGGGGGGCAGACCGGGCTCCTGGCGCGCCAGGTGGAGCGGTTCCGGCCCGAGGTGGTGGCGGTGGCCGACGCGGGTGCGGCGGCGGAGGTGCGCGAGGCGGTCGGGGCGTCGGTGCGGGTGCTCGCCGGGGCCGAGGGGGTGGCCGAGGTCGCCGCGTGGCCCTGCGACGTCGTGCTGAACGGCATCACCGGGGCGGTCGGGCTCACGTCCACGCTGGCCGCGCTGGAGGCCGGGCGGGTGCTTGCCCTGGCCAACAAGGAGTCACTGATCATCGGCGGGCCGCTGGTGAAGCGGCTCGCCGGGCCGGGGCGCCTGCTGCCGGTCGACTCCGAGCACTCCGCGCTCGCCCAGTGCCTGTGGGCCGCCGGGCCGTCCGGGTACGACCCGGCGGCGGTGCGGCGGCTCGTCGTCACGGCGAGCGGAGGGCCGTTCCGGGGGCGCAAGCGTCACGAGCTGGCGGACGTCACGCCCGAGCAGGCGCTGCGCCACCCCACGTGGGACATGGGCACCATGATCACCCTGAACTCCGCCACCCTGGTGAACAAGGGCCTGGAGGTCATCGAGGCCAGCCTGCTGTTCGACATCCCCTTCGACCGCATCACCGTGGTCGTCCACCCGCAGTCGATCATCCACTCCATGGTCGAGTTCGTGGACGGCTCCACCGTGGCGCAGGCCAGCCCGCCCGACATGCGGCTGCCGATCTCGCTCGCCCTCGGCTGGCCGGGGCGCGTCGCCGGCGCCGCCCGGCCGGTCGACTGGACCACCGCGCAGACCTGGACGTTCGAGCCGCTGGACGAGGAGGCGTTCCCCGCCGTCGCCCTGGCCCGGCACGTCGGCACCGAGGGCGGCACCGCGCCCGCCGTGTACAACGCCGCCAACGAGGTGTGCGTCGCGGCGTTCCTGGCCGGGCGGCTGCCGTTCACCGGCATCGTGGACACCGTGGCGGCCGTCGTGGCCGAGCACACGGTCACCCCGGCCGAGTCGGTGGCCGAGGTGCTCGCCGCGGACGCCTGGGCGCGGGCCCGCGCGGGGGAGCTGGTGGTGGCCTGACCGGGGTCCGCGGGGGCGCCCGCGGTGGCCTGAATGGGCCGTGTTTCCGGGGCTACGGCGCGGTCCGGTCCGGTGGGGTACCTAGACTGGGGTCGTCTCAGCGTGTCGCCGAACACCAAGGTGCTGGAAAATATGACATCTGTTGATCTGGGGATTCCGTCGGTACGGACCAAGCCGATCGCCGAGCGGCGGGTCACCCGGCAGATCATGGTGGGCTCGGTGCCGGTGGGTGGTGACGCCCCGGTGTCGGTGCAGTCGATGACCACCACGGTGACCGCCGACGTCAACGCCACGTTGCAGCAGATCGCCGAGCTGACCGCCTCCGGCTGCCAGATCGTGCGGGTCGCGGTGCCGTCCAACGACGACGCCGAGGCGCTGCCGATCATCGCACGCAAGTCGCAGATCCCGGTGATCGCCGACATCCACTTCCAGCCGCGGTACGTCTTCCAGGCCATCGAGGCCGGGTGCGCGGCGGTCCGGGTCAACCCCGGCAACATCAAGCGGTTCGACGACAAGGTCGCCGAGATCGCCCGCGAGGCCGGCCAGGCGGGCGTGCCCATCCGCATCGGCGTCAACGCCGGGTCGCTGGACGATCGCGTCATGGCCAAGTACGGCAAGGCCACCCCCGAGGCGCTGGTGGAGTCGGCGCTGTGGGAGTGCTCGCTGTTCGAGGAGCACGGCTTCACCGACCTCAAGATCTCCGTCAAGCACCACGACCCGGTGGTGATGGTTCAGGCCTACCGCCTGCTCGCCGAGCGTTGCGACTACCCCCTGCACCTCGGGGTGACCGAGGCGGGGCCCGCGTTCCAGGGCACGGTCAAGTCGGCGGTGGCGTTCGGCGCCCTGCTCGCCGAGGGCATCGGCGACACCATCCGGGTGTCGCTGTCGGCGCCCCCCGTCGAGGAGGTCAAGGTCGGCATCGCGATCCTCGAGTCGCTCAACCTCCGCAAGCGTGGCCTGGAGATCGTGTCGTGCCCCTCGTGCGGCCGCGCCCAGGTCGACGTGTACACCCTGGCCCAGCGGGTGCAGGCCGGCCTGGAGGGCCTGCCGGTCCCGCTGCGGGTCGCGGTCATGGGCTGCGTCGTCAACGGCCCCGGCGAGGCCCGCGAGGCCGACCTCGGCGTCGCGTCCGGCAACGGCAAGGGCCAGATCTTCGTCAAGGGCAAGGTCGTCAAGACCGTCCCCGAGTCCCAGATCGTGGAGACCCTCATCGAGGAGGCCCTGCGCCTCGCCGACGAGATGGGCCCCGTGGAGGACGCCGAGAGCGGCACAGGGCCCCAGGTGGTCGTGAGCTGACTCCCCCTGGGGGGTGCTCGGCGACTGCCCGGGGATGGTCGTGAGCTGACGTGCGCTTGGGCGAGGCCGGCGATTCCTGCCTCGCCCATGGGGGGTCCTGAGCTGACGCGATCCCTGGGCGCGGCCGGTGCTCGCCCGTGGGTGGGCGTGGGTTGACCCGCCTGTGGGGAGGCAGGTGGCCCCGTGGTGGCCGGGAGCCGCCGGCGCGTACCCTTCGACCTGGTAGGTACGGCCCGCGTGGGCTGACGGGGGGCGGGAGTGGTCTTCCTGCGTGCCGAGCGGGGGGTGTAAGCAAGAAGAGTGCGACCTCGGGTTCGCATGCCGGGCAAGCACCTGGCGTGGCGGCCGGGCCACGTCCTGGTGGCGATACCGCTCGCGCTGATCGTGGTGATCATCATACTCGAACTGGTGGTGCCGCGGGAGGTGCGCCTCACCCCGCTGCTGGTGACGGCGCCTGCCATCACCGCGTCGTTCGCGGGGCCGCGGCTCACGGCCCTCATCGGCGGCCTGGCCATCCTCGCCCACCTGCTGCTCGACCTCTTGGACGAGCTGATCGGCACGCTCATCATGCGGGCGGAGCTGCTGGCGCTGATCGTGGTCACCGCGTTCCTGGTGGTGTTCTCCTTCGTGCGCGACCGTCACAAACAGGAGCTGATCCGGGTGCGGTCGGTGTCCGAGGCGGCCCAGCACGCCCTGCTGCGCCCGTTGCCGAGGCGGCTCGGGCCGCTCAACGTGGCCTCCGTCTATCTGGCGGCGGAGGAGGAGGCCCAGATCGGGGGCGACCTGTACGCGGCGGTCCGGGTGGACTCCGGGGCCCGGCTGGTGATCGGGGACGTGCGGGGCAAGGGCATGCCGTCGGTGTCCGACGCGGCCCTGTTCCTCGGCGCGTTCCGCGAGGCCGCGCGGCGGCGGCGCACGTTGCCCGAGGTGGTCGGGCACCTGGAGGAGAGCGTCGCTGCCGAGTACGCCGAGCGGCTCGCGCAGTGCCCCGAGGTGATCGAGAACTTCATCACGGCGACCGTGCTGGAGGTGCCGGACGAGCGGCCCGTGCTCCTCATGATCAACTGTGGGCATCCGCCGCCCCTGCTGGTGCGTCCCGGCGAGGTCCACTTCCTCGGCGTGTCCCGGCCCACCGTCCCTCTCGGTCTCGGTGAGCTGTCCCACCTGGCGTGCCAGGTGGCGATGTTCCCCTTCGAGGCCGGGGACACCCTGCTGCTGTACACCGACGGTGTCGTCGAGGCCCGTGACCCCGAGGGGGTGTTCTACCCCCTGGCCGAACGGGTGGCCAAGTGGTCGGGGAACGGCCCCGAGTCGCTGCTTGAGCACGTACGCGCGGACCTGCTGTCCTACGTCGGCGGCAGACTCGGCGACGACGCCGCCATGGTCGCCCTCCAGCGCGCTCCGTCCTGACGCGCTTCGCCCCGCCCCGTCCCTGCTTCGTCTCTCAGCGTCTCCGGGTGCCCCGCAAACCCGCCGTCCTGTGGCCGATGGTGGCCGAATCGCCTGTCCACAGGTGGCCCTGAGCAGGGCGGGACCGGTGATAACGTTGCCGTCACTACGCCTTGTGGTCGCGTGACTACACGGCGATGAGACCGATCGAGGCCGGCCGGCACGCCCGTGGGGGCGCCACCGGCGGTGGGGGAGTGACGGGTGAAGCGGGTTCTCGGTGTCGTGGCCGGCATGGCGGTGCTGCTAGGCGGGCTCACCGGCGGAGCGCGGGCGCAGGCCGCGCGGGCGGGGGACGGTGTGTCGTGGGGGGCCTGTCCCGGCGCCAAGGCGTCGGCGGTCCAGTGCGCCGTCGTGCGCGTCCCCCTCGACCACACCAGGCCGGACGGCCCGACCATCGCCCTGGCGATCAACCGCGTCAAGGGTGTCGCGTCCGGCACGGAGGCCCACCTCGGGGTGCTGCTCGTCAACCCGGGCGGTCCCGGCGCGTCCGGCGTCGCCCTCGCGCGGTACGTCGCCGCCGCCCTGCCGAAGGACGTCGCGGCGCGTTACGACATCATCGGCTTCGACCCGCGCGGCGTCGGGAGCAGTGAGCCGGCGCTGAGCTGCGTCGACCCGAAGAAGCACTTCGCCGCGCCGCGCCACGACCAGGTGCCGAAGAACGAAGCGGCCCAGGCACCGCTGCTCGCCCGGGCCAAGGAGTACGCCACCGCGTGCGGCACCCGCTGGGGCTGGGTGCTGCCCCACATGACCACCGAGAACTCCGCGCGCGACATGGACGTCGTCCGGCGCGCGCTCGGCGAGGAGAAGATCAGCTACCTCGGCTACTCCTACGGCACCTACCTCGGCGCCGTGTACGCCACGCTGTTCCCGCACCGGGTGAAGCGGCTGGTGCTCGACAGCGTGGTCGACCCCGATGGGGTGTGGTACGACGCCAACATCGCCCAGGACCACGCCTTCGACCGGCGCCACCGCGACTTCCTGACCTGGGTGGCCCGCCACCACGACGTCTACCATCTCGGCCGCACCGAGGCGGCCGTCTCCACCGCGTGGTACGGCATGCGGGCCAAGCTGGCCGCCAAGCCCGCGGGAGGGCTCATCGGGCCGAGCGAGCTTGACGACATCTTCACCGTCGGCGGCTACACCGACATGGTGTGGCCCACGTTCGCCTCCGCGTTCTCCTCCTACGTACGCAACGGCCGCACGCAGGGGCTGGTGGGGGCGTACCGGCGCCACGTCGACCACGACGCCGCCGCGGAGAACAACTACGCGGTGTACCTCGCGGTGCAGTGCCGCGACGCCGAGTGGCCGCGCGACTGGTCGCGCTGGGTGGCCGACACCACCGAGGTGAACGCCAAGTCGCCGTTCATGGCCTGGGCGAACGCCTGGTACAACGCCCCGTGCGCCTTCTGGCCCGTGCGCGGCGGCACCCCCGTGCGCGTCGGCGACGTCGCCGGCCTCCCGCCCATCCTGCTGGTGCAGTCCCGCCACGACGCCGCCACCCCGTTCGGCGGCGCCCTCCGCGTCCGCGACCGCTTCCCGACCTCCCGCCTGGTGGTCGAAGGCGGCGGCAACCACGGTGTCTCCCTGGGGGCGAGCTCCTGCGTGGACGAGCACCTCGCCACCTACCTACGCGACGCCACCCTTCCCGGCCCCACCACCCGGACCCGCACCCGCAACGCCGACGCCACCTGCCCCGCCACCCCGTTCCCTCGCCCCGTTCCCCCGGCTCCCACCCGCAAGACCCAGCTCGCCAAGTCCTTCCTCCACACCCTGTCCCCACCGCTGCGCACCCCCTAGCACCGCCGGCCCCCAGGGACGGGGCCGGGGACCGGATCGTGATGGGAGGGGGTGGGGTCGGTTCGTTAAAAAATGGTGATGGTCGCGTAGGCTGGGCGCGTGATGCTGCGTACATCGGCGTCGCGCGTGCTCGACGATCATGATCGTGAAGAGGTGCTCGCGCTCCTGGACACGGATCCGGTCGCGAACGTTTTCGTCGCCTCCCGGGTGCGGTCCGTCGGGCTCAATCCGGCGCGGCTCGGCGGTCAGATGTGGGGAGTGGGTCCGCGGGGCGGGCTGACCTCGCTCTGCTACGCCGGGGCCAATCTCGTGCCGGTCAATGCGGGAGCCGAAGCGGTTCAGGCGTTCGCCGAACGTGCGCGCAGGCAGGGGCGTCGCTGCTCGTCCATCGTGGGGCCGGCCGACGCGGTGGAGAAGTTGTGGGAACGGCTGGAGCCCTACTGGGGGGCCGCGCGTGCCATCCGCTGGGCGCAGCCGGTGATGGCGACGTCGGCGCCTTCCCCGGTGCCGCGGGACCCTCTGGTGCGCCAGGTCCGGCCGGATGAGTTCGCCACGCTGCTCCCCGCATGCGTGGCGATGTTCACCGAGGAGGTCGGCATCTCGCCGGACCTCGGTGACGGCGGCGCGCTGTACCGTTCCCGGGTGGCCGAGCTGATCCGCGTCGGGCGATCGTTCGCCCGCATCGAGGACGGCAAGGTGATCTTCAAGGCCGAGGTGGGGGCCGTCACCCCGCAGGCCTGCCAGATCCAGGGCGTCTGGGTGCACCCCGACCACCGCGGCCAGGGGCACGCCGTGGCCGGCATGGCGGCCATCGTCGACATCACCCTGCGCCACTTCGCGCCGACCGTCACCCTCTACGTCAACGACTTCAACACCGCCGCCCGCGCCGCGTACCGCCGGGCCGGCTTCCGCGAGGTCGACACGTTCATGTCCGTCCTGTTCTGAACCCCTGGTCACTCCTCGTCCTCGGCGGACACCGGGGGCACCCACCACAGCTCCCCGTCGGCGAGGTCGCGGTAGACGTCCAGCAGGTCCTCCTGCGTGGTGGCGCTGCGCGACTCCGCGGCGGCCCAGGTGAACAGGCCCCTGGCCATGATGGAGGTCTCCTCCTGCACCCGCAGCATGTAGACGCGGGCGCGCACCTCGTGCACCTGGACGTCGGCCGGGTCGGCCTGCATGGCGAACTCGGCGAGCTGGCACGCCAGCCGCAGGTCGCCGTCGGCCGCGGCCCGCGCGGCGCGGGCCGCCATGGGGCGGGCGCCGCCGGACAGCTCGGCCAGCGCGCCGGCGAGGACCGCGTCGGCGGGCGGCTTCAGGTGCGCCGGGTTGCCGTCGTGCCACCCGCCGTACAGCCGCCAGATGTTGCGCACGACGAACTCCGGCTCGTCGTAGTACGGCTGCAGGTAGGTACGGCCGGAGAGTTCCGCGGGCGGACGCACGGCCTGGAGGATCTCGTCGAGGCGCGCCCCGGCGTTCATGAGGTCCAGGGTCTGGTCCACCAGGCTGTCGAGGTAGTCGGCGGTGTCGATCAGCGCCTGCCGGACCCGGGCGGCGCCCACGACGGGCAGCCCGTGCCCGGGGAGCAGGACCTCGGCGTCCACCGCCGCCATCGCCCGCAGCGCGACCGCCCACTCGTCGGGGTAGCGCTGCACCTTCTGCGGGTTCCCGGCGTTCGGCGTGACCCACACGAACAGGTCGCCGGTGAGCAGCACGCCGCGTTCGGGCAGGTACGCCCACGTCGCGTCGTCGGTCTCACCCCTGGCGTGGCGCATCTCGAGCGTCACGTCGCCGAGTGTGATCGCCAGCCGGTCCCGGTAGGTCAGGTCGGGGGTGCGGTAGGCCGTCGGCCAGGCCAGTGTGCTGAAGCCGAACTGGCGCTGGTTGATGACCGTGTTGTAGCCCGCAGTCCTGGCGTACCGGGCGAAACGCGCGGCGACGTTCTCGTGCGCGACGACGTTCGGCCGCGGGCCGGGGTCGGCGTCGAACGGCGCCATGCCGGCCACGTGGTCGAAGTGCCCGTGCGAGTAGATCGCGTAGCGGACCGGCTCGTCCGACCACCCCCGGATCGCCGTGTGCGCGTTCTGCGCGTCCACGACGTTCCCCGTGTCGAACAGAGCCAGGCCGCCGTCGCCGCGGATGCCGTAGACATTGCCGAAGGCGGGCCACATGACCACACCTTCGGCGACCTCCTGCGCCCCCCTCGAGCGCAGGTCACGCAGCGGCATCTCCCGCGGTGACACCGCTCCGCACCAGACGTCGTCCGCGAGATCGAGGATCGGCGATGTCATGCTCCCACCCTGGCGCGGAACGGTCCCACGGCGTCAGTAGGGAGTTCCCTACAGCTACGGGGCCGGCCCGCGCCGGGGCTCACACCTCGCCCCGTTCGAAGGCCACCGCCAGCTCCACCCGGGAGCGCAGGCCGGTCTTGGCGTAGACGCGCGTCAGGTAGACCTCCACGGTCTTGCGGCTGTAGTGGAGCTCCTCGGCGATCTGGGGGTTGGACAACCCGCCGGCCACCAGCTCGATCACGCGGCGTTCCGCCGGGGTCAGCGGGGCCACGGTGGCGGGCGCGAGGCCCGCGGCCTTCAGCGCGTCGGCGGCGCGGTTGCTCCAGGGGGTGGCGCCGAGGTCGGTGAAGAGTGTGTGAGCGCGCACGATCTGGCTTGGGTCGCCGAGGTGGCCGAGGATCAGGCGGGCGCGGGCCTCCTCGAACTTCAGGCCGTCGGCGCGTGCGGCCTCCAGCGCGGCTTCCGCGCGGTCGCGGTCGTGGAAGGCGGCGGCCACCGCGAGGTCGGCGACCAGGCGGGCGCGCGGCGTGCCGGTCCTGGCCACCTCGTCCAGGGCGGTGGCGGCCTCCTGGGCGGGGCCGATCTCCCCGGCGACGCCGTGCATGATCACCCGCATGCCGTACGCCCGGTGCAGCACGTCCGGCGGGCCGGTGGCGACGGCTTCGTCCAGCAGGCGGCCTGCGGTGGCGCGGTCGCCGCGGCCGACGGCGCACCTGGCGCGGAACACCGCCCGCAGGGAGAGCTGGAGCACGCAGCCCGGCGGCGGGTCGGCGAGCAGTGGCTCGGCCTCGTCGTAGCGGCCCTGGTCGAGCAGGATCTCCAGCTCGATGTTGCGCAGCAGCGCGAGGTTCTCCCACAACCCGGCCTCGGTGAGCGCCACCGCGTCGGAGCGGATGTCGCGCAGCGCGTGCTCCCATTCGCCGCCGAGGCGCCGCACCACCGCCATGGTGCGCACGTGCTGCCCCGCGATGTCGTGCCAGCCGAGGCCCCGGTAGATCTCCTCGGCCTGGGCGAGCAGGTCGAGGGTGCGGCCGCGCACGCCGCCCCCGGCCAGCAGGTGCGCCGCGGACTCCAGCGCGGCGAGCCGCGCGGCGGGGGGCAGCGCCGCGGACGCCGACAGCATGGTGTCCAGCGCACGCTCGGTCTCCTCCCACCGCCCGTTGATGATGGCGTTCCCCGCCAGCGCGCTGAGCGCGATCACCAGGTCCTGCGGCGGGCACTCGGGCAGCGCGCGCCACGCCTCGGCCGCCAGCCCGGTGGTGTCCAGGCCGAGCTGGGTGCTGACGACGGCCTGCTGGGCGAGCAGCGCCGTGCGGTCGTCGGCGGCGGGCAACTGCCCGGCGGCGATCGACACCGCCAGCTCGTACTGCCCCATGGCGTGCGCGGCGTTCACCATCGTCTGCGCGGTCCTGGTGTGCCGCCGCCCGGGTGCGAGCACGGCCAGCGCCTCCTGCCCGGCGCGCAGGGCCTCCGCGGGCCGTGACCCCTTCCAGTACGACAGCGCCTGCCGGGACAGCAGCACGCCCCGTTCCTCGGGCGGGGCGAGCTCGGCGGCCCGGCCGTACCAGTGGGCTGCCGACAGCGGCGCCTTCCAGCGGGTCAGCTCGGCGGCGCGCAGCGTCGCGGCCAGCGCCTCGGAGCCCGGGCCGCCCGCCGCGACGTGCGTGGCCCACTCCAGTACCCGCCGGGTGCCGCTGAGGCCCTGCCGCCGCAGCAGCTCGGCGATCCTGGCGTGCACGCGTCGCCGCTCGGCCGGGCCGAGGTCGGCGTACAGCGCCTCGGCGACCAGCGGGTGGGCGAACTCGAAGGCGCCGTCGTCGGTGGCGACCACGATGCCGTCGCGCACCAGCCCGTCGAACGCCCGCTCGGCCTCACCGGCGCCGAGCCCCGCCACCTCGGCCAGCGCGCCGAGGTCGTCCGGCCCGGCGGGACGGGTGCGGCGCAGCGCGGCCAGCACGCGGGCGAGGTTCCTGCCGCCCTGGTCGCGCTGGAACAGCCGGGTGAGGATGGCGCCGCGCCGCGACGCCGGGTGCTCGGAGCGCACGGCGCCGCCCTGCACCAGGGTGAGCACGGCCTCGCGTGCGAACCACGGGTTGCCGCGGCTGGCCTTGTGCACCTGGCGTACGATCGTCTCGCTCGGGGTGCGGCCGAGCAGGCCGGTGACCAGCGCGGTGACCTCGGTGAGCGACAGGGGTTCCAGCCGGACGACCAGGTCGGCGTCCATCGCGGGCAGCCGCCGCGCCGTCCCCGCCACCGTGAGGTCGCGCACCCGGCGCGGCAGGTAGGACAACACGCCGAGCGTGTCCGCGTCGGCCAGGTGCAGGTCGTCCACGGCGAGCAGCGTGCGGCCCGGCAGCCGTTCCAGCAGGTTGGCGGTGCGGACCGCGGGCGCCGAACCGGCGGTGCCGAGCGCGGCCTGGTCGATCGCCTCAAGCAGTTCCCGCAGCGGTTCCCGCGCGGCCGGGTCGGAGTGCAGGGCGCCGAGCGCGTCGGTCAGCGAGGCGTACGCGAGACCGCTGCCGAAGTCGCGCGCCTGGCCGTGCAGCACCCGGTACCCCATGCCCTTGGCGAGGGCCTCGGCCTCGGCCAGCAGATGCGTCTTGCCGATGCCGGCCTCACCGTGCACGAGGATCGTCACCGGCGGCCTGAGCAGGGCCGACTCGACGGCGCGGAGCATGGCGGGACGCCCGGAACCGTGCTCGTCCACCCCTCATCGCCCCCCGCGGCAGGTCCGGCGCCGGCGGGCCGAGACGTCCTCGGTCAGGCCCACCCGGGCGGCGATCTCTGCCGGCACGCGTCGTACAGTATCCGGTTGGTTTTGTCGCGCCAATCCCTGGATTCCGGGATGGTTACCCCTCCTGCGCTCCGCCGGGATCGCCTAGAAGGGGACCTCGAACCAGGTGCGGGTGCCGGTGCGGTTGCGGATGGCGCCCCACTCCTTGGCGAGGGCCTCGACGAGGAACATGCCGCGGCCGCATTCGGACATGGGGTCGGGGGCGCAGATCTCGGGGATGGAGCCGATGGCGCCCTGGTCCAGGACTTCCACGCGGAAGGTGTCCTCGGTGGCGAGCATTCGGACGCGGACCTCGCCGCCGTCGAGGCCGGAGACGGTGTGGCGCAGGGCGTTGGTGATGACCTCGCAGGTGAGCAGTTCCACGGTGTCGAGGACCGTCCGTTGTGATCTTTCCGGCACCTTCAGGTGGGCGGCGGCGGCCCGGCGCACCGTGCGGCGGGCGGGGGAGACCTCGTCCACCTTGCCGGGGAACGTGAAGTCGCCGAGTAGCTGAACCGTCGCCATTGACGTCCTCGCTCTCTTCTCCAGGTCATCGGTCCCTCGAACCGTTGACCAGGGAATTCATTAGTCGAAACTCTACGCAGTCATCTGATTACTTTGCGATGATGACTCTGGTGTCGCTGGTTGTAAAGCGGTGCTGTCGGAACTGTTCCGAGCCCTGTTCTCTTGCGTCGACGAATTGCCCTTCAGGAGGCACATCATGGCAAGCCGAACGAGCCCGACGGTGCGTCGCCGGAGATTGGCCGCAGAACTGCGACGTCTGCGGCAGGGGACGGGCCGGACGCGCGAGGAGGTGGCGGAGTGGGTCGGCTGCGCGCCCGCCACCGTCACGAAGATCGAGAACGGCTCGGCGACCGCCCGCCCCGCGGACGTCTCGCTGCTGCTGGAGCTGTACGGCGTCACCGGCACGCTGCGGGACGAGCTGATGGCCCTGGCCCGCGAGGCCCGCAGACGCGGCTGGTGGTACCAGTACGCCGACACGTTCCACCAGGGCTTCGACGTCTACGTGGGCCTGGAGGAGGAGGCGTCCTCGATCAGCGCCTACCAGGCGGAGGTGATCGGCGGCCTGCTGCAGACCGAGGCGTACGCCCGCGCGTTGTTCACCGCCGAGCTGCCGGACGTGTCGCAGGACGACATCGAGCGGCAGGTGACGGTACGGATGAAGCGACAGGAGCGCCTGGCCGCCGGCGACGCCCCGTGCGCGCGGGCCGTGGTGAACGAGGCCGCGTTGTGGCGTGAGGTCGGCGGCCGGGCCACGATGCGGGAGCAGTTGCGGCACCTGGTCAAGGTGTCGCAGACGCCGGAGACCACGGTCCAGGTGCTGCCGTTCGCGGCGGGGGCACACCCGGGCATGCACGGCGCGTTCACCGTGCTCGGGTTCCCCGAGGAGGGGGACCGGGATGTGGTGTACGTCGAATACCGGCAGGGAAGCCTGTATCTCGAAAGGCAGGCCGACAAAGAGGCATATGTCCGGCTGTTCGATCATCTGTGCGCACGGGCGCTCGACCCGGAGGAGTCCCGTGCCCTGATCTCGCGACTGGCCGACCAGATGACGTGACGGCCCCCGACGAAGGAGACCCCATGGACCAGGCCCCTGTCCGGTGGCGGAAGAGCTCGCGCAGCGCGACCACCGGAGGCGAGTGTGTCGAGGTGGCGGTGGTGCGCGGGGGGGTGAGCCCGGGGAACGGGCCGGTCTACCTGATGCGCGACTCCAAGAGGGGCCACGGGCCGGTGCTGGCGGTCGCCGCCGGCGCGTGGGCGGCCTTCGTGCGGGGCGTGAAGGCGGGGCAGATCACCGGCTGAGGCGGGTGCCGCCGGCTGGAGCGGGTACCGCCGCTGAGGCGTCCTACCGGCTGAGGCGGGCCTTGAGGCAGGCGGTGACGGCCAGCAGGGCGAGCAGGAGCGGGATGAGGAGCGCGACGCCGCCCGGCAGGGCCGGCTCCGGGCCGGGGGTGTACGCGGCGGCGACGACGCCGGAGGGGCCGGCGCCGGTGACGGCGTGGGTGGCGGGAAGGTGCGAGGCGTGCACGGCCTTGCTGACGCCGGGGGCCGGGGAGGGGGCGGCGGCCATCGACTCGGCGTCCATCTGGGCCTTGACCTGGTCGGGGTAGCCGTAGCCGACGACGTAGCTCTGGTCGCGGGTCTTCTCGCGCACGTACTGGCCGTCCACGTTGCCTTCGATGGTGTGGATGGTGTCGCCGTCCACGTCGATCACCATGCCGACGTGGTCGATGCCGTCCACGCTGCTGCCGCCGCTCCAGTCGAAGAACACCACCGCTCCCGGCTTGGGCGTGTCGCCGAAGGCGTCGTGCGAGGCGAACCACTCGGCGTGGGCCACGGTGTAGGCGAACTGGCCGAACCACTCGTCGTAGCCGAGCTGGTGCGCGGCCCACGACAGGAACATGTCGCACCAGGGCTGGGCGGAGTAGTCCGAGTCGAACTCGACCGTGTTGCCGTACCAATCGCCGAACTTCGTGTAGCCGCCGCCCTGCTCGGTGTAGCCGAGCTGGGACCTGAGCAACTGGATCATGTTGTGCAGTTCTGGGGACATGGGAAGTCGAGGGATCCTTCCACGTGCTGCCGACGCTGGGGCCGCGCCGGGGAACAACAGGTTGGAAGGGCACGTTAGCCAGGAAAAGCGCAGGTCAAAAGGGCGCCAAGTCCGGCAAACCTCCGCTGTGCACGCGGCTCTGCCGGTCGCAGGGAGACGGAAACCCTTACGCCGCCGGGGTTCCGAGGCGATGAAGCTCAGCGCCACCTCTTACCGTTCGGCTGAAAACTTTACTCAAACATGACTAAATCCGACATCTCCCCGCAAGGAGGTCGGCTGTGCTGGGCCGGGGGGAGCGGTGACGCCGTCAGCCCGACGGCCCCGGGCGGCGGGGAGCGGGCACGAGCTCGGGGTCCGGGGCGGCGGGACGGGCCCCGGCGCGGGTGGTGAGGCGGTTGGCGAGCCACGGGAGGGCCTGCGGGAGTTCCCGGTTCCAGGTGGTGAAGTTGTGACCGCCGCTCGGCAGGATCAGGGACGCGGCGCGCATGGGCGGGCGGACGGCGTCCAGGAAGCGGAGGGTCGACAGGTAGTTGGACTCGCCCTGCCTGCTGCTGGCCACCAGGACCGACACCGGCGGGTGGGGCAGGTGGGCGAGACGCCACATGAGGTCGTTCTCCTCGCGCAGGCGCCGGCTGCCGCCGAACAGGTCACCGGTGGTCGCGTCGACCGGCGGCTGGAAGTAGCCCGACAGCGACACGGCCGCGGAGTACGCCTCCGGGTGGCGCATGCTCAGCTTGAGCGCGCAGTAGCCGCCGGTGGACCCGCCGAGCACGCCCCAGGCGGCGGGTGTGGTGGCGACCCGCAGCGACCGGGCGACGGCCTCCTTGAGGTCCTTGGTGAAGAACGTCTCGACCTGCGGCCCGCGCGGCACGTCCATGCACTCGGTGTCGCGCGGCGGCGCGACGGTCGGCCGGGTGAGCACCAGCACGGTGGGCGGCATGCGCCCCTCCTCGATGGCCCGGGCGGCGACCGCCGGCATGTTCATGCGGCTGATGAGGTTGCGCGGGTCACCCGGGTATCCGGTCAGCCCGACGATCACCGGAAACCGGGTACGCGCGTATTCTTTGGCAAAATACTGCGGAGGCAGATAAACGTAGGCGAGCGTGCTCAACCCCGTCGAGGGGCCGGGAATCATCACTTCTTTCAACTGTCCCGCGGACCGCCGGAAATTTCCGTTGATATGGACATTCGCGGTGCGGATCACCCGGAGATTCGTCTCCGGCCGCACCTCCTCGCCGCGGAGCGTCCCGGCCCGTCCGCCCTCCCGCACCCCGGGCGCCGGCACCGCGTGGGTGCCGAGCAGGTCGCCCCAGGAGCCGTAGAAGCCGAAGTAGTTGTTGACCAGCAGGCCGATCGCCATCAGTGTGAGTGCCTGCGTGCCGGCCAGCACCCCGACGCGCCCCGCCACGGCGCCCCAGGTGCGGGCGCTCAGCCGTGGCCAGAGCCACAGTGCCGAGCACACCAGACCCCCCACCGCGAGCGCCGTCACCAGGATCATCAGCGTTGCCGATGTGAGGCCCATTCTCGCCCTCCCCGATTTCCCCTGCACGGCCGCGATCAGCGTGCCGTGTCAGGGAAGTTATCCAATCGAGATAAGGACCGGATAAGTGGAGGAATCCGGGAAAAGCGGTCAGGTAAACGGGCGGTCAGGCGATGAGGCGGGCCGCGTGCAGCCGCTCGTCCAGGGCCGCGACACTGCCGGTGCGCTGCCACGGGCTGAGCTGCTCGCGGGTCTCCACGACCGAGCGCACCAGCCGCGGCGAGGTGTTGTGCCGCGCCAGCCGCGCCGCCTCGCCGAGCTCCTCGCACGCCTGCTCGATGTGGCGCAGCGCGAGGTGCGCCTGCGCGGTCTTCAGCCGGATGTAGGCGACGTTGCGGACGAACGACGGGTCGATGCCCGCCGCCGCGGTGGCCGCGACCTCCAGCGCCTGCGCCGGGTCACCGGTGTCCAGCAGGCACCCGGCCCGGGTGGACAGCTGCTGGCCCTCGCCGTAGAAGGGGACCAGCCCCGCGGCGGGGTCGCTCTCGTCGGCGCTCGCCAGCTCGCGCTGCGCCTGGTCCACCGAGCGGAAGCACCGCGCCTGGTCCTTGCGCCGCTCGCTCTTCGGGGAACGCCGCACCACCGCCGCGTACGCCCGGGCGCCGACGTCGCAGGCGTACGCCGTCAGCATCCTGCTGCCCGCCCGCTGCGCCCAGGCGAGCGCCCCGAGCGCGTGCTCCACCCCGAGGCGCGGGTCGCCCCGCCACGTGGCGAGCTGGCTCCAGTTGGCCAGCACCATGCTGCACATCGCGTCGTCGTCACCCTGGTGAGCGGCGTTCCTGGCCTGCGCGTAGTAGTAGTCCGCGCCGCGGAAGTCGTTGAGGTTGAACAACATCCACGCGACGCACCGCCGGATGTCCGCCAGCAGCGACAGCAGCCTGCCGCGCATGCGGTCGTCCACCCCGGCCGACAGCAGCGACGTGACGAGGTGCTGCTGGGCCAGCACGGTGGCCACGATCGCCTGCGGCCCGAGCGCGTCCTCCTGGCGCATGCAGTGGCGCAGCGCCGCCTCTATGTGGCCGACCGTCGCCTCGTCCACCCGGCTCGGGTCTGCCGCCGCCAGCGTGAGCCGCTGCGACTCTTCGCCGTTCGGCCGGTCCATGGACGGCGCGGCGTATGCGGAGGTGGCGGCCGCCCCGATCAGGGCGAGGACGTCACGTCGATTCATCTGGGTTGCCCAATCCGTGAATGCGTGGACGAGCTGTTCGAACTCCCGATCACGCTGTTCTCCTGGGGGCATCGCGCCGGTGAGCGGCTCGCCCGGCAGGATGCCCTTGATGTCACTGAAGGAAATGCCGGTGAGGGCCGGCGGTGCCGAGCGCCTGCGCGTCACCGCGAGGTTCTCGTCGGCGGCGGTGTGGTCCTCGCCGTCCACCAGGTCGCAGGCCCGGCACCGGTAGATGCGGGCCAGGCGGTTCAGTCCGGCGAGCGGCGGCTCGTTCCCGGTGAGCCCGGGCCAGGCTTCCCACGAGCCCAGCTTGCGCACGCTGAACGGCTCCGCCGGCCAGCGTGTCTTCCATTCCTCGACGACCCGCTCCTGGGTGTACCGGTGCGCCTCGCGGAACGCCTGCCGGGCGTTCAGGCGGAAGCGCCTGCGGAACTCCTGGGCGATCTCGGTCCACGTCGCGCCGCGTTCGCGGAGCTCCGCGGTGAGGCGGTCCATCTCCTCTTTGAGACTGCGTGGCTTACGTGGCATCGCGTACCCTCCGACCCCCGTGGATGCGTACTGCCGACACCGAGAGTAGCCAAAGGATCGTGGCGGCTACGGAGGGTTGCCGGTAATCGGCGCTCAGACCACCGGTTTCTGTCACCACCGGCCGCGTGGGCGCGGGAAAAGGGGCCGCGGCCTACAGACGCCCACCACGCGGCCGCCTGTTGGCGCGCATGCCGTCCACCGGAAGGTAAAGGTCCGCCACGTCACCGGGCCGACGCCGCCCGGTGACGGAAGGCCGTCATGCGGCCGAGCCGTCCTGAGCGTGAAAGGGCCCGGGAGATCATGATGACCAGCACTCCGCCCCGCCATCGTGAGGTCCGCTGGGAGGTGCCCGCCGACCCGAGCGTCACGGCGAAATGCCGTGCGCTGGTGCGCGACACCCTGATCGGGTGGCAGATGCCCGGTATCGCCGACGACGTGGTGTTAGTGGTCTCCGAGCTGCTCGGCAACGCCCTCATCCACGGCGGCCCCCCGATCCTGCTCACCCTGAGCGCCGCGGGCGGCGTGCTGTCCGGCGCGGTCACCGACCGCGGCCCCGGCTGGCCCCGCATCCGCGAGGCAGGCACCGACCGCGAGCACGGCCGGGGCCTGCGCATCGTCGCCGCCCTCACCGACCGCTGGGGAGTGGTCCCCGTCGCGACCGGCCTCGGCAAGACGATCTGGTTCTCCCTCGCGTACGGCCCGCCCGCCCTCGGCCAGCACCCCCTGCCGGTCGGCGGTCGCCGGCCGGTCGCCGGCCCGATGCCGTCCCCGTGACCCGGCGCACGGACCCGCCGGTCACATGGGGGAGTACAGCACCAGGACGTTGCCCGAGGGGTCGCGCAGCACCGCGCGGGTCTCGTGCGGGCCCGCCTCGGGGCCGGTGACCAGCTCGGCGCCCGCGCCGGTCAGGTCGTTCACCGCGGCCTCGATGTCGCCCACCTTGTACGACGGGGCGGTGACCGCCCCCGCGACCTGCTCGGGACCGGCCACCAGGGCCACGGTGACCCCGCCGCCGTCCAGCGCGGCGAAGCGGTCGCCGTCGCGGAACTTCACGGCGAGGCCGAGGGCCTCGGAGTAGAAGGCGATCGCCTTGTCCAGGTCGCCGACCGGGATCAGCACGTTGCCGACCTTCTGGGCGTGCTGCGGCACACTGTCCTCCATCGTGGGGTCGCCGCCCGGAGGCGGGCTCGGGTCACAGGGTGAGCTTCAGCTTGACCTTCAGCTTCAGGTTCAGGATCGTGCCGTCGCCGCCCTCGGGGCTCGGGCTGCGCGTCGGCTCCCGGGTGGGCTCCGGCGACGGCGGCTCCTTGGTCGGCTCCTGCGTGGGCTCCTCGGTCGGCTCCGGGTCCGGGCACGCCGGGCCGCGGCGGGTGAAGCTGCCGGAGTCGCTGCCCGTGCCGAGGGCGGAGGAGACCCGCACGGTGACCCGCCGGGTGTCCACGTAGCCGCACGCGGGCACCGGGAACCGCACGCTGAACGAACGGGTGTAGGTGGTGCCGCCGGACAGGGTGGCCGAGCGGGACGCCTCACGGGTGGTGGTGCGCTCCCCGGCGGTGACCGACTGCACGAACGCGGCGCTCAGCGCGACCGCGTCCCGGGTGGCGCTGGTGACCCGCACGGTGACCGTGCCGCCGTTCCACGACGTGATGGCGACGGCCGGCGGGGCGCACTTGGGCCCGGACACCCGGGTCTCCTTGAACACCGTGCCGTTGGCGGCGGGCCGGTCGGTGGTCACCCGCACCCCGAACATCGCCGTGGTGCCGCAGGCCACCTCGCCGAGGTCGCCCGACACGGTGAACGCGTACGTGGTGTCGCCGGTCAGGGTGCGCGAGGCCTGGTCCACCACGCGCGCCGCGCCCTCGCCCTCCCTGCGGGTGAACTCCACGGCCACCCGCACCGGGCCCGGGCCCGCGGCGCGCACGCCGACGCCGGCGCTGCGGCCGTTCCAGTCCACCGAGACGTTCTCGACCGCGGGCGGCGGGCACTCGGGGCCCTTCACCTCGGCGGTGCGCTCCGCCGTGCCGTCCGACGACCCGGGGCTGGTGGACACCGTGACCCGGCGGACGACGGTGGTGCCGCACGCGGGGGCGGTGAAGCCGCCGTCCACGACCCGGGAGTAGGTGGTGGCGCCGGTCAGCACCAGGGTGCGGGTGCTCACCGGGGTCAGGGAGCTGGCGGAGGAGCCCTGCGCGAAGCGCGCGGTGAGGGTGACGTTCTGCGCGGTGGTGGCGCGCAGCCGCACGGTGGCCGCGTTGCCGTCGAACCCGGCCACGGCCAGGCCGCTCACCCGCAGCGGGGTGGGCGAGGGGGCGGGGGACGTCGTGGTCGGCGCCGGGGTGGGGCCGGTGGTCGGGCCGGTGGTCGCGCCGTCGGTGGGGGACGCGGACGGGCCGGGAGTGCCGCCGGTCGGGTTCGGCGTGATCACCACGGCCGGGCCGGTCCCGGTGGGCTCGGCGCTCGGCGACGGCGTGGCGGTGGGGGCCGGGTCGATGACGGTCTCGACGACGGCCGGGGTCGGCTTGGGGGAGGTGGCCAGCGACACGCCCTGGACCGGGGTGCCGCGGTTGGCGGCGAGCACCGCGATGATCACACCGGCCGCGACGACGCCGGCGCCTGCGAGCACGCGGGGCGCGTACTTGAGGGGGTTCTGGAGGACGGTGCGGGCCAGGCTGGTGCTGGTGTCCGGCGCCGGGCGCGCCAGGGGGAAGCCGAGGGCCAGCAGGGCGGCCAGCTCGGCCAGGTGGCGGCGGCCCCGCTGCTCCCACTCCTGGCCGTACGCCGCACGGGCGGCCGTCTCCAGCTCGCCGACGAACGCCCGCGCGGTGGTGGGGCGGTCGGCCGGGTTCTTGGCCAGGCCCCGGGTGACCAGCGTGCGCACCGAGGCGGGCACCGCGTCCACGGGGATGGCGGCGTTCAGGTGCTGGTGGCGCAGGGCGGCGGCGGTGTCGGCGCGGTACGGCTTGCGGCCGGTGAGGCACTCGTAGAAGACGCAGGTGGCGGCGTAGACGTCGGTCGCGGGGGTCGCGGGGCCGCCGTTCCACTGCTCGGGGGCCATGTAGGTGGTGGTGCCGGCGGACATGCCAGGCACGCCGGCCGGGGTGGCGATGCCGAAGTCGGCGAGCTTGCTGACGCCGTCCGCCTGGACCAGGACGTTCTCGGGCTTGTAGTCGCGGTGCACGACGCCCGAGGCGTGCGCGGCGGACAGGCCGAGCAGGGAGCCCTTCAGCACCACCAGGGCGGCCTCGGGGCTGGTGGAGCCGTTCTCCAGCAGGACGCGGCGCAGGGCCACGCCGTCCACGAGCTCCATGACGATGGCGGCGCCGAGAGGGCTCTCGACGTACTCGTAGAAGCGCACGATGTTGGGGTTGTCGATCTCGACCATCGTGCGGGCTTCCTCGCGGAACGCGGCGAGGAAGCGGGGGTCGGAGCGTAACTCGTCCGACAAGTACTTGATGGCGACGTGGGCGCCGGTCTCCTCGTAGGTGGCGAGCACGACCCTGCCGCTTCCACCCGTGCCGAGCACGCGTTCTTCCCGGTAACCAGGAACGGACCAGGCGTTCATCGTCGTCCCCTCGGAGTTGCCGCTCCCTGTCCTAGACGAAGGTCTCATTGGATGGGCGGATTGTCACGGGAACAGCGGATCGCCCCGGTGACGATTCGATTACGGAAGGTATGCCTGTTGGGCATAGTGCAAGGTTGTGGGTGGTGGAACGCACCCTTTTTGGGGTGGTCAGTCCTTTTCCAGGCAGGCGTAGACGGCTTCGGTGAGCCGGTAGGCGCGCAAGCTCCCCGTGATCGCCTGGGACAGCCTGTTCATGGTGTACGCCATGCCCAGGCGGTGACGGACGTCGCCGAGGCCCAGCGACCCACCCAGTCCCGTGTGGCCGAACGCGCTCTCCTGGGCCGCCCGCGGCACCGGGAAGGTGAGGGAGGGACGCATGTACCCGAGCCCGAACGAACTGTCGAGTACCAGCACCCGGTCCGGCCCCTGGACGCGGCGGCGCGTCGCGTCCCGCAACGTCTCCGGTGCGAGCAGCTCACCTGCCACGAGGTCCCGGTAGAACCCCGCCAGCGCCCGCGCCGTCGTGACCAGCCCCATCGCCGGCCACCCCGCCCGCATGATCACCGGGTGGTTGGCCCCGCCCTTCAGCAGGTTGGGATTCGGATTGCCCATGGCCCTGCTCATGAGACTGTCCTTGTCCAACGCCGCCAGCACGGCCACGTCCCGAGGGTTCCCCGCTCTCCCCGGCCCCTCCGACATGACCACGGCGTCCGCGACCGCCCGTTCGACCCCCGTCCCGGTGCCCGCCGTCGCCTCGGTGCCCGTTCCCGGGAACCGCCGTGCGTCCGTCCCGGCCGCGGGGCCGCGCCGGGCGGGCGGGACCTCGTCCTCCGCCGGCGCGGGGGCGGCCGCGGCGGGGCGCGCGGGTAGGACCTCGCTCTTCCTGGGGGTGGGGGTGCGGTCGCCTGCGGAGAGGCGGGCGGCCCTGGGGATGACGTCCTCGGGGGCGTCCAGCCACATGTCCAGGTCCCGGGGGGTGGCGATCTCTTCGGACAGGAGGGTTCCCACGGTCTTGCCGGTGGCTCTTCTGACCACCTCGCCTGTCAGGAAGCCGTAGGTGAGGGCGTGGTAGCCGTGGGCCGTGCCGGGGGCCCACAAGGGGGGTTGCTGCGCCAGGTGGGCGGCGATGGCGGGGAGGTCGCCGAGGTCCTGCGCCGGGATCGGGTGCTCCAGGACCGGGAGGCCTGACTGGTGGGTGAGCAGGTGCTCGACCGTCACCTGGGCCTTGCCCGCGGCGGCGAACTCCGGCCAGACGCCGGCGACGGGGGCGGTGACGTCCACCGCGCCTCGTTCGGCCAGGCGGAGCAGGACGGTCGCGGTGACGGCCTTGGTGCAGGAGTACGTGAGGACGGGGGTGTCCTTCTGCCACTCGCGGCCTGTGTGGCGGTCGGCCACGCCGTCCCAGAGGTCCACCACGGGCTCGCCGTCCAGGTACACCGCGAAGGCGGCGCCCAGTTCCTCTCCGGCGGCGAAGTTCTGCTCGAAGACTTCGCGGACCCGCCTGAAGCGGGGGGCGCAGTGTCCCTGTGCGGCCATCGGGACCTCCTGGCGAAAGGGAGCGCTTACTGGGCGCGAGCCTAACAACCCCGGGCCGGGGCCGGTGGGCGGGTCTTAATGGCACGGGTGTGGCGGCTGGGGCTGGTTCGTGATGGGCTTGCGGGGTGGCGACGAACCTGATCCTGTCCGGGGGGGTCGCTCATGACTTCCCGGCGACGTCGGCGGCCCTGGCGGAGGTGCTGGCGGAGGTGGGCGTCGAGTCCACCGTCACCGAGGACATCGCGGGGGCCTTGCGTGAGCGGCCGGCCGTCGATCTGATCACCGTCAACGCGCTGCGCTGCCACGGGGACGACGGCTGGTCGGCGGCGCAGGGCGGTTCCGTCTTCCGGCTGCACCCCGTGGCGCGTGCCGCGTTGCTCGACCACGTCGAACGCGGGGGCGGGGTGCTCGCCATGCACTCGGCGTCGATCTGCTTCGACGACTGGCCGTACTGGTACCACATGCTCGGCGCCACCTGGCGCTGGGGCGCGTCCTACCACCCGCCCCTGGGGGACGTCGAGGTCCACCTCCAGGGGGACGATCCCCTCGTCTCCGGCCTGGAAGACTTCACGCTGTTCGACGAGGTCTACACCGACCTGGTCCTCCTCCCCGGCATCCGGCCCCTCGCCGTCTCCCAGGGGCAGCCGCTGCTCTGGACCCGCCAGATGGGCCGGGGCCGCCTCGTCTACGACGCCCTCGGCCACGACACCCGCTCCTACGACAGCGACTCCCACCGCACCCTGCTCCGGCGCGCCGCCCTGTGGCTCCTCGGTCAGGCGCCGAGCAGGCGGGCGGAGGCGGACTCGTGGGCGAGCCTGCGCAGCACGTCGAAGACCTTGCCGTAGAGGACGGTGCCGACGACCAGGGACTCCACGGCGGCCTCCCGCGGGCCGTCGAAGGGGACCTTGGCCATCTCGTGGCCGCTGACCAGGTCCATGACGACCCGGGCGTAGTGGCGGAGGTCCTCCTCGGGGGCGGGACGGCCGAGGTGGCTCAGGCGGGCGAGGATCCACGCCAGCTCGGTGCGGGTGGGGGCGTCGGGGGTGATCTGCCACCCGAGCTCCGCGATCAGCTCGTCCACGCGGGCGCGGGCGGCGCGGAGTTCCTCGTCGCCGGGGGAGGTCTCGATGACGGGCGCCAGGGCGTAGTGGGCGGTGCCGAGCATCGTGTGCACGGGGACGCTCTCGTCCTCCACCGCGGCGACGATCTTGGCGATGGCCGCCACCGGCAGGCCGCCCACCTCCAGGAGCGCGCGGATCAGCCGGAGCCGGCGCAGGTGTGTCTCGCCGTACTCGGCGCGGGTGGCGGCGGTCGGGGTGCCGTGGGGGAGGAGGCCCTCGCGCAGGTAGTACTTGATCGTGGGGACCGGGACCCCGGAGGTGGCGCTCAGTTCGGAGATGCGCATGGGACGAGCATACCGCCGATTGGATAGCAGAGCTATCTGATCAGGACTGGCTGGTGCGGTGCCCGGTGGCGAGCCCGTCGAAGAGCACGGTGATGTAGTGCTCGGCGAGGGTGGTCGTGTTGAGGCGCCCGCCGGGGCGGAACCAGCGGACGGCGACCCAGATGGTGTCGCGGATCATGCGGTAGGTCAGCTTGGGATCGACGTCCGGCCGGAACAGCCCCTCCGCCTGCCCGCGCTTGATCTGCTCGATCCACATGCGCTCGACCTCGTCCTCGGCCTTGATGAGGTAGTCGAACCGGTCGCCCGGCAGCGAGCGCAGATAGTTCCAGTCGTTCTGCATGACGGTGATGGCGGCGCGGTGGGGCTCCAGCGTGCTGAAGCCGATGCGCACCATCTCGGACAGCACGGTGCGGGCGTCGGCGCCGTGGTCGAGTGCCGCGCGGTAGCGCCCGATGAGGTCCTTGAGGAAGGTGGACAGGACCTCGTCGACGATGGTCTCTTTGGAGTCGAAATGGTGATAGAGACTGCCGGAAAGGATGCCCGCCTCGTCGGCGATCTCGCGTACCGTGGTCGCCTGGAAGCCCTTGCGCGCGAAGAGCTCGGCGGCCAGCTTGACCAGGTGGTCGCGGCGCTCGGAGGCCGGGCCGCTCGACCCCGCCCGCCGGGTGCCCCCCTGGCGCCTCGGCGCCGAACCGTCCGCGGCCGTGTCCGCGACCGTGCCGCCGGAGTTCTTTCGCGTGTTCACGTCCCCCATTATGAGCCTCCACGCAATCGCTTGTTCGCCTATTGACGGGGACGAGACGGCAGCTCACCCCCGGTGCCAGAGGCTACCAAGCGCTTGTTAGGCTGCCGTTGACCGAAATGTTAAGCCGCGCGCCGCGCGGCCGGAAGATCCGAAAGGCGGCGCGTGATGGCGGACGCGTACATCGTGGGCGCGGTGCGGACCCCCGCCGGGCGGCGTGGCGGCGGCCTGGCCGCGGTGCACCCGGCCGACCTCGCGGCCCACGTGCTGCGCGCGCTGATGGATCGTACCGGGGCCGACCCCGCGGCCGTCGACGAGGTCGTGCTCGGCGGCGCCGGCGTCCCCGGCCCGCGCACGGGCAACGTCGCCCGCGTCGCCTGGCTGGCCGCCGGGTTACCCGAGGCGGTCCCCGGCGTGACCGTGGACCACGGGGCGGGCTCCGGCCAGCAGGCCGTGCACTTCGCCGCCCAGGCGGTGCGCGCCGGCGACGCCCACCTTGTCGTCGCGGGCGGCGTGCAGAACATGAGCGCCATCCCGGGAGGCACGCCCGAGCCCTCGCCCGCCGCCGGCTCCAAGGGCTGGGCCGCCAGGTACCGCGGCAAGGAGACCTCCGAGTGGCGCGCCGCCGAGCTGGTCGCCCGGCGCTGGGAGTTGTCCCGGGGCGACATGGAGGAGTACCTCATCGAGTCCCACCGCCGTGCGGTGGCCGCCGCGGACGAGGGCCGCTTCGCCCGCGAGCTCGTGCCCGCCCTCGGGATGCGCGAGGACGAGATCCCGCGCCGCGACGTCACCCCGGAGAAGCTGGCGACCCTGCCGCCCCGTGAGGAGGGCGACCGCACCACCGCCGCCCTGGCCGCCCCGCCCGCCGACGCCGCCGCCGTCCTGCTGATCGCCTCCCCCGAGGCGGTACGCGCGCACGGGCTGACCCCGAGGGCCCGGCTGCGCCACATGTCCGCCCGTGGCGGCGACCCCGCCGCGCCGTTCGCCGCCCCCATCCCCGCCACCGATCACGCGCTGCGCGCCGCACGGCTGAAGCTCGACGACATCGACGTGGTGGAGGCCGACGAGGCGTACGCGCCGCTCGCGATGTCCTGGCTGCGGGAGACCAGGACCGATCCCGACCGGGTCAACCCCTCCGGCGGCGCCCTCGCGCTCGGCCGCCCGCTCGGCGCGCACGGCGCCCGGCTGCTGACGTCGCTGCTGCACGAGCTCGAGCGCGTGGACGGCCGGTACGGCCTGCAGGTCGTGTCCACGGGTCTCGATCAGGCCGCTGTTACCATCATCGAGCGCCTCTGAGACCACCCGTGCAGGGAAATGCAATGGTCGGAGATATGGAAAATAGGAAACTTTCCTATTAGATTGGCCTGCGTCCCGCTGGACGCGCGGCCGGGTCAGGTCCGCGGCGCGGGCCCCACGGTTCCCGCGTGCGCCGCGCACGCACCGCCAGGCGAGGAGAGTGATGAAGCGCAGCCCCGAGCTCCTGCGTCTAGCCGATTCGGTCCTGTTGCCGGGGTTCGAGGGCGAGACGCCGCCCGACTGGCTGCGCCGCCGCCTCGGTGAGGGCCTCGCCGGCGTCGTGCTGTTCTCCCGCAACATCGCGGGCGCGGGCCAGCTCACCGAGCTGACCGCCGCGCTGCGCGCCGAGCGGCCGGACGCCGTCATCGGCGTGGACGAGGAGACCGGCGACGTCAGCCGCCTGGAGGCGCGCACCGGGAGCTCCCGGCCGGGCAACTACGCGCTCGGCGTGGTGGACGACGTCACGCTCACCGAGGAGATCGCCCGCGGGCTCGGCGCCGACCTCGCGGCCCTCGGGGTGAACGTCGACTTCGCGCCCTCCGCCGACGTCAACAACAATCCGCGCAACCCGGTCATCGGGTTGCGGTCCTTCGGCGCGGACCCCGCGCTGGTGTCGCGGCACACCGCCGCCTGGGTGCGGGGGCTCCAGGCGGCGGGGGTCGCGGCGTGCGCCAAGCACTTCCCCGGCCACGGCGACACCGGCGTGGACTCCCATCACGGGCTGCCGACGCTGACGGCCACCGCGGGGCGACTGCGCGAGGTGGAGCTGCGGCCGTTCCGCGCGGCCGTCGAGGCGGGCGTGCGCATGATCATGACCGGGCACCTGCTCGTCGCGGCCTGCGACCCCGGCATGCCCGCCACGCTGAGCCGCCGGGTGCTGACCGGGTTGCTGCGCGACGAGATGGGCTTCGGCGGCGTCGTCGTCACCGACGCCATCGAGATGGCCGCGGTGACCGAGCGGTACGGCATCGGCGGGGCGAGCGCGCGTGCCGTGGCGGCGGGCGCCGACCTGGTCTGCGTCGGCGGCGAGAACGCGGGCGAGGACGTGGTGGTCGCCATCCGCGAGGCCGTCGCCGACGCGGTCGCCGAGGGGCTGCTCACCGAGGAGCGGCTCGCCGACGCCGCCCGCCGCACCGCGGAGCTGACGGCCTGGGCCGGGAGGTCCGCGGGCGCCACCTCCGAGGCCGACCGTGCCCTCGGGCTGGTCGCCGCGCGGCGTGCGGTGCGGGTGACCCGGCGGGGCTGGGAGGCGCCGCACGGGGGCGCCGCGCCGTACGTGGTGGAGCTGGCGCGGGTGATGAACCTGGCGATCGACAAGCACACCCCGTGGGGAGTGGGGGAGCCGCTGGCCAAGCTGCTCCCCGGCACCACCGTGGCGCGCTTCGAGGAGGACGCCTGGGCGGCCCTCGGCCCCGCTGTGGGGAGTGCCGTGCTCACCCCCGCGGCCGGGCGCCCGCTGGTGATCGTCGCCCGCGACGCGCACCGCGTGCCCTGGCAGACCGCCGCCCTCGACCGGCTCCTCGCCGCCCGCCCGGACGCCGCCGTCGTCGAGATGGGCCTGCCCGGCCGCACCGACCTCGGCGCCGTCCACATCGCCACCCACGGCGCCGCCCGCGTCTGCGGCCAGGCCGCCGCCGAGACCCTCTTGGCTCTTCTGGACGGCGCCTGACCGGACGTCGCGAGGCCCGCCGGCGCACGCGCGCGACACGCCAGGATTGTTGCGGCTTCGCGGCAACTCCGCTGGATATACATAAAGCGTGATTTATCGGGAAACTTCCCATGATCTTGTGGAAGAGGAACGGTGAATGAGCGCTATCTGTGCGGACCGGGTCGTCGTGGTGACCGGAGCGGGCCGGGGGATCGGGCGGGCGCACGCTCTCGAGTTCGCGCGCCAGGGCGCCAAGGTGGTGGTGAACGACCTCGGGACCGGGCCCCACGGCGGGGGACGTTCCGGCGAGCCCGCCCGTGAGGTGGTCGAGGAGATCAGGGACCTCGGCGGCGAGGCGGTCGCCAACTGCGACGACGTGGCCGACTGGGACGGCGCGGGGCGGCTGGTCAAGACGGCGGTGAGCGCCTTCGGCGGGCTGGACGTGCTGGTGAACAACGCGGGCTACGTCCGGGACCGCATGATCGTCTCGATGACCGAGGACGAGTGGGACGACGTGGTGCGCGTCCACCTCAAGGGCCACTTCCTGCCGCTGCGGCACGCCGCCGCGTACTGGCGGGAGCGCTCGAAGGCCGGCGACCCTGTGGACGGCCGCGTGATCAACACCTCCTCGGGCGCCGGTCTGCTCGGCAGCGTCGGCCAGGCCAACTACGCCGCCGCCAAGGCCGGGATCGTCGCGCTCACCCACACGGCCGCGGCCGAGCTCGGCCGGTACGGCGTGACCGTCAACGCGATCGCCCCCGCGGCCCGCACCCGCATCACCGAGGAGGTGTTCGCCGACATGGTGGCGCCCCCGGAGACGGGCTTCGACGTCATGGACCCGGCCAACGTCGCCCCGCTGGTCGTCTGGCTCGGGTCGCGGGAGTCCGCGCACGTCACGGGACGGGTGTTCGAGCTGGAAGGCGGCATGATCTCGCTGGCCACCGGCTGGCAGCACGGCCCCGGCGTGGACAAGGGCGCGCGGTGGCGCCCGGAGGAGGCGGGCGAGGCCGTCGCCAAGCTCATCGCCGAGGCCCCGGTCGCGGAACCGGTGTACGGCACCAAGTGACGGCGAGCGGGGCACGGGCCGGCGGGTCGCGGATCAGTAGAAGGCGTAGCACTCGACCTCGGCGCGGCGCGCGGTGAGGCCCTGGGCGACGGCCCTGCGGACGCAGGCCTGCTCGCGAGGGCTGAGAGTGAGCTCGCCGCAGACCGTCACGCTGGAGTAGGTGCGGCAGTCGAGGGAGACGCGGGCCTGTCGGCCGACGGCGTACCGTTGCGCGACCCGGGTACGGCACTCCGCGCGCATGGCCGGGGTGTCGGCGTACCGGCACTGGCCGAGGAGCACCCTGTACTGGTCGCGGCTGACGTACGTCTTCTCCTCGGCGCCCGGCGGACCCCCGGCCGGGCTCGCCGCGCTGAGCGTGCCGGACAGGGCGATGCTGGCGAGCGTGACGACCATGGCGACGTTCTTCATGACATCCCCCCCATCATGATATTTGTCTACCCACACCACCGCCTCTCGAAGAACCTGACAGCCAAACGCCTGGTGACGCGTACCGGCGAACGTGCCGTTCGCGACATGTCCGTACGATGCTCACGATGCTGACAGGCCAGGGTGGGAGAGCTGTGCTGAAGGTCGCGTATGTCACCTACGACGGTCCGGACGACGACCGGGCGGTCCTGCTGGACGCCTGGGCGCGGGCCGGGATCGACGGCCGCGCCGTCCGCTGGGACGACCCCGCCGTCCGCTGGGAGCGTTTCGACGCCGCGGTGGTGCGCTCGACGTGGAACTACGTGCACCGCCGCGACGAGTTCGTGGCCTGGGCGTACAAGGCGGAGGGCGCCACGCGGCTGCTGAACCCGGCCGGCCTGCTGGATCTCAACTCCGACAAGTCCTACCTGCGCGACCTCGGCGTGCCCACGGTCCCCACCACCTGGGTCCGGCCGGGCGAGCCGGTGGAACTGCCGGAACTCGCCGAGTACGTCGTCAAGCCCTCGGTGTCGGCCGGGGCACGCGACACCGTCCGCACCGCCGTCCGCTCCGCCGCGGAGGAGCACGCCCGCTCTCTGACCGCGGCCGGGCGGGTGGCGATGGTCCAGCCGTACCTCGCCATGGTGGAGGCCGAGGGCGAGACCTCCCTGGTCTACTTCGGCGGCGAGTTCAGCCACGCCCGCCGCCGCAACGCCATGCTCGCCCCGGCGGCCCCGCAGGGCAGGCACCTCGGCACGTCGGCCCGCGAGCCCGCCGCCGACCAGCTCGCCCTGGCCGCGCGGGTGCTCGCCACCCTGGCCGTGCCCCCGCTGTACGCCCGGGTGGACCTGGTGCGCCTGCCGGACGGCACCCCCGCGGTGATCGAGCTGGAGCTGGTGGAGCCCTACCTGTACCTCGCCGACTCCCCGGGGGCGGCCGACCGGCTCACCGCCGCCCTGCTCGGCCTGCTGTGACCGGGCGGGGCGGCGGCGAGCGCCGGTGGCTAGGCCTGTTTTCCGCAGGGCCCGAATGTCCCTGGTCAGGTGTTCTGTGATATTCGGTGCGGTGAGTGATCCGTGCAGGTCGTCGAGGGCGATGTGCGGAAAACGGGGCTAGGGCAGCACGACGGCCAGCGGCCGCACCCCCGCGTCCTGAAGGGCCTTCGGCAGCCGGGACGCCCACGGGTGCTCGTGCAGGCCGAACCCTTCGGGGTTGTCCACGACCAGCCGGACGGCGCCGCCGGGCGCCGCCTCCTCGGTCCACCGGGCGCCGAACCCGGCCAGCACCTGGGCGACCTTCGCCGTGTCGGCCGCCCCGGCGGTCACCCGGATCGGCGACTCGAAAGCGGGCAGCGCGGACGGCGCGGCGGACGGCGCGGCGAGACGTGCCTTCGCGGCGGGCCCGGCGGGCAGGTCCGCGCCGATCGCGTTGGTCAGCAGGCGGGCCGTGCCGTCGGTGAACGCCCGGAAGTTGGGCTCACCGGCGAACAGCACCACATGACCGGCGCCGAGCGGCTCATCCAGCATCGCGGCCGTGCCGCCCAGCTCCTCCGCGCCGACCTGGAAGCCCGACACGAACCAGTCGGCCGACCCGGCCGCCGGGTACGACGCCACCACGTGCGCCGGGTCCGACGGCCGCATCAGCGCGTCGTAGGAGTAGAACTGCCAGGCCGTGGCGCCGACGCCGGCCGACAGCGGGCCCTTGGCGACGTTCACCCGGAACAGTGACCCGGGCACGTCCGATGTGGCCGCGGTGAAGGTGGCGGTGGTGACACCGGCCAGGGAGGCGAGCTGGGCGCCGCCGCTCCAGCCGACGTACCGGCCGCCCTCGTTCACCCAGGCGCGCAGCGCGTCCCGGCCGGCCTGGCCGAGCGCGGTGTTGGCCGCGGTCGCCGAGCCCGCCGGGGCCAGCACCACGTCCAGGCCCGCGAGCTTGCCCGCCGCGACGTCCGCGGGGGTCAGCAGCGTGTACGGCAGCTTCCAGTCGCGGTCCAGCCGGTGCCGCAGCCAGCCGGTGGACTCCACCGCCGAGGTGGAGGTGGACAGCCGCAGCACGCCGATCGCCGGCGCGGCGGCGGGCGCGGGCGGCGACACGACCGGCGCCACGTCCTTGGCGGGGCTGCCGTGGACGTGCAGCGGCACGCCGGACGACCCGCCGGACACGTTGGCGAGCAGCGGCAGGCTCCAGGCGGTCACGTCGTAGAAGTAGGGGAACGGCGTGTAGCTGTCCTCGCCCAGCATGGCCTGGATCCAGTGCTTCTGGCCCTGCGCCATGGGGATCCAGTACGTGCCCTTGGGCAGGGTGGTGCGCGCCTCGGCCTGGCCGTACTCCTTGAAGTCCGGCACGGTGAGCGACTTGGTGAGCGTGTAGACCCGCACGTCCATGCGCTGGAGCCTGCGCACGATCGAGTCGACGGCCGCCTTCTTGGCCGGGTCGTCGGCGCGCAGGAAGTAGTTGCGGATCTTGCGGTCCGGCACCTGGGTGATGATCTCGTTGCCCGGGTTGTAGATCTGGTTCGGCTCCAGCTCGCCCGCGAGGCCCTGCTTGAGCGCCTCGGCGTACATGCCGTGCCAGGCGGTGAGGATGCTCGTCCTGCGGGCCGCGGCGGCCGACAGGGTCACCCACTGGGTGAGGGCCTGCTCGGCGGTGCGGGCCGCGATGGGGGAACTGCTGCCCTTCTCGAACGTCATGCCGGCCGCGTTGAAACCGGTGGTGGGCACCGTGTCGCCGTACCCCATGTAGAACATGTCGTAGACGTCCCGGTTGGTGAACGGGATGCCGCGCTCGGTGAACTCGTCGATCATCGCCGGGCCGTACACGTCGCTGATCCACGAGTAGGCGGGCTCGGCGATCTCGTGGTGGATCGGGTCGGCGTTCGGCGGGAAGAAGTACGCGGTGCCACCCTGCTCGTGGGCGTCGATGTAGACCTGCGGCGGGTACTTGCGCAGCATCTCCAGCTTGCCGTCGGTCTCGGGCTGGGTGCGGGCGAACCAGTCGCGGTTCATGTCGAAGCCGTAGGCGTTGCGCCGGTCGTCGGCCTCGCGGCCGTCGGGGTTCTGCACCGGCAGCACGACCACGATCGCGTTGTCCAGGATGCGGCGCGCGGCGCAGTCGTCCCGGTCGGACAGGTCGTACAGCGTCTTGAGCGCGGCGTCGGCGCCGCTCTCCTCGTTGCCGTGCACGTTGCCGGTGACCCACAGGACGGCGGGGGTTCTCGCGGCGATCAGCTTGGCGAGCGCGGGCGGCGTGAGAGGCTCGCGCAGCGTCTTGATCGACTTCTCGATGGCGGCGAGGCCGTGCTTGGTGACGTTGCCGGGCTTGCCGACGATGGCGTACTTCAGGGGGCGGCCCTGGGCGGTGGTGGCCAGGGTGCCGGTGACGACGCGGTCGGTGGCCCGGTCGATGGCGGCCAGCAGGGTGTCGGACTCGGCGGAGGTGACCTCGCGGGAGCCGAGGTCGAACCCGAGGACACTGGCCGGGGTGGGAACCTTGTTCAGGTGAACGGGTGCGGTCCCGGTGGGGTCGCACGCCGGGGGAGTGGTCGGCTTGGGGGAGGGGTGCGCGTCGGCGACGCCCGTGGTGAGGGCGAACGCGAGCGCGGTGACGACCGGCAGGATCGCCGGAAGACGCTTGACCATGTGATCACGGTGGCATCAACCGATAACCACGACAAGAGTGATCTTTTGCCGTTTGTGTTACAAATCCGGCGAAAGTTTCTGTGTCAGCACGTGGATACGCCGCCGTCCACCGGGATGACCGCACCGGTCAGGTACGCGCCCGCCCGCGAGGCCAGGAAGATCGCGGCCCCGGCCATGTCGTCCGGCCGGCCGATGCGGCCGAGCGGCACGTGCGCCTCCACCGCGGCCCTGCCCTGCGGGTCGTCGAGGACGTAGGCCATCATCTTCGACTCGAACGGCCCGGGGGCGATGGCGTTCACCGTGATGGACTCCGGGGCGAGCACCCGCGCGAGGTGGCGGGTCAGCATGTGCACGCCCGCCTTGGCCGCCGAGTAGGCGTAGTTCTCCACGATGGGCACGCGCAGGCCGTCCACCGAGCCGATGTTGATCACCCGGGCCGGGTCCTCGCGCGTGGCGGCGGCGCGCAGCAGCGGCAGGAGCCGCTGGGTCAGGAGGAACACCCCCTTGACGTTGATGCCCCAGAGCTTGTCGAAGGCGTGCTCGGGGTAGTCGGCGAGCGGCGCGCCCCAGGTCGCCCCGGCGTTGTTGACCAGGACGTGCAGCCGGTCCTCCCGCGCGGCGACCGCGGAGGCCAGCGTCTCGACGCCCTCGGGGGTGGACAGGTCGGCCGGGACGGCGACGCAGCCGAGCTCGGCCCCGGTCTTCTCCACGTCGGCGGCCTTGCGCGAGGAGATGTAGACCCTCGCCCCGGCGGCGGCGAACCCCGCCGCGATCATCTTGCCGATGCCGCGCGAGCCCCCGGTGACGACGACGGCCTTGCCTTCGACGGAGAAAAGGGTCATGCCCTCCGATGATGCCGCACGGCATACCAGCCGTCCATACCGACCGGTCGGTTTACGGCGATGCCGGACCGGTCATGCCGGATGGAGATGGGACGGTGTTCCCGCGCACTTCACCGGGAATGGGAAACCAGCCGCGATAACGGAAACGTGTCCTGGCGGGCGTGGGGGACCCGCCAGGACACGTTCCGCCCCGGCGCGACCGCCAGGACCCCGGCGAGGGTTGGGGTCCTGGCGGACGTTCAGCGCACGGAGCCTTGGGGCGGCCGCCCGGCGGAGTCGTCCTCCCAGATGTCCTGGGGGTCCTCCTCGGCCGGCCTGCGGAGATGACGCTTGATGAGCTGGGCCGCGCCGGCGGGGTCGCCGGACGGGTGAGTGACGGTGAGGCCGTCCTCGGTCCAGACGAAGGAGCCCTTCCTGCACCACACGGTCAGCTCGGTGGTCACCGAGAGGACGGCCATCCCGTTGCCGCTGCTCTGGTAGGTGTGCGTGAACCCCTCGCGGTGCAACGCGTAACGCAACAACCGCGTCGCCTCCCGCGGATCATGCCACGGCAGATATGCCGTTCCCGCCCGGACCGCCAGCACAGGCCCCTCCCCTCGCCGACTCTTTGATGGATTTGTACCAACGTTTGGATAATGCGGGTCCGCGCGGCTCGGGTCAAGGGGTTGTTTGCTGTCAGATCGAGATCGTCTAGATTCGTAGGTACAAAAGGACGCAACCGTAGGTGAGATTTGGCACGGTCGACGCTGTACCAGCAGGTGGCCGGCGAGCTGCGCAAGGCGATCTACTCCGGCGAGCTCGGGCCGGGTGCCCAGCTGCCTACGGAGATGGACCTCATGGACAGCCACGAGGTCAGCCGCAACACGGTGCGCCTGGCGCTCGCCGAGCTGGAGAACGAGGGCCTGATCACCCGGATGCGCCGCCGCGGCAGTTTCGTCCGCGACCGCCGTGCCCTGCTGATGCGGCCGCAGGACGAGTTGAACGCCGCCCCGGGGATCGTCCGCAGAGAAGCCTTCGCCGAGGCGGTGGGCAAAGAGGGCCGCAAGCCGAGCCAGGAGATCGAGGTCTCCATCGTGGAGCCGCCCGAGGAGATCGCCACCCGGCTCCAGCTCGAGGAGCGCGCGGTCGCCGTGGTGCGGCGCCGCCTGCGGTTCGTCGACGACCAGCCCTACAACACCAACGACTCCTACTTCCCTTACACGCTGGTGCGCGATTCGGAGATCGCCCGGCCCGCGGACATCACGCGGGGCGCCAACCGCGTGCTGGAAGAGCTGGGCCATCGGCAGGTCCGTGTCGTCGACGACATCTCCGCGCGTATGCCGACTCCGGAGGAAGCCGCGCGGCTGCAACTTGAACCTGGTACGCCTGTTGTCGTATATGTCCGGGTCGGTTTCGACTCAGAGGACCTGCCGGTCCGGGTTGCCGTCTCGGTCCTGCCCGCCGACAAGCATCTGATCAGGTACGAGCTCGCGCTGAGCTGACCTGAGCCCGGCCCGACCGGCCCCTGTGGGGGTGGCCGGTCCCCCTCTCTCGCACGCGCCGCGTCCCGCCGTGGCCGGACACGCCAGTGACGCGTGCGGTGACCGGACTTCACCCGGGCTTTGACTGAGAAAGCCGTACGCCAAGTTCGAGCACGTTCCGTGTTCGAGGCGATACCAGCGGTCACGAAAGGATCCTCCATGTCTCCCCACACCCTCCAGCAGGCCAGGTCGCTCACGCTCCGTACCGCCACCCCCGCCGACCTCCCCGGAGTCCTGCGGCTGCTGGCCGACACGGCGGGCTGGCTGCACGGACGCGGCATCCGGCAGTGGCCGGCCGCCGGCTTCCCCGCCGCGCGGATCGAGCCGCTGATCGAAGCCCAGACCCTTTTCGTGCTGGACGGCGCCGAGGAGGGCACCGGCGGCGAGGGCCTGGTGCCCGCGGCGACGCTCGCCCTGGACGACAACGCCGACGCCGAGTTCTGGACCGTGGCCGACCGGCCGGAGTCCGCGCTCTATGTGCACAAACTGGCGGTGGGCCGGGCGTTCTCCGGGCGCGGGCTCGGCGAGACCCTGCTCGACTGGGCGGCGCTGCGCGTGGCCGCGGCCGGGCTGGACTGGCTGCGGCTGGACTGCTCCAAGGACAACCCCGGCCTCCAGGGGTACTACCGGCGGCTCGGCTTCCGGCACGTACGCACCGTGGACCTGCCGCACCGTGCCTCCGGCGCGCTGTTCCAGCGGGCCGCCGGCCTGCCCGGCGCGGCCGAGGCCGCGCTGCGCTGGAGCAGGGTCAGCAGGGTCGCGTCCGAGGCCCAGGCCCTACGCCCGTCCTACTCACCGGCCTGAGCGTCACCATGGTCAGATCCGGTCCAGAGTGGCAACTCCGGACAGCCGCCGGGTTCTATCTGGTAGCGGTCCAACTCTGGACAGGACGGTCGGATAACCTCTGAACCCATGACCGGTTCGCTGCTTGAGGTGATCGCGCTCGACGTGCGCGACGCCGTGGCCGCAGAAGACGGCGGTGCGGACCGCTTGGAGATCGTGGCCGACATCTCCACCGGAGGACTCACCCCGGCACCGGAGACCGTCGAAGCGATCACCAAGCAGTCCGCGCTGCCGCAGATGGTGATGCTCCGGTCCAACCCCGGCTACACGGCCACCCCGGACGAACTGGAAAGCCTCGGCCGTGCCGCGCGCTCGCTCGCCGACGCCGGCGCGGCCGGGTTCGTCTTCGGGTTCCTCGACGCGGCGGGCGTGGTGGACCTCGCGGCGACCGAGGCGCTGATCCACGCGGTGACGCCGCTGCCGTGGACGTTCCACCGGGCGGTCGACCACGCCGCCGACGTGCAGGCGGGCTGGCGGGCCATCCGCCTGCTGCCGAACCTGGCCACCGTCCTCACCTCCGGCGACCCGTCCGGCATCGCGGGCGGGCTGCCGGTGCTGCGCGCCAGGGCCGAGGCCGGGGACGCGCCGCTGATCCTCGCCGGCGGCGGCCTGGAGCCGCACCTGGTGCCCCCGCTGCTCGACTACGGTGTGCGGGCCTTCCACGTCGGCCGGGCCGTACGCGGGTCGTGGTCGGCGCCCGTCGACCGCGAGCGGGTGCGGCGGTGGCGCGAGCTGGTGGACACGGTCTGACCGTGCGCACCACACTCGGCCGCCACGACGACGTCCCCGGGTTCGCCGCCGCGCACCGGGAGCAGTCGGAACGGTTCCCAGGGCCGCCAGGCGGTTGGCAGCCGGTGCACACCGTCTACGTGCCCGCGGACCGGTTCGGGCCGGGCACCGCGCGGGAGTGGGGCGACGTGGCGCTCGGCCTGCTGGAGCGGCACCTGCCCGCCGCCGGGTCCCTCGCCGAGGTGTTCGGCCTGCCCGGCGACCTCGCGGCGGACGTGCGGGGCCGGGTGGCGCGCAAGCTGGCCGCCGAACCCGTCGAGGACCTGCGGATCGACTTCGAGGACGGCTACGGCGTGCGGCCGGCCGCCGAGGAGGACGCCCACGCCGTCGCCGCCGCCGGCGCGGTGGCCGCGGCCCACGCGGACGGCACGTTGCCGCGCCGCTGGGGGCCCCGGGTGAAGTCGTTCGCCGACGGGGACCCCGGCCGGTCGCTGCGCACGCTCGATCTGTTCCTCACCGGTGTCCTCGACCGGGTGGGCGAGCTGCCGCCCGGGTTCGCGGTGACCTTCCCCAAGGTGCTGATGGAGGCCTATCTCGGGCAGTTCGCCTCGTGCCTCGCCGGGCTGGAGACGGGGCTCGGGCTGGCCGCCGACACACTGCGGTTCGAGATGCAGGTGGAGGCGCCGCAGACCGTGTTGTTCCTCCAGCGCTCGCCGGACCTCGTGCCTTCGCTCGGCGGGCGGCTCGCGGCGGCGCACTTCGGGGTGTTCGACTACACCGCCGCGTGCGGGCTGCCGCCCGCGGAGCAGCGCCTCGACCACCCGGCGTGCGACCACGCGCGGGAGGTCATGCGCACCACGCTCGCCGGCACCGGCGTGGAGCTGTCGGACGGCTCGCTGGCCGCCGCCCCCGCCTCCGACGCCACCTCCGACGCGCACGCGCTGTGGCGGGCGCACGCCGCGACGGTGCGCCACTCACTGCGCAACGGCTTCTCCCAGGGGTGGGACATGCACCCCTCCCACCTGGTGAGCCGCTACGCCGCCGTGTACGCCTTCCATCTCGCCACCTACGCCGGGTACGCCGCCCGCGTCGCGGCCTGGCAGGCCCGCCGCGACGCCGGGGGAGGCGTGCTCGACGAGCCCGCCACCGTCAGAACCCTCCTCGCCGCCCTCCACCGCGCCGAGGCCGCCCTGGACGGCACCGACGCGTGACCACCGCCCTCGATCAGAGTGAGGGGCCGGGCAGGGAGGTGCGGCCACAGGCCTCGAACATGGCGGGGAGGCCGACCAGCTTGACGTGCTCACCGCGGCCGAGCGACGCCGCGAGAGCCGCCTCGGCCGCCTCGATGGACAACCACTGCTCGTACGTCACCGGGCTCACCCCGCGCGCGGCCAGCACGTCGTCCAGCCGGGACGCGGGCGCTTCGCGGCCGGCCGCGAGATCGGCGATCAGGGTGCGCACGGTCTCGGCGGCGTCGGACTTGTTGGTGCCGATCACCCCGGTCGGGCCCCGCTTGAGCCACCCCGCGACGTACTGCCCCTCGGCGACCCGCCCCGCGACGTTCGGCACGGTCATGGTGGACTCGTCGAACGGCACCCCCGGCAGCGGCACGCTCTGGTACCCCACCGAGCGCAGCACCATGCCCGCCGGGATGACCTCGAACTCCCCGGTGCCGGTGACGCGGCCGTCCTTCAGCACGGTGCGCTCCAGCTTCAGCCCCTCCACGTGGCCCGTGCCGAGGATCTCCACCGGGCGCAGCCAGAACCGCACGTCGAGCCGCCGCGGCCGCCCCGCCGACGCCCGCGCGCACCAGGAACGCAGCACCTCGACGTTGCCCCGCACCTGACGCGACAACGCGCTCACGTCGCTGTCGCCCGCCTCGTCGTGCCGCACCGACACGTCGCAGTTCTCCAGGTCGCCGAGCTCACGCAGCTCCTTGAGCGTGAACTTGGCGTGCTCGGGCCCGCGCCTGCCGATCATGTGCAGCGTGCGCACCTGGCTCTTGGTCAGCCGGTCCAGCACCTCCTGCGGCACGTCGGTGGCGCGCAGCTCCTCGGCCGAACGGGCCAGCACCCGCACCACGTCCACCGCGACGTTGCCGACCCCGATCACCGCGACGTCCGTGCTGTCCAGCGAGAACGTCTCCGGAGGCACGTCGGGGTGGCCGCAGTACCAGTTCACGAAGTCCGTGGCGGCCACGCTGCCGGGCAGGTCCTCGCCGGGGATGCCGAGCCGCCGGTCCACCATGGCGCCCGTGCAGTACACCACCGCGTCGTAGCAGGCGGCCAGGTCGGCGACCGAGACGTCCTTCCCGAGCTCCACCCCGCCGAGGAACCGCACCGTGGGCTGCTCGAGCACCCGGCGCAGGTAGCCGGCGATCGACTTGATCGACGTGTGGTCGGGGGCGACGCCGTACCTCACCAGTCCGTACGGCGTGGGCAGCCGGTCCAGCACATCGACCTCGACCGGTCCACCCGCCTGCTTGGTCAGTGCCTCGGCCGTGTAGATGCCGGCTGGACCGGATCCCACGACCGCCACGCGCAGTGGCATCGGGCCTCCTTAGCGGCCTTCCTCAGCGGAGCTCACCGGCCCCGCGGGGTCATGGTGCAGATTGTCGTTCACCCCGGCGCTCCCGGCCAGTCGCACACGGCGAAGGCGTCGAGATAATCCGGTACCGTTACCCTCTCCTCTCCTCCGGGTCCGGCCGGAGGGCCGCACGACGCGGGCGGCCACCGCCGGGGACTCGATAACCTGTAGGACTATCCGTAGGTATCAACCAACGGGACCTCCCGAACCTTTCACACCGCCCCCGCGACCGAGGAGTAGCCGTGCTGCTGCGTATGTCCACCCTGTTCCTGCGCACCCTGCGTGAGGATCCGGCGGACGCCGAGGTGCCGAGTCACAAGCTCCTCGTCCGCGCCGGCTACATCCGCCGCGTCGCGCCCGGCGTGTACTCCTGGCTGCCGCTCGGCAAGATCGTCATGGAGAACGTCACCCGCGTGGTGCGCGAGGAGATGAACGCCATGGGGGGCCAGGAGGTCCTGTTCCCCGCCCTGCTGCCGCGCGAGTACTACGAGGCCACCGGCCGGTGGTCGGAGTACGGCGACACGCTCTTCCGGCTCAAGGACCGCAAGGGGGCCGACTACCTTCTCGGGCCCACCCACGAGGAGATGTTCACCGACATGGTGAAGGGCGAGTACTCCTCCTACAAGGACTACCCGGTCGTCCTCTACCAGATCCAGACGAAGTACCGCGACGAGGCGCGGCCCCGGGCGGGCATCCTGCGCGGGCGCGAGTTCGTCATGAAGGACTCCTACTCCTTCGACCTCGACGACGACGGCCTCAAGCGGTCCTACGAGCAGCACCGCGAGGCGTACATCAAGCTGTTCGACCGGCTCGGCATCGAGTACAAGATCTGCTTCGCGATGTCGGGGGCCATGGGCGGCTCGGCGTCGGAGGAGTTCCTCGCGCCCGCGCCCAACGGCGAGGACACCTTCGTGGCCTGCCGCGAATGCGGGTACGCCGCCAACGCCGAGGCCGTCGTCACGCCGGCACCGCCCGCCGTGACCGGCTCGCACCCGCCGCTCCAGGTGCTCGACACCCCCGACACGCCGACCATCGAGTCGCTGGTCGCGTACGTCAACGAGCACCACGGTCTCGGGATCACCGCCGCCGACACCCTCAAGAACGTCGTGGTCAAGGTGCGCACCCCCGGCGTCAAGGACGCCGAGACGCTGGTCGTCGGCGTGCCCGGCGACCGCGAGGTCGACTTCAAGCGGCTGGAGGCGTCCCTGTCGCCCGGCGTCCCGGAGATCTTCGAGGCCGCCGACTTCGAACGGCACCCCGGGCTCGTGCGCGGCTACATCGGCCCGCAGGTCCTCAAGAAGCTCGGCATCCGCTACCTCGTCGACCCCCGCGTGGTCGACGGCTCCTCCTGGGTGACCGGCGCCAACGAGGCCGGCCGCCACGCCGCCCACGTCGTCGCCGGCCGCGACTTCCGGCCCGACGGCACCATCGAGGCCGCCGAGGTCCGCCCCGGCGACTCCTGCCCCCGATGCGGCAACCCGCTCGCCATCGACCGCGGCATCGAGATCGGCCACATCTTCCAGCTGGGCCGCAAGTACGCCGACGCCGCCGGCCTGGACGCCCTCGGCCCCGACGGCAAGCCCATCCGCATCACCATGGGCTCCTACGGCGTCGGCGTCTCCCGCGCCGTGGCCGTCCTCGCCGAGCAGCGCCACGACGACCTGGGTCTCGTCTGGCCCCGCGAAGTCTCCCCCGCCGACGTCCACATCGTCGGCACCGGCAAGGACAACCAGGTGGAGGTGGCCCTCCGCCTGGCCGAGGAGCTGTCCGCCCAGGGCGTCCGCGTCCTCGTGGACGACCGCCCCGGCGTCTCCCCCGGCGTCAAGTTCACGGACGCCGAACTCCTGGGCGTCCCCACCATCCTCATCATCGGCCGGGGCCTGGCCCAAGGGGTGGCGGAACTCCGCGACCGCACCACCGGTGAGAAACAAGAGATCCCGCTCACCGAAGCCGCCACCCGCGTCCTGGAAGCGATCAGCTCCTGACCCTCCAGGCGCCCTGACCGCCGATCCGCCGGTGCGAACGTCCACGGGCGCCCCCGGAAGCTTCCGGGGGCGCCCGTCGCCTGCCTGGTCGCTCTTGGAGCCCGCCCCCCGCCGGGTGACCCGGCGGTCAGGGCGGGGAGGAAAGGACCGGCCGGCCCGGGCAGGACGGGCGGCCGGCCGGCTCGTGGGTGTCAGCTCTTGCTGCTGCCCAGCGTCTTCTTCCAGTGCAGGCCGCCCGGCAGATTCACGGTGATCGTGCGCCGCCCGTCAGCCGTTTTGGTGACGCGGAATCCACGACCGCCATAGCTGTGTCCGACACCGCTCCGCGACAGGTTGAGCCTGAACGGGCCCATCTTGATCGACTTACGGTAACTCCAGCCCATTGTGTTCCTCCGTGGTATCCGGTGCCCCCCGAACTACCCGATCCACGAACTGCAAACATAGAGCTATCCCGATAAATCCCCATGGATAGCTCAGCACCCCTTTTCCCCCGCTCGCCACCCACGCGGCACACCCCCATCACCGGCCGAACGTGCCCGCATCCGCTGGGGCCGCCCGTACTCCGGTCACCTCGGCGCCGGCGTGGTGGCCGCGCCCTGATCCCCGCCGGTGGCATCCCCGGTCCCTGGCCTCAAGCGGCACCCGCTTACGCGACCGCCTTTATTCACCATCCCAGTCTCGATATTTATCGAGATGTCCATGAATCGATGGTTCTATTCTTCCTGTCCTGCGGTGTATGGACTCGCACTTAACGGCAATACGGAACGGCAATTATCATGTTGCCGGAAAAGAAGGGGACGCGACCCCTTGACATCCATGCCGGGCGCCCTTATGGAAAGCCCCTCCAGGATCATGCCGCATGAATATTGACAATGGCTGACCCGCTCGGCAAGATTTCCGGTAAGGGCGATTCACGATCAGGTCGCGATTGCAGGATCCTGGACCAGGGTCTGCTTTTACGGACGCCACAGGGAGAATTTCTGTATGTCGGAATTCATCAACGTCCTCATCGCCGTCGACGCGGAAACCATTATCGGAAGATACGGCAGGAACACTGATCCGAACAGCCCCACGTCGATCCCCGACAGCGGCAACTTGATCTACATGACCACCCGGCAGAACCAGATCGGGAGCACTCCGGGCACCGAGTTGACGGTCAACGCCTCCCCCATGGACATCATCAGGTGGCGTGAGACGACACTGTCCCTGAACTCCGAGTACACCAGCATCCTCTACCGGTTCAACGCCCTTTCAGGACAGGATCTGATCAGCACCCCCGTGCCGAGGTCGATCGTCCTCAACGAGCCGCAGCCGAACAGCCGGGACCCGCTGAACCCCACGATCCAGAAAATCAACAACTACTACTGGGAGTGCGAGGTACTTGACACCGGGAGGGTCACCTACAACTTCAGTTTCATGATTCTCAACCACAAGGGCGAGAAGCAGGGTTACTACTACTGGGACCCCTACATCAATATCCAGCCCTGACGTGAACCGGTCCGCCGGTCCGCCCGCCGGTCCATCGATGCACAGAAAAGCTGAATCGCCCTACCGGCGGACTTGAGCCGTGTGCGGCAGGGAGCCGCCCGCACGGTTCCGCAGGCCCGCCGCGACGACGCGGGGGGCCTGCCCGGCGAAGGACCACCGGGGGGCGCCGGCCACGGCGGTCGAAACGGTCGAGGCCGGTACGGCTACTGGTTCAGGGACACCGGGGGAGAGGTGCTCGGGCGGGCCGAGGAGGGGGTGGGGGTGGCCGGCCAGCCGGGGAGAGCGGCGATGGTGGGGCGCCAGGTGTAGGCGCGGATGGTGCATTCCTGCATGGCGTGGGCGGCCAGGCGGCGGAGGTCCGGGTCCTCTGTCGACGTCAGTTCCAGGTAGGCGGAGGTGACGCGGTCCTCTATGTAGGCGGCGAGGCGGGCGGCGTCGGTGCTGGTCACGATGGGGAAGGGGAGGGTGTAGCCGGGGGCGGCCTCGGAGGGGGTGCCGGATCTGGTGGTGATCAGGCCGCGGAGCTGGTCGCGGCGGGCGCGGTGGGCGTTGAAGCCGGCGGTGGCGGCGGCGCGCTGGGAGGCGGCGGTGCGGGCGCCGACGACGCCGTAGGCGTAGACGGCGGCGTGTTCGGCGTCCAGGACCTTGTTCAGGGCGCTCACGGGGCTCATGACGCTCTCGCCAGGGCTACGGCGTGGGCTGCTTCGCAGGCGCCTATGCAGGCCAGGAGCTGCGCCAGTGAGGGGGAGACGCCGCCGATCTGGCGGGGGCGGGTGGCGGCGGCTTCGCGTTCCAGCTCGCGCAGGCGGCTCAGGGACACCTTCGGGGCGGGGGTGGGAGTGGCCGGCGGCGACGGGGACGGCTGGGTGGAGGAGGCGGGGGAGGAGGAGGCGGCACGGGGAGGCAGGCGGCGCCGCAGCTCGGTCAGGTGGGCTTCGTGGCGGCGCTGGAAGGGCTGCAGTTCGGCGGCCAGGCCGCCGCCGGATTCGGCGGCGCGGCGGTACAGTGCCACCATCTCCTCCTTGGCGGCGATGACCTTGGTGAGCAGCACGGTCTCAGGGTCGGGGGGTGCGGGCTTCGGCGGCGCGGGCGCGGGCGCAGTGCAGCCGGCGGCGGCCGCGGCGACCGCACCGGCGGCGGTGCCGCGCAGCACGGCGCGCCGGGTCAGGGCACGCTGACGCACGGTGCGGCCTCCCGAGGTGACGTCTTGTCCTGGACTCGCACATAGCATCGTACGGCGCGGTACCGGGTGGGTGACCGAGTGACGCTCTTTCAACGTCCGGGTGTCGATAGGCTTGAGAACCGTTGGGGCGAGGTACGCCTTCGGCCGCCGTGCGCGGGGGCCGACAATTTCACCTGGGAGGTCAGCATGGGCGCCGATGCTCGACGTGACCGCCTGATCAAGCTTCTCGCACCCGTCGCCGCCGCCGAGGGTCTCGATCTCGAAGACGTCACGATCATGCCCGCGGGCCGGCGACGCCTCCTGAGAGTCGTCGTGGACGGCGACGGCGGGGTGAGCCTCGACAAGGTCGCCGACGTCAGCCAGCTCGTCTCCCAGACGCTGGACGACAGTGACGTGATGGGCGGCAGCCCGTACGTCCTGGAGGTGACCTCGCCCGGGGTCGACCGGCCGCTGACCGAGCCCCGCCACTGGCGCAGGGCCACCGGCCGGCTGGTCAGGGCCGACCTGCGCGACGGCGGTTCGATCGAGGGCCGCGTGATGTCGGCCGACGACTCCGGCGTCGAGCTGGAGGCGGCGGGCGTCCCGCGCCGGCTGGAGTGGGAGCGGCTCGGCAAGGGGCGGGTGCAAGTGGAGTTCCGCCGGCTCGACGACGAGGACCGGTTCGACGAGGAAGACGCCGGCGACGACGACGGCGACGAGGGCTAGGGGGGAGCCTTGTGGACATTGACATGAGCGTCCTGCGCAGCCTGGAGCGAGAAAAGGACATTTCCTTCGACCTGGTCGTCAAGGCCATCGAGGACGCCCTGCTCATCGCGTATTTCCGTACCGAAGGTGCGGCGGCCAAGGCGCGGGCCGAGCTGGACCGCGGGTCCGGCCACGTGAGCATCTGGGCGGCCGAGCTCGACGACGAGGGCCGGGTGCTGCGGGAGTACGACGATACGCCCGGCAACTTCAGCCGCATCGCCGCGACCACCGCCAAGCAGGTGATACTCCAGCAGTTGCGGGACGCCGAGGACGAGATCAACTTCGGCGAGTTCGCCAGCCGCGAGGGGGAGCTCGTGGCCGGCGTCATCCAGCAGGGCAAGGACCCGCGTGTGGTCCTGGTCGACCTCGGCAAGATCGAGGCCATCCTGCCGCACAACGAGCAGGTGCCCGGCGAGGACTACGTCCACGGCGAGCGGCTGCGCTGTTACGTGGTCCAGGTGAAGAAGGGGCACAAGGGGCCGTCGGTCACGCTGTCGCGCACCCACCCCAACCTGGTCAAGAAGCTGTTCGCGCTGGAGGTGCCCGAGATCGCCGACGGCACCGTCGAGATCGCGGCCATCGCCCGTGAGGCGGGCCACCGCACCAAGATCGCGGTGCGCTCGCGGCGCGGCGGCGTGAACGCCAAGGGCGCCTGCATCGGCCCGATGGGCTCGCGGGTGCGCAACGTGATGACCGAGCTGCACGGCGAGAAGATCGACATCATCGACTGGTCCGACGATCCCGCCGAGTTCGTCGGGAATGCCCTGTCGCCGGCGCGGGTTTCCCATGTCGAGGTGATCGATCTCGACGGCCGTGTGGCCCGGGTGACGGTGCCCGACTACCAGCTCTCGCTGGCGATCGGCAAGGAAGGGCAGAACGCCCGACTGGCCGCCCGTCTCACCGGGTGGCGCATCGACATCAGGCCCGATACCCAGGCGACGGCGGCGGGGGACGCGGTCGGCCCCGCCGATGCCTCCACAAGGTAAGCTTGAATACGGTGGCCGGGCGGCCCCGCTGAGAACGTGCGTGGGCTGCCGGGTTCGCACGGTAAAGTCCGAGCTGCTCCGCCTGGTGGCGGTCGAGGGTGTCATCGTCCCCGACCGGCTGGGCAGGTTGCGGGGCCGTGGTGCCTATGTGCACCCCGACCTGCGCTGCCTGGAGCTCGCCGAGCGCCGCCGGGCGTTCCCGCGCTCGTTCCGGGTCGCGGGGCCGCTCGATGTGTCGTGTCTGCGGGTTCATCTCGCGGGGGTTGACGCAGAGTAGGACCGGGTGAATGGTTACCAACTGTCATGTAGGACGCCGAGTCGATAGGCGGGTCAGATAGCGATGAGCGCCTGATGAGCATGCGGCGATGAGTACGTCCAGGTAGCGACGGTCCGGCGGCACCTGCCTCCCGGGCCGAGTAAGGGAGTGCAGTGGCGAAGGTCCGAGTCTACGAGCTCGCCAAGGAGTTCGGAGTAGAGAGCAAGGTCGTGATGGCCAAGCTCCAGGAAATGGGCGAGTTCGTGCGATCGGCGTCTTCAACGATCGAGGCGCCGGTGGTCCGCAAGCTTACGGAGGCGTTCTCCAGAGGATCCTCCGATTCCAGGGGCGGCGACAGGTCGTCCAGAGGGCCGGCTAGGCCAGGTCCGCGGCCGTCACACGGCCAGCAGGGCAACGGCCAGGCGGCACCCAAGCCGGGGCCGAGGCCGGGTCCGCGACCCGGTCCGGCGCAGCCCGGCCCCGTCCAGCAGCAGGGCCAGCGTCCGCCGGTCCCGATGCCCCATGTCAACCAGCAGCCGGCGGCGCAGCAGCCCGCCCAGGAGGCCCCGCGTCCGGCGGCCCCGCGTCCGGAGGTGCCCCGTCCGGCGCAACCGCGCCCGGAGCAGCCGGCCCGCACCGAGGCCCCGCGGTTCGAGGCGCCGCGCACCGACGCGCCGCGTCCCGAGGCGGCCAGGCCCGACGGTCCCCGTGGCGACGTCCCGCGTGGTGACGGTCCCCGTGGTGACGGTCCCCGTGGTGACGGTCCCCGTGGCGATGGTCCGCGTGGTGACGGTCCCCGCGGCGACGGCCCTCGCGCCGACGCGTCGCGCCCGTCCGGCGGCGGCCGTCCTGTTCCCGGCCCGAAGCCGGGTCCCCGTCCCGCCCCCGCGCCGCGTCCCGCCCCTGCGGGTGGTCCCGGCGCCGGCGGTCCGGGTGCCCCGCGTCCGGGTGGTCCCGGCGTGCCGCGTCCCGGCGGGCCGAAGCCCGGCCCGCGTGGCCCGCGTCCGGGCAACAACCCGTTCTCCTCGAACGCGAGCGGCATGGGCCAGCGCCCGCCGCGTCCGGGCCGCGAGGGCGGTCCGGGCCGTGACGGTGGTCCCGGCCGTGACGGTGGCCCGCGTGACGCCGGTCCCCGCGACGGACGGCGTGACGGCGGCCCTCGCGAGCCGCGTCGTGACGGTGCCCCGCGCGACGGCGGCATGCCGCGTCCGGCTTCGGCGCGTCCCGGCCCGCCCGGAGCGGCGGGTCCGCGTCCGGGGCCCGGCCCCGGCGGCCCGCGTCCCGGCCCTGGTGCCGGTGGCCCGCGTCCCGGTGGCCCGCGGCCGAACCCGATGATGATGCCTTCCCGTCCGACCGGCCCCGGCCAGGGCGGCGGCGGTGGCGGCGGTGGCCGTCCGGCCGGCGCCGGCCGTCCCGGCGGTGGCGGCGGTGGCCGTCCCGGTGGTGGCGGCGGCGGTGGCCGTCCCGGTGGTGGCGGTGGCGGCTTCGGCGGTCCCCGCACCGGCACCGGTGGCCGTCCCGGCGGTGGCCCCGGAGCGGGCGCCGGCGGTGGCGGTGGCGGCGGCGGTTTCGCCGGCCGTCCCGGTGGTGGCGGCGCGCGTGGCCGTGGCGGCACGGCGGGTGCCTTCGGGCGTCCCGGCGGCCGGCCGACCCGCGGGCGCAAGTCCAAGCGCCAGAGGCGTCAAGAGTTCGACAACATGCAGGCGCCGTCGATCGGCGGCGTGCAGGTCCCCCGCGGCAACGGCCAGGTGCTGCGCCTTCCGCGTGGTGCCTCGTTGTCCGACTTCGCCGACAAGATCGGTGCGAACCCGGCGTCGCTGGTGCAGATCATGCTGCACCTCGGCGAGATGGTGACCGCCACCCAGTCGGTGAACGAGGAGACCCTGCAGCTGCTCGGCGCCGAGCTGAACTACGTCATCCAGGTCGTCAGCCCGGAGGAGGAGGACCGCGAGCTTCTCGAGTCCTTCGACATCGAGTTCGGCGAGGACGAGGGCGACGAGAGCGACCTCGAGTCCCGTCCGCCGGTCGTGACCGTCATGGGTCACGTCGACCACGGTAAGACCAAGCTGCTCGACGCGATCCGCAACACCAACGTGGTGGCCCGTGAGGCGGGCGGCATCACCCAGCACATCGGCGCCTACCAGGTGGGCGCGGTGCACGAGGGTGCCGACCGTAAGATCACGTTCATCGACACCCCGGGTCACGAGGCGTTCACCGCCATGCGTGCCCGAGGCGCGCAGGCCACCGACATCGCGGTGCTGGTGGTCGCGGCGGACGACGGCGTGAAGCCGCAGACCATCGAGGCGCTGAACCACGCCCACGCGGCCGACGTGCCGGTGGTCGTGGCGGTGAACAAGATCGACAAGGAGGGCGCGGACCCCACCAAGGTGCGGGCCCAGCTCACCGAGTACGGTCTGGTGGCCGAGGAGTTCGGTGGCTCGACGCTGTTCGTCGACATCTCCGCCAAGCAGGGCACCGGCATCGACAACCTGCTCGAGGCCATCCTGCTCACCGCGGACGCCGAGCTGGACCTCCGGGCCAACCCGAGCATGGACGCCCAGGGCATCGCCATCGAGGCGCACCTCGACCGGGGCCGCGGCCCCGTGGCGACCGTCCTGGTCCAGCGCGGCACCCTGCGGGTCGGCGACTCCATCGTCTGTGGCGAGGCCTTCGGCCGCGTCCGGGCGATGCACGACGACACGGGCGCGACCGTCGCCGAGGCCGGGCCTTCGGCTCCGGTCCAGGTGCTCGGCCTCACGGCCGTGCCGGGCGCCGGGGACAACTTCATCGTGGTCTCCGACGACCGCATGGCCCGCCAGATCGCCCAGCAGCGGGCCGCGCGGCAGCGCACCGCCGACATGGCCAAGTCCAGCCGCCGGCGCACGCTGGAAGAGCTGTTCAAGGACATGGAGAAGGGCCAGGTCGACGAGCTCAAGCTCATCATCAAGGGTGACGTCTCCGGTTCGGTGGAAGCCCTGGAGGACGCGCTGCTCAAGATCGACGTCGGCGACGAGGTGCGCCTGCGGGTGCTCCACCGTGCGGTCGGCGCGATCACCGAGTACGACGTCAACCTGGCGATCGCCGACGACAACGCCGTCATCATCGGCTTCAACGTGCGCCCGGAGGTCCGGGCACGCGATCTGGCCGAGCGCGAGGGCGTGGACATCCGGTACTACTCGGTCATCTACCAGGCGATCGAGGAGATCGAGGCGGCCCTGAAGGGCATGCTCAAGCCGGAGTTCGAGGAGGTCCAGACCGGCACCGCCGAGGTCCGCGAGGTCTTCAAGGTCCCGCGGATCGGCAACATCGCGGGCTGCCTGGTCCGCGCCGGCACGATCACCCGCAACAGCAAGGCCAGGATCATCCGCGACGGTGTCGTGGTGGCCGACAATCTCACCGTCTCGTCGCTGCGCCGCTTCAAGGACGACGCGACCGAGGTCCGCGAGGGCTTCGAGTGCGGTATCGGTGTCGGGTACAACGACATCAAGATCGACGACGTCATCGAGACGTTCGAGATGAGGGAGAAGCCGCGCGTCTGACGCGAGGCCACGGCGATCGGTGCCCGCGGGTCCGCCCGCGGGCACCACGCCGTCCCGCCCCGCCGACGACGTCGTGGCGACTGCCATGTACATAGGTGCTCTGACCTTGGACATCCTGCTGGGCGACGTTCGCTCGCTGAAGCAGAAGCGTTCGGTCGTGCGCCCGCTCGTCGCCGAGGTGCGCCGCCGGTTCCCGGCGGTCGCGGTGGCCGAGACCGGGCATCTCGATCTGCACCGCCGTGCCGAGATCGGCGTGGCGGTCGTCTCCGCGTCCGCGGGCAACTGCGGTGAGGTGCTGGAGGCGTGCGAGCGAATGGTCGCGTCCCGTCCGGAGATCGAGCTGCTGTCCGCGCGGCGGTCGCTCTACAACGGGGACGAGGATTAAGGGTCTTCGGGAAGCACGGTTTCCCGCTGGCCGTTAAGCGTGTTAAGCGAGCAAAGAGGGCAAAGAGGGGGAACGCGATCGTGGACGCAGCACGCGCCCGCAAACTTGCGGACCGCATCCAGCAGGTTGTCGCCGAGATGCTCGAACGCCGGATCAAGGATCCGCGCCTCGGCTTCGTGACGGTGACCGACACCCGCATCACCGCCGACCTCCGTGACGCGACGGTCTACTACACCGTGTTCGGCTCCGAGGCCGAGCGCGCGGACACCGCCGCCGCCCTGGAGAGCGCCAAGGGCATCATCAGGTCGGAGGTCGGCCGCCAGACCGGCGTGCGCCACACCCCGACGCTGACCTTCAGCCACGACCCCCTCCCCGACAACGCCCGCCACATGGAGGACCTGTTCGCCGAGGCCAGGGCCCGGGACGAGGAGATCGCCAAGAAGGCCGAGGGCGCCGTGCACGCGGGCGAGCCCGACCCCTACCGCAAGCCGGACGACGAGGACGGCGACCTGGCGGAGGACGACCTGACGGGAGAGGCCGGGACGTCCCACATGCGCCCGGCCGCACCGTGATGGACGGCCCGGATACCCGCACGCCCGTGCCGCACGCCACCTGGGAGCGGGCCGCCGAGCTGATCGGCCACGCCCGCCGGGTGGCGCTGGTGTGCCACGTGTCCCCGGACGGCGACGCGCTCGGCTCGATGCTCGCCCTGGGGCTGGCGCTGCGCGGCGCGGGCAAGGACGTCGTGGCGTCGTTCGGCGACCGGCGGTTCGAGGTGCCGCGGCTGCTGCGGTTCCTGCCCGGCCAGGACCTGCTGGTGCCACCCGCCCGCTACCCCGCGGAGCCGGACCTGATGATCAGCTTCGACTGCCCGACGGTGGACCGGCTGGGCCTGCTCGCGCCGAACGCCGGCAAGGCCCGCGAGCTGATCGTGGTCGACCACCACCCGTCCAACACCGGCTTCGGCACCGTGCCGCTGGTGGACCCCTCCGCGGCGTCCACCGCGACCCTGGTGGAGGAGCTGATCGGCCGGCTCGGCCTGCCGATCGGGCGGGACGTCGCGACCTGCCTGTACACCGGGCTGGTCACCGACACCGGGTCGTTCCGGCACGCCTGCACCACGCCCGCCGTGCACCGCATGGCGGCGCGCCTGGTCGAGTCCGGGCTGCGCACCGACGAGATCGCCCGCGAGCTGTGGGACCGCTCGCCGTTCGGGTACCTCAAGGTGCTCGGCGCCGCGCTGGACCGGTGCGCCCTGGACGAGGACGCCGCGGGCGGGCTCGGCATGGTGTGGACGTTCGTGCCCCGGGCCGACCGTGCGGCGTACTGCCTGCCGTACGACGAGGTGGAGGGCATCATCGACGTGGTGCGCCGCACCGACGGGTCCGACGTCGCGGTGGTGCTCAAGGAGGACGACGAGGGGGCCTGGCAGGTCTCCACACGGTCCAAGGGCGGGGTCGACGTCGGCCGCGCCTGTACCTTCCTCGGGGGCGGCGGTCACACGCTGGCGGCCGGGTACACCTCGCACGAGCCGCCCGACCGCACCGTGGCCCGGTTCCGCGAGGTCGTGGCCGAGCTCGGCGCCCGCACCCCCTGACGTTCACTGACGTTCACTGGAGCGAACGACGATGACGAGTGCGCGGCCGGTGCCGCCGAGCGGCCTGATCGTGGTGGACAAGCCCGCCGGGTGGACGTCCCACGACGTGGTCGGCAAACTGCGCCGCCTGGCGGGCACCCGCCGGGTGGGCCACGCCGGCACGCTGGACCCCATGGCGACCGGCGTGCTCGTCGTCGGCGTGGAGAAGGCCACCCGGCTCCTCGGCCACCTGGCCCTCACCGAGAAGGTGTACGAGGCGACGATGCGCCTCGGGGTGACGACCACGACGGACGACGCCGAGGGCGAGCTGCTGGCGTCGGTGCCCGCCTCCCACGTGGAGGACTCCGCGGTCCTGTCCGGCGCCGCCGCGCTCACCGGCCCCATCACGCAGGTCCCGCCCCAGGTCAGCGCCATCAAGGTCAACGGCGAGCGTGCCTACAAGCGGGTCAGGGCCGGGGAGGAGGTGGAGCTCGAGGGCCGCCCCGTCACCGTCCACTCCTTCGAGGTCACCGGCATACGCCGCCCCGGCGACGTGGTCGACGTGGACGCCACCATCCGCTGCTCCAGCGGCACCTACATCCGTTCCCTGGCCCGCGACCTCGGCGCCACCCTCGGCGTGGGCGGCCACCTCACCGCCCTGCGCCGCACCCGCGTCGGCCCCTACGACCTCCCGATGGCCCGCACCGTCGACCAACTGACGTCCGACTGCACCATCCTCCCCATCGCCGACGCGGTAGCCGCCGCCTTCCCCCGCCTGGACGTCACCGAGGACCAGGCCAGGATGGTCTCCCACGGCGCCCGCCTCCCCGCCCCCGGCCTCGGAGCCGGCCCCATCGGCGTCTTCGCCCCCGACGGCACCCTCCTGGCCCTCGTGGAGGAACAGGGCAGAACCGCCCGCCCGCTGGCCGTCTTCGTCTGACCGCCTCTACCGGCCCGGGAACCCGGGCAATGGGATTCAGGGACCGCTGTAGGCCCGCGGGTCTCGCCTGGTCCACTTGCCTTTGGTTCCCGGGCTGGCCAGGCCGCCCACGTACAGTGCCCCGTAGGCCGGATAGTCCACCCGCGGGATCCCTGAGTCGTCGTGGGCAACTACAGCCGACACTTTGAACGGTCGCCCGTGGTTGTCGACGCGCTGTCTCACGAGCGCGGCGTCACTGAGCACCTCCATCACGACGACGAACTCGCAGTAGTGCTTCTCCGTCACCCCAACGATCTGGACGGTGATCTCTTCGTCCCGTTCGAGCGAGATCGTCTTTTTCTGGAAGTAATCGCCGCGCCATTCGATGGAGTCGACGATTTCCTGGCCCCGAGGGTCCGGGCTGTCGAGGTCGAAACCGATGACGACACTGTCGTCGTCCCCGCCTCCGGGGCTTTCGAAGTACGTCCCGGTCAGGGGAGGTCCGCAGTCCGCTTCCGCTCTCATCCCAACGACACGGACAGGGCGATCGGCGTTCCCGCGGATGACCACTTTCGCGTGGAGGAGGCTCGGGGGCACCGCACCGTGCCGCCGAAGCCACTCGTGCTGCTTTTCGGAGTACTGCGGCAGGGCGTTGAGCTCCGCCAGTTCCTGATCCGTGAAGGTCATCGCCTTGGGGAAGACCCAACTGTTGCCGTCGCCGAAGCGTTCCTCGCGCACGAGGTCGACCGTGAGGGGCGGGCCGGGGCCGGCTGTGGACGCCCGCGACGATCTCGGGGCCACCGGGGCGCCGGCCGGTTCCGGCTCAGGGCTGAAGGACTGCTGGGCGGCGAGGAGAAGCACACCGACCAGCAAAGGGGCTCCAATGGCGCTACCCGTCCATTTCACGGCGGGCCGATCCCACCACCGGCGGGGTCGTCTTTGACGTGGCGCCCGCCGATGCACGGAACGTTTCGCCATCGGAGCCCTGACCCCCACCCCTCCGTGTCCGTCGACAGTGAGTCTCGTAGGGCCGATCCGGTACCGCAACCGATAGTGAGATATCCGTTACCACGACATGAGTCAGTGGATGTTGCGATGGACGTCGTTGCCTGTGGGTGTGGTGGACGCCGCGATCCAGGGGCCGTCCATGGACGGGTCGATGATGCCGTCCTCCACGAAGGTGTAGCGGCCTTCCAGGGTGTGGCGGGACAGGCGGACGTCTCTGGTGTCGGAGTTGTCCCACAGGCGGGACAGGAGTGCTTCGCAGCGGAGTCTGGACTGGTGGCAGAAGGTGTCGGCCAGTTCCACGGGGGCGGGGCCGTGGGTGCGGGAGTCCTCCTTGGCGCGGACGCAGGTGGCGGTGATGGCGAACAGTTCGGCGCCTATGTCGACGATCCTGGAGAGGAAGCCCTGTTTGTGTTCCAGGCGGCCCTGCCAGCGGGACATGGCGTAGAACGTGGCCCTGGCGAGCTTGCGGCTGGTGCGTTCGACGTAGCGCATGTGGACGGCCAGGGCGCCGAACGCGGCGTAGGACGTGGGGAGCTGGCCGGGGCCGGTGACCAGGGTGGGGAGCCAGCGGGCGTAGAAGGAGCCCGCCTTGGCCAACGCCTGGCCCTTGGCCTTCATGTCGGCCTTGGGGTCGATCAGGCCGCCGGCGACGGACAGGTGGGCGTCCACGGCCTCGCGGGCGATGAGCAGGTGCATGATCTCGGTGGAGCCTTCGAAGATGCGGTTGATGCGCAGGTCGCGCAGCACCTGTTCGGCGGGGACGCCGCGTTCGCCGCGGGCGTGCAGCGACTCGGCCGTCTCGTAGCCCCGGCCGCCGCGGATCTGCACCAGCTCGTCGGCGACCCGCCACGCCATCTCCGAGCCGTACAGCTTGGCCAGCGCGGCCTCGATGCGGATGTCGTTGGTCTCGTCGTCGGCCAGGCGGCTGGCGAGGTCCACCACCGCCTCCACCGCGTACGCCGTGCAGGTGATGAACGCGATCTTGCGGGCCACCGCTTCGTGCTCGCCGATCGGGTGCCCCCACTGCACCCGCGCACCGCTCCACTCCCGGGCGATCTTGGCGGCCCACTTGGCCGCGCCCGCGCACGTGGCGGGCAGCGACAGGCGACCGGTGTTCAGCGTGGTGAGCGCGATCTTCAGGCCCTGTCCCTCACGGCCGATCAGGTTGCCGGCCGGCACCCGGACGTCCTGGAAGCGGGTGACGCCGTTCTCGATGCCGCGCAGCCCCATGAACGCGTTGCGGTGCTCGACCGTGATGCCGGGGGAGCCGGCCTCCACGACGAACGCCGAGATCTTGGCACCGGTGCGCGCCATCACCACCAGCAGGTCGGCCACCACGCCGTTGGTGGTCCACAGCTTGACCCCGTTGAGCACGTAGGAGTCGCCGTCGCGCACCGCCGTCGTGGACAGCCGCGCCGGGTCGGACCCGACGTCCGGCTCGGTCAGCAGGAACGCCGAGATCTCACCCCGCGCGCACCGGGGCAGGAACCGCTGCTTCTGCTCGGGTGTGCCGAACAGCCGCAGCGGCTGGGGCACGCCGATGGACTGGTGGGCCGACAGCAGCGCGCTGAGCGCGGGGGAGCACGACGCGGCCATCATCAGGGCCCGCGTGTAGTACAGGTGGCTGAGCCCGAGCCCGCCGTACTCCTCGTCGATGGTCATGCCGAACGCGCCGAGCGCGCCGAGCCCCTTCACCACCTCGTCCGGGATCACCGCGGACCGCTCGATCTGCGCCGGGTCCACGCTCTCGGCGAGGTAACGGCGCAGCGCCGCGAGGAACTCCTCACCCTTCTCGGTGTCCCGCTCGCTGAGCCGCGGCGCGGGGTGGACCAGATCGGGGCGGAAGTCGCCGAGGAAAAGCTGCTTGCCGAAGCTCGGCCGCGTCCATTCCTTCTCGCGGGCCTGCTCGGCGACCTCGCGTGCCTTGTCGTAATCGCTCATCGCCACCTCCTGCGGCGGGTCCTGCCGTCGACGTCTCGCCACATAGCTACCCGCCAGTAGCCTTCGATATCCGATCCACCGGAAGAATGTTCCGCTGGGGCTGCCTTAGGCTGATCACGTCCCCGCGGCTCCTGTGAGAGGCTCCCCGATGCGCGACGGCCTACCGGACTACATCTGCGCCTGCGGGCGGTCCTACCCGCCCGCCGCGGCACGCTGGCGGTGCGAGTGCGGCGGGCCGCTGGACCTCGCCCCGGTGCCGCTGACCTGGACGCCGGACCTCGACGACGACACCCTGTGGAGGTACGCCGGCGCGCTCGTCCTGCCCGACCTCGGCCTCACCCTCGGCGAGGGCCTGACGCCGCTGATCCGCGCCACGTCGGACGGCGAGCCCGGGCTGCTGCTCAAGGTCGAATACGCCTCCCCCACCGGCTCGTTCAAGGACCGCGGCGCGGTGATGCTCGTCACCCTCGCCCGGCTGCTCGGCGCCGGACGGGTGGTCGCCGACAGCAGTGGCAACGCGGGCACGGCCGTGGCGGCCTACGCCGCGAGAGCGGGCCTGCGGGCCGAGATCTTCGTACCGGAGGGCACCAGCGGCAAGAAGCTCCAGCAGATCAGGGGGCACGGCGCCGAGGTGACCGTGGTCCAGGGCTCCCGGGAGGACACCGCCGCCGCGGCCGCCGCCCGGGTCGAGGAGACCGGCGCCTTCTACGCCAGCCACGTGTACAACCCGTACTTCCACGACGGGGTCAAGACCTACGCGCTGGAGATCTTCGAGCGGCTCGGCGGTACGGCACCCGCCACGCTGGTGCTGCCGGCGGGCAACGGCACGCTGGTCATCGGCGCCTACCTGGGGTTCGCCGCGCTCCGCGACGCCGGGCTGGTGGAGCGCGTCCCCCGCATCGTCGCCGTGCAGGCCGAGCGCTGCGCCCCGGTGGCGGCGGCGTACGCGGCGGGCGAGCGCGAGGTGCGCCCGGTGCGGCCCGGCCCCACGGTCGCGGAGGGCATCGCGATCGCCGCCCCCGTGCGCGGCCCGCGCGTGCTGGAGATCGTCCGGGAGACCGGCGGCGCCGTGGTGACCGTGACGGAGGACGAGATCGCCGCCGCCCACGCCGCCCTGGCCGCGCGTGGCCTGTGGGTGGAGCCCACCGGCGCGGTCGCCTACGCCGCCGCCCGCCGTCCCCTCCCGGGCGCCGCTCCCGGCGAGACCGTCGTCGCCCCGCTGTGCGGCTCCGGCCTCAAGGCGTCCCTGTGAGCGCCACCGGGTGACGCCGCGCCGGGCACGTCCCCATGACCGGCCGCGCGGGCCGCTCGGCTACCCTCGTGCCGGGGGCGCATCGAACCCGGCGCTCATGGCAGTCTTGGGGGCAGCGAGCGCGGCCGTCAGCACAGGAACGAGGTCGAGGTGCAGGGTTGGCACGGACTCGACGACGTGCCCGGGGACTGGGGCAGGTCCGTCGTCACGATCGGGGTGTTCGACGGTGTGCACCGCGGTCACCAGCGGATGGTCGAGCGCGCGGTCGCCATGGCGCGGCGCATCGGCGTGCCCTCGGTGGTGATCACCTTTGATCCGCATCCGGACGAGGTGGTCCGCCCCGGCACGCACCCGCCGCGGCTGACCACCGCCCGGCACCGCACCGAGCTGCTCGGCGCCCTCGGCGTGGACGCGGTGTGCGTGCTGCCGTTCACGCTGGAGTTCTCCCGCATGACCCCCGACGAGTTCGTGCAGGCCGTCCTGGTGGACCGCCTGCACGCCGCGGGCGTCGTGGTGGGGGAGAACTTCCGCTTCGGCCACAAGGCCGCGGGCAACGTCGACACCCTGCGCGAGCTCGGCGAGAAGTACGACTTCGTGGCCGAGGCGGTGCCCCTGGTCAGCGACGGCGAGGCGATCTCCTCCAGCCACGTCCGCGAGCTGCTCGCCGCGGGCGACGTCGCGGAGGCCGCCGACGCACTCGGCCGCCCGCACCGGGTGGAGGGCGTGGTGGTGCGCGGCCACCAGCGGGGCCGGGCCCTGCTCGGGTACCCGACGGCCAACGTCGAGTCGCCCCCGTTCACCGCCATCCCCGCCGACGGCGTCTACTCCGGGTGGCTGGAGTGCACCCAGTCCCCCTCGCCGTACGAGGGGGAGCGGTGGCCCGCGGCGATCTCCATCGGCACCAACCCGACCTTCGAGGGCGTCGAGCGCACCGTCGAGGCGTACGCCCTGGACCGCGACGACCTCGACCTGTACGGCGTGCACGTCGTCGTGGACTTCGGCACGCGGCTGCGCGACACGGTCAAGTTCGACTCCATCGAGGCGCTGATCGAGCAGATGCACCGTGACGTCGCCGAGGCGCGCCGTCTCACCGGCGGGAACGCCTGATCGGCACCTGGGGCGCGGTGAGCGCGAAGCCCTCCGCGGCGGTGGTAGCCTGACGTGTCGGCCCGGTTCCGGCGCGCTGCGCGCTGCCCACTGGCCGGTCACGGCGACTGTAGGCACACACGGTCGTTCGTGGGAATCACGTCACGTGTGCCCGTAGCCACGAAAAGGAGAGCCGTGTCGCTCGACACCGCAGCCAAGAAGCAGATCATCGCCGAGTACGGTACCGGCGACGGGGACACCGGGTCCCCCGAGGTGCAGGTCGCCCTGCTGAGCAAGCGCATCAGTGAGCTCACCGAGCACCTGAAGACCCACAAGCACGACCACCACAGCCGCCGCGGGCTGCTGCTGCTCGTCGGCCGCCGGCGCCGCCTGCTCAAGTACCTGATGAGCAAGGACATCGCGCGCTACCGCAGCCTCATCGAGCGCCTCGGCCTGCGCCGATAGCACACGGCCGATAGTGTGAGAGGGAGTGGCAGAGCGCCACTCCCTCCCATATCAGGGCAAGGCCTCCCCGATAGGGACCGGGGGCGGACGGCGCGTCGTGACGCGTCCGGGCCCGCCGGTGAGCAGACTGGCCTACCAGACAACTGAACAGCCGAGTAAGTGGCCCGCGTCCGCACAGAACGACAAGCGTCCCCGTGACGCCTGCGGGCCGGTCCTCGGTAGTGGCTTCCGGATGTCGACGGCGTGCCGCCGCGACCCGGGTGCTTCGATCGAAGACCGGCGCTGCACATGACGGGGAGCCGGCACGGACGGACCCGGCCGAGCGCGGCGAGATCGCCGCTCGGCCCGGCGCGTGCCCCCAGCGAGTGTGATCAAGCGCACGGACGCGGGCGACCGACCGAAGAGGAGGTCCCCCGTGGAGGGTGTCCACAGCACAGAGGCCGTGATCGACAACGGCTCTTTCGGCACGCGTACCATCCGGTTCGAGACCGGGCGGCTCGCGCGCCAGGCGGCGGGAAGCTCCGTCGTCCACCTTGACGACGAGACGATGGTCCTGTCCGCCACCACCGCGTCCAAGCATCCTAAGGAAAGCTTGGACTTCTTCCCGCTCACCGTTGACGTCGAGGAGCGGATGTACGCCGCGGGCCGCATCCCCGGCTCGTTCTTCCGCCGTGAGGGCCGGCCGTCCGAGGACGCCATCCTCACCTGCCGCCTGATCGACCGCCCGCTGCGCCCGTCCTTCGTCAAGGGGCTGCGCAACGAGGTGCAGGTCGTGGCGACCATCATGGCGCTGCACCCCGACCACCTGTACGACGTGGTGGCCATCAACGCCGCCAGCCTGTCCACGCAGCTCGCGGGCCTGCCGTTCTCCGGCCCGATCGGCGGCGTGCGCGTCGCGCTGATCAGCGGCCAGTGGGTGGCGTTCCCGACGCACAGCGAGCTCGAGGGCGCGACGTTCGACATGGTCGTCGCCGGGCGGGTGCTCGAGGACGGCGACGTCGCGATCATGATGGTGGAGGCCGAGTCCACCCGCGACACGCTGAAGCTGGTCGCCGAGGGCGCGGTCGCGCCCACCGAGGAGACCGTGGCCGAGGGCCTCGAGGCCGCCAAGCCGTTCATCAAGGTTCTGGTCGAGGCGCAGAGCAAGATCGCTGAGGCCGCCGCCAAGGAGACCCAGCAGTTCCCGATCTTCCTGGACTACCAGGAGGACGCCTACGACGCCGTCGCCGGCGCCGTCAAGAGCGAGCTCGCCTCCGCCCTCACCATCGGGGGCAAGAAGGAGCGCGAGACCGAGCTGGACCGCGTCAAGGCCCTCGCCCTGGAGAAGGTCGGCCAGGACTTCGAGGGACGCGAGAAGGAGATCTCCGCGGCGTTCCGCAGCCTCACCAAGAAGCTCATGCGCGAGCGCGTGATCAGCGAGGGCGTGCGCATCGACGGCCGGGGCACCAAGGACATCCGCCAGCTCAGCGCCGAGGTGCACGTGGTGCCCCGGGTGCACGGGTCGGCCCTGTTCGAGCGCGGCGAGACGCAGATCCTCGGCATCACCACGCTCAACATGCTCCGCATGGAGCAGATGATCGACACGCTGAACCCCGAGCGCACCAAGCGCTACATGCACAACTACAACTTCCCGCCCTACTCCACCGGTGAGACCGGCCGCGTGGGTTCGCCGAAGCGCCGCGAGATCGGCCACGGCGCGCTCGCCGAGCGGGCGCTGATCCCGGTGCTGCCGAGCCGCGAGGAGTTCCCGTACGCCATCCGCCAGGTGTCGGAGGCCCTCGGGTCCAACGGCTCCACCAGCATGGGCTCGGTCTGCGCCTCCACCATGGCGTTGCTGGACGCCGGTGTGCCGCTCAAGGAGATGGTCGCGGGCATCGCGATGGGCCTGATCGGCGAGGGCGACCAGTACGTCACCCTGACCGACATCCTCGGCGCCGAGGACGCCATGGGCGACATGGACTTCAAGGTCGCCGGCACCCGTGAGGTCATCACGGCGCTCCAGCTCGACACCAAGCTGGACGGCATCCCGGCGACGGTGCTCGCCGCGGCGCTCAAGCAGGCCAGGGCGGCGCGGCTCGCCATCCTGGACGTCATGCGTGAGGCCATCGACTCCCCGGCGGAGATGAACCCGACCGCGCCGCGCATCATCACGATCAAGGTGCCGGTCGACAAGATCGGCGAGGTCATCGGCCCCAAGGGCAAGATGATCAACCAGATCCAGGACGACACCGGCGCCGAGATCACGATCGAGGACGACGGCACGATCTACATCGGCGCGACCGACGGCCCGTCCGCCGAGGCGGCGCGCAGCACGATCAACTCGATCGCCAACCCGCACATGCCGGAGATCGGCGAGCGCTACCTCGGCACGGTCGTCAAGATCGCGGCGTTCGGCGCGTTCGTCAGCCTGCTGCCCGGCAAGGACGGCCTGCTGCACGTCTCGCAGATCCGCAAGCTGCACGGCGGCAAGCGCATCGAGAACGTCGAGGACGTCATGAACGTCGGCGACAAGATCCAGGTCGAGATCGCCGAGATCGACGCCCGGGGCAAGTTGTCCCTGGTGCCGGTCGAGGTCATCGAGAAGGAGAACGCCGCCAAGGCCGAGTCCGGTGCCGACGAGGGCGGCGACGGCGACGCCGAGCCGCGCGAGGAGCGCGCCGAGCGGCCCGACCGCGGCGAGCGGGGCGACCGGCCGCGCCGTACCCGTACCCGCGGCGGACGGGACGACCGCAACTCGTGATCACCACCACTCTGCACCCCGGCAAGGACGGTGCGGGCGTCGTGCGCCGCACCGTCCTTCCCGGCGGACTCCGCGTGGTGACCGAGACCATGCCGACCGTGCGTTCCGTGGCGGTCGGCATGTGGGTCGGCATCGGGTCGCGCGACGAGGCGTCCGAGCACATGGGGGCCACCCACTTCCTGGAGCACCTGCTCTTCAAGGGCACCCCCACGCGGGACGCGCTGGAGATCTCCGCCGCCATCGAGGGCATCGGCGGCGAGATCAACGCGTTCACCGCCAAGGAGTACACCTGCTACTACGCGCGGGTGCTCGACGAGGACCTGCCGCTCGCCATCGACGTGCTGTCCGACGTGGTGACCTCGTCGCTGGTGGCCGCCGAGGACGTCGAGTCCGAGCGCGGGGTGATCCTCGAAGAGATCGCCATGCACGACGACGACCCCTCCGACGTCGTGCACGAGCAGTTCTCCGCCGTGCTGTACGGCGACGCGCCGCTCGGGCGGCCCATCCTGGGTTCGGCCGAGTCGATCCAGGCGCTGTCGCGCGACCGCATCGCCGAGTACTACCAGCGCTACTACCTGCCGCCGTACACCGTGGTGTCGGTGTGCGGCAACATCACCCACGAGCGGGTGGTGGAGCAGGTCGTGGCGGCCTACGAGCGCGCGGGGGCCCTCGGCGGGCCCGCCGATCCCCAGCCGCCCCGGCTGACCGGCCCCGGCGCCGCGCCCCGCTCCGGGGTGCGTGTGGTGGACCGGCCGACCGAGCAGGCCAACCTCGTGCTCGGCACCACCGGCCTGTCCCGCACCGACGACCGGCGCTTCGCCCTCGGCGTGCTGAACGCCGCGCTCGGCGGGGGCATGTCGTCCCGGCTGTTCCAGGAGATCCGCGAGAAGCGGGGCCTGGCGTACTCGGCGTACAGCTACACCGCGCAGTACGCCGACACCGGCCAGTTCGGCGTGTACGTCGGCTGCCTGCCCGGCAAGATCGACGATGTGCTGAAGATCTGCCGCGAGGAGCTGGACCGCGTCGTCGCCGACCGCCTCACCGACGAGGAGATCGCGCGCGGCAAGGGCCAGATGCGCGGTGGTCTCGTGCTCGGCCTGGAGGACACCGGGTCGCGCATGTCGCGCATCGGCAAGAGCGAGCTGGTGTACGACACGCTGATGCCGGTGGACGAGGTCCTCGCCCGGATCGACGCGGTCACCCCCGAGGAGATCGACGCCGTGGCCCGCGAGATCCTCACCCAGCCGATGAGCCTCGCCGTGATCGGCCCGTACGCGGACAAGGACTTCTCCTCGCACATCGCCTGATCCTTCGCGTACGCGCCCGGTCACGGTCCTTGCGACCCGTGGCCGGGCGCTACGCTATGGGGCGTGATCAGGGTAGGAGTGCTGGGCGCCAAGGGGCGCGTGGGTGTCGAGGTGTGCAAGGCCGTGCACGCGGCCGAGGACATGCGGCTCGTGGCGGCGGTCGACGCCGGCGACGCCATCGAGGAGCTGTCCGCGGCCGAGGTGGTGGTCGACTTCACCCACCCCGACGTCGTCATGGACAACCTCAAGTGGTGCATCGAGCACGGCGTGCATCCCGTCGTCGGCACCACCGGGTTCGACGCCGCCCGCCTGGACGTCGTGCGGGGCTGGCTCGCGGGCAACCCCGGGGTCAACGCCCTGATCGCCCCGAACTTCGGCATCGCCGCCGTGCTGATGATGCACTTCGCGCAGCAGGCGGCCCGGTTCTTCGACTCGGTCGAGATCATCGAGCTGCACCACCCGAACAAGGCCGACGCGCCTTCGGGCACCGCCCGCCGTACCGCCGAGCTGGTCGCCGAGGCCCGCCGCAAGGCCGGCATGCCCGCCATGCCCGACGCCACCACGTCCGAGCTGCCCGGCGCCCGCGGCGCGGACGTCGAGGGCGTCCGGGTGCACGGCATCCGCCTGGCCGGGCTGATCGCCCACCAGGAGGTGCTGCTCGGCGGGGGCGGCGAGACCCTGACGATCCGCCACGACACCATGAACCGCGCGTCCTTCACCCCGGGCGTGCTGCTCGGCGTGCGCCGCGTCCGCGAGCTCCCCGGCCTCACCGTGGGCCTGGAGCACCTGCTGGACCTCTGAGGCTTACAGGGCCAGCCCGAGGGCCAGCAGCAGGCCGTAGACGAGCTGGACGCGGCCCGTCTGCCGCAGGGTGGTGACCAGCGCGAAGCCGGTGGCGCCACCCAGCACGGCCCGCACCGGGGGCACGGCCAGGGGGAGGGCCAGCAGGGCCAGGGCCGCGAAAGGCCGGGCCGGGACCAGCGCCACGGCCACCGCGAACGGCAGCAGCAGGCAGGCGGTGTACAGGACCCGGGTGCGGGCGTCGCCGAGCACCACGGCCAGGGTGCGCTTGCCCGCCGGGGTGTCCGTGGCGATGTCACGCAGGTTGTTGACCACCAGCAGCGCGCAGGCCAGCAGCCCCACCGGGACGGCGGCGGCCACCGGCAGCCACGGCAGCCGCTCCATCTGCACGTACGACGTGCCCGCCACCGCGACCAGCCCGAAGAACACGAACACCGAGATCTCCCCGAGCGCCCGGTACCCGTACGGCCGCGCCCCCCCGGTGTAGAACCACGCCGCCGCGATCGCCAGCCCCCCGACGGCCAGCAGCCACCACGCCCGCGTCACGACCACCAGCACCAGTCCCGCGACCGCGGCCGCCAGGAAACAGCCGGCCGCCGCCGTCAGCACCGCCCGCGGCGACGCCACCCGCGACCCCACCAGCCGGAGCGGCCCCACCCGCCCCTCGTCCGTCCCCCGGACCCCGTCGCTGTAGTCGTTGGCGTAGTTCACCCCGACCTGCAACAACAACGCCACCGAAAGCGCCAGCACCGCCCGCCACCACACCCCGTCCCCGTAGGAGACCGCCACCCCGGTGCCCACCGCGACCGGCACGACCGCCGCCGGCAACGTACGAGGCCGCGCCCCCGCGACCCACTGACCCGCTGTAGCCACCGATACCTCCCGATCCAGACCGCCCAGCAGGCTAGCCCATGACCCAGGGGGGCAGGACCCGGCCCCCGCCCGGCCGGGCGGCGCGTGAGCGGTTGACCGGCCCGGCCGTGCGTGGCGGGTCAGCTGATGTCGGTGGTGAGGCGGATCATGCGGATGGGGCGGCCGAGGTCGAGCACCCGCTCGGCCTCGTCGGGAGCCCAGCCGGCGGAGGCCAGGAAGCCGGGCATGGCCTGGTCCTCGGCGAAGATCCAGGTGACGACCGTGGAGAAGCCGTCCTCGCGCAGGTGGTCCACGGTGGCGTTGAGCAGGCGGCTGCCGTGGCCGCGGCGGGTGTGGCCGGGGTCCACCAGGAGGGTGAGCAACTCGGCGGTGGTCGAGGAGTCCAGGTCGGGGTCCTCGGCGGGGGAGTGGGAGGCCAGGCCGACGACGTACTGGCCCGGGGCGACGGGGTCGAGCCTCGGGAGGCCGAGGTCGTCGCCGGGGAGCGGGTCGGGGTCGAGGGAGCTGAGGGGGTCCAGGGTCTCGACGGCCACCAGCAGGCGGTGGCGCGGGGTCGGCGGGGCGACGACGGCCTCCTCCCACTGCTGACGCCACAGGGCCTCGGCGGAGGGCCCGGTCATCTGCTCCAGCGGGCCCTCGGGGAGGAAGCCGGCGTACCGGGACTTCCACGCGCGGATCTGGGTGGCGGTCACCGCCGGGACGTCCTCGCGTCGCGCGGCGCGTACCCCCACGTCTGCCATTTCGACGACCCCTTTTCCTTTCCGGTCCTGCCTTCCCCACCGTATCGGGATCGCGTGAGCGGGACCCACGCCTGGTCGGGGAAAACGCCACACGGATGCGGGCGCGCTCGGCCGATCGCCGAGGTGGTCCTCAGCGGGAAGCGGTCGTGGGGCGGGTGGTGACGCGGGCGTAGGCGGCGGCCAGGCGGCGGACGCCCTCCGCGAGTTCGCCGGTGTGGGCGGCGGCGGTGTGGGTGAGGCGCAGGTACGGGGCCGGGGGTTCGGCGGGGTGGTACATGGCGCCGGGGCCGACCAGCACGCCCTCCCGCTGGGCGCTCTCCACCAGGGCGGTCTCGTCGGTCTCGCCGGGCAGGCGCACCCACAGGTGCAGGCCGCCGGAGGGCAGCAGGCGTACCCGGGCGTCCGGCAGGTGGCGTTCCAGGGCGGCGGCCAGCGCGTCGCGGCGGGCGAGCAGCTCGGCCGCGATCGTCGCGCGGTGGCGGCGCCAGGCGGGGGAGGTGAGGAACTCCAGCGCGGTCTCCTGGAGGGGGCGGGGCACGAAGAACGACTCCACGAGCTGGGCGGCGCGCAGGCGGCGCGCCGCCGGGCCCCTGGCGGTCACCCCGGCGACCCGGAGGCTCGGGGCCGTGACCTTGCTCAGCGAGTTGACGTGCACGACGGTGCCGTGGGCGTCCCGGGAGATCAGGGACGGCGGGGTGGCGCCGACGGTGAGGTAGCGGGCGTAGTCGTCCTCGATGACGAAGGCGCCGGCCGCGCGGGCGACGGCGAGGACCTGCTCGCGGCGGGGGGCGGGCTGGGTGGCGCCTGTGGGGTTGTGCAGGGTGGGCTGGCAGTAGAAGACCCGGGCGCCGGTGACGGCGAACGCCTCGGCCAGCAGGTCGGGACGTACGCCTTGCTCGTCCACCGGTACCCCTGTCACGTGCAGCCCTGCCGCGCGGGCCGCCGCCAGGGCCCCCGGGTAGGTGGGGGTCTCCACCAGCATCGGCCGTCCCGGGCCGGCCAGTGCGCGGAAGGCGTGCGCGAGGGCGGCCTGGCCGCCGCTCACGACCAGCACGTCGGTCTGGGTGACGTCGCCGCCCGCCTCGGTGGCGAACCAGCGGCGCAGCTCGGCGATGCCGCCGAGCGGGGGCACGCCCCAGACGTCGGCGCGCCGCACCGCGCGGGCCGCGGCGCTCGTGAGGCCCTTCACGGGGCGCAGGTCCGGGTGCAGGTATCCGCTGGTGAGGGGGATCACTCCTTCCGGTGCCGGGCTGAGCAGCGTCGTCACCTCGGAGTCGCCGACCGCCCGGTCGCCGAGGGCCAGCGTCTGCCAGGAGAAGTCGGCCGTGTCGCCCGTGCCGCCGGGGGTGCTTCCCGCCACGAAGGCTCCGCTGCCCGGGCGGGTCACGACCTTGCCCTCCGCGGCCAGTGCCGCCAGTGCTCGTGAGACGGTGACCGGGCCCACGCCGTACCGGCGTGACACCTCCCGCATCGATGGCAGTCGTGCGCCGGCGCCCAGGCGGGCGGCCTCGTCCCGGAGGATCGCGGCGATCCGGGCGATACTGCTATCGTCATTCATGAAAGACAACGATAGCGCTATCCTCACATCTGAGATATCACTTCCCCGCCGGCAACCGGCCGCCGCCCGGAGCGAGCTGAGATGGGGGACGGCGCTGGCCGGGATCGGGGTTCTCTCGTTCTCGATGACGTTTCCCGCGACGGCGTTCGCGCTGCGGGGGTTCGATCCGTACTTCGTGGCGATCGGGCGAGGGGCGCTGGCGGTGGTCGCGGCGGTCGTGTGCCTGGTGGCGACCGGGGCGCCCGTGCTGCCGCCGTGGTCTCGCCTGGGGTCGTACGCGGTGACGGCCGTGTGCGTGGTGTTCGGTTTCCCGATGCTCAGCGCGCTGGCACTGGACGCGGGGGCCAGTGTGGCGCACAGCGCGGTCATCGTGGGGCTGCTGCCGCTGGCCACGGCCGTGTGCGCGGTGCTGCGGGCCGGTGAGCGGCCTCGGGTGCTGTTCTGGGTGTCGTGCGTGGGCGGGGCGCTGGCGGTCACCGTCTTCACGCTCAGCCGGGGCGGGGGGCGGTTCGCCGTGGCCGACCTGCTGCTGGTGGGGGCGCTGGTGTCCGCCGCGGTCGGCTACACGGAGGGTGCGCGGCTGGCCCGCGACACGCCCGGTCTCCGGGTGATCTCGTACGCCTTGGTGGTCGCCGCCCCGGTGACCATCCCGGTGACCGTGGGTCTCCTCCTGTTCGGCCACCAGTCGTTCTCCGTGCCCGCCTTCGGAGGCTTCCTCTACGTCGGCCTGATCTCCATGTTCCTCGGGTTCGTGCCCTGGTACGCCGGTCTCGCGCGCGGCGGTATCGCCCGCGCCGGCCAGACCCAGCTCCTCCAGCCCCTGCTCACCCTGATCTGGGCGTGGCTCCTGCTGTCGGAGTCCGTCGACGCCGCCACGGTCACCGCCGCCCTGGCCGTCCTGCTCTGCGTGGCGGCCACTCAGCGCACTCGCTCCTGACCAGCTCGCGGTTGAGCCGGCCGGAGAGAGGTCAGACGCCCAGGGGGACCGTGTAGACGAGGCGGAAGCGGTTGCCGGGGATCACGACGTCGCTGGTCTCCACGGGGCGGTCCAGGGACCAGTGGGTGCGTTCCACGTGGAGGACGTGGACGCCGGTGGGGAGGTCCAGGAGGTCGCTCTCGTGAGGCTGGGGGACTCTGGTGTGGACGCTCTCCCGGATGTCGGTGACTTTGACGCCGGCGGCGGAGAGGCGGGACAGGAGGCTCTTGCGGCCGTTGGTGCCTTCTTCGGGGGTGGAGTGGGTGCGGGTCAGGTCGGCGGGTTCGTAGGAGGTGGCCAGTTGCATGGGTTTGCCGTCGGTGCGGTAGACGTAGCGCGTGCGGATCACGGGGGTGAGCTCGGGGAGGGAGAGGCGGCGGGCGAGGTCGCGGGTCGCCTTGATCTGGTCGGTGCGCCAGTCCCAGGTGGCGCGGCGGCCGGCGGCCTGCATGTCGGCGGCGAAGGGGGCATCGTGGTCGATGTTGCGGCAGCGCTGTAACGGATGGAGGACGGACTTCTCGCGGACGTAGTGGCCGGAGCCGACCTTGCCGACGATCAGGCCTTCGGCGGCGAGCACGCGCAGGGCGTGACGGGCGGCGGTCTCGCCGACGCGGAAGCGCTGGGTGAGCTGTGCGCGGGAGGGGATCGGCGCGCCTGGTGGCAAAGTGCCGTCGGCAATCTGGCCCCGCAGCTCTTCGACGACACGTAGATACACCGGGTCGTTGCCAGTCATCCGTCCATCCCTGGGAGTAGCTCGGAGATCGTTTCCCTATCTTGCCGTAACCGTGGGACAACTAGGAGTAATGACCGAAACTTGGAGCCCCAACTTTACCAAACGCGATTCTGGGGGAACAGTGGGTGACCGCCGATGGGACCGGTCCAGGCGGGCACGCCGCCGAGGTGCGGCGATGCGTGAGGCCTGCTGGTGCCGCCCGGCGCGACGAAGCCCTGCCGCGCCCCTGGGCACCCCCCGCGCCGAAGCATCCGAAAATTCTCCGTAGAACCGTGTAACGCACTCGTAAGCCGCTCCGATTCTTGGGATAGAGGCCGCCGATGTGTGTACCCCCGAGCACATATCGGCGGCCTCTATCCATGTCGCCGCCGGGGGGACGCGGGGGAACGGTCCGCGGACTGTGGTGAACCGGGGTGGCGGGGTCCACCGTTTCCCCGGTATCCGGGTACCGTTCGGTCTATGGCATCGCCACTCGCAACCTCCGGCGCGCCCTTCGGCCGCATGCTGACCGCCATGGTCACCCCCTTCACCGCCGAGCGCGCCCTCGATGTCGACCGCGCCCAGCGGCTCGCCACTTACCTCGTCGACGAGCAGAAGAACGACGGCCTGGTGGTCAGCGGCACCACGGGGGAGTCCCCCACGACGTCCGATGCCGAGAAAGACCTGCTCCTGCGGGCCGTGCTTGAGGCCGTCGGCGACCGCGCCACGGTGGTGGCGGGTGTCGGCACCAACGACACCGCCCACTCGATCGAGCTGGCCAGGGCCGCCGAGCAGGCGGGCGCCCACGGCCTGCTCCTGGTGACGCCGTACTACAACAAGCCCCCGCAGGAGGGCCTGTACCACCATTTCGCCTCGGTGGCGGACTCGACCGGCCTGCCCGCTATGCTGTACGAAATCCCGGGCCGTACGGGCACGGCGATCGCCGTCGAGACGCTGATCCGCCTGGCCCAGAATCCTCGCATCGCCGCGGTGAAGGACGCCAAGGGCGACTTCTTCGCCTCGTCCCAGGTCATGCTCGCCACCGATCTGGCGTTCTACTCGGGTGACGACGCCGTGAACCTGCCCTGGCTCTCGGTAGGCGCCGCCGGCTTCGTCAGCGTGGTGGGCCACGTGGTCGGCGCGCAGCTCGCCGACATGATCGCCCGCTACCGCGCGGGCGACGTCGAGGGCGCCAGGGACGTGCACCAGCGACTGATCCCGGTGGTGGCGGGCATCATGACCCGCACCCAGGGCGCGATCATGACGAAGGCGGCGCTGGACCTGGTGGGTCAGGCGGGTGGCCCGCTGCGGCTGCCGCTGATCGAGGCCACCGAGGAGCAGTTCGCCGCCCTGCGCGCCGACCTGGTCGCCGGCGGCGTCAAGCTGGTCGACTGAGCGGTCCCGCGGCGTGCGGCGGTGGCCCGGCCCCAACGGGCCACCGCGCAGCCGGCCTGGACCACAAAACGTAGAGATATTGGGAAATGTCGGAAAGATGCCGCGCGCTGAACGCGGCAAGGAGGAACGGAATAGTTTGCGACAGAGATACCGCGAAGTAGGCCCGCGCCGCGCGCGACGGCTCGGCGAGGGGGCCGTAACCGCGCGCCGGGCCGGTGCACACGGGGGTAGAACATGAGCCATCCGCATCCCGAGCTCGGCCCGCCTCCGCCGCTCCCCGAGCACGGCCTGCGCATCGTCGCGCTCGGCGGCCTCGGCGAGATCGGCCGCAACATGGCGGTCTTCGAGTTCGACGGCAGGCTGCTGGTCGTCGACTGCGGCGTGTTGTTCCCCGAGCCCGAGCAACCGGGCGTCGACCTGATCCTGCCGGACTTCGACTACATCCGCGACCGTCTCGACGACATCGAGGCCGTCGTGCTGACCCACGCGCACGAGGACCACATCGGCGCGGTGCCCTACCTGCTGCGCGAACGCTCCGACATCCCCCTCGTGGGGTCGGTGCTGACGCTCGGCCTGATCGAGAGCAAGCTCACCGAGCACCGCATCCAGCCGGTCAAGGTCGAGGTCGCCGAGGGGGAGCGGCGCCGCTTCGGCCCGTTCGAGTGCGAGTTCTTCGCGGTCAACCACTCCATCCCGGACGCCCTGGCCGTCGCGCTGCGCACGCCGGCGGGCCTCGTGCTGCACACCGGCGACTTCAAGATGGACCAGCTCCCGCTGGACGGCCGCCTCACCGACCTCGGCGGCTTCGCCAGGCTCGGCGCCGAGGGTGTCGACCTGCTGATGTCGGACTCCACCAACTCCGAGGTGCCCGGCTTCGTGCCGAGCGAGCGCACCATCGGCCCGGTGATCGACGAGGTCTTCCGCAGCGCCGAGAAGCGCATCATCCTGGCGTGCTTCGCCTCCCACGTCCACCGCGTCCAGCAGATCTTCGACGCCGCCGAGGAGAACGGCCGCAAGGTCGCCCTCATCGGCCGCTCGATGGTGCGCAACATGGGGGTGGCCCGCGAGCTCGGCTACCTGCGGGTCCCCGCGGACATCCTGGTCGACTCCCGCGAGATCGAGGAGTGGCCGCCGGAGGACGTGGTGCTGATCTGCACCGGGTCGCAGGGCGAGCCGATGGCCGCGTTGTCGCGCATGGCCAACCGCGACCACCCGATCCGGGTGGCCGAGGGCGACACCGTGGTGCTGGCGTCCTCGCTGGTGCCCGGCAACGAGACCGCGGTCAACAAGGTCATCAACGGCCTCACCCGCTGGGGCGCACGCGTGGTGCACAAGGGCAACGCGCTGGTGCACGTCTCCGGCCACGCCGCCGCGGGCGAGCTGCTGTACGTGCTGAACGCCACCAAGCCGTCCAACTTCATGCCGGTGCACGGCGAGTGGCGGCACATGCGGGCGCACGCCAAACTGGCCGCGCTCACCGGCGTGCCCGACGACCACATCGTGATCGCCGAGGACGGCGTCGTGGTCGACCTGGTGGACGGCCGGGCGCGCATCACCGGCGCGGTGCAGTGCGGCTACGTCTATGTGGACGGCTCCTCGGTGGGCTCGGTCACCGACGTCGCGCTGAAGGACCGGCGCATCCTCGGCGACGAGGGCTTCATCTCGGTCGTCGTGGTGGTGGACTCCACCACCGGCAAGGTGACCGGCGGCCCCGAGGTGTACGCCCGCGGCTCGGGCATCGAGCTGGAGGCGTTCGACGCGGTGATCCCGCTGATCGAGAAGGCCCTGGAGGACTCGGCGGCCGACGGCGTCGCCGACCTGCAGCAGATGCGCCGGGTGACCAGGCGCATCGTCGGCCGCTGGGTCAACGACAGCTACCGCCGCCGGCCCATGATTATTCCGGTGGTCGTGGAGGTCTGATGGGGCGTAGGTTCCTTGGCGGGACCCCTTCCGCCATGTGAGGAGCCGTCATGCCCGAAATCGAAGCCGGTCCGCCGGTGACCGCCGGCTCCTCCGGCGTCACCGGCACCGCGATCGAGGTCACCTACACCAAGTTCGACGGTTCCCTGCACTGGCACCACCGCGGGCGTCTGCTCGGTGAGGACGAGCACGGCCGGTGGACCGGCTGCCCGGCGGGCACGCCCGGCGCCCGCGGCACCGAGCTGTCCCTGGTGTGGGACCACGCGTTCGTCATGCTGTTCCCGAGGGACGCGTGGTTCACCGTCAACTTCAACGCTCCTCCGGAGCACATGGAGATCTACTGCGACATCACGACCGTCCCCGTCTGGCGGGACGGCCGGGTGACCATGGTGGACCTGGACCTCGACGTGCTGCGCCTGCGCGACGGCCGCGTGCTGCTCGACGACGCCGACGAGTTCGCCGAGCACCGGGTGCGCTACGGCTACCCGCCGGACGTCGTCGCCGAGGCGGAGCGGTCGGCCGCGTGGCTGATGGACGCCGTCCGTGAGCGCCGCCCGCCGTTCGACGGCACCCACGAGCGCTGGCTGGCCGAGGTGACCTGACGGTGCCCTGGTGCCGGACGGCGCCGGCGGCCGGGCCGGCCCGGCACCCGGGACGGCCCGGAGCCGGTTGCCCGCCCGGCTCCGGGCCGCCGCCCGGGGGTCCCGCGGTTCAGCGCAGCCGGCCGGCCCCTGCCAGCAGGGGCACGGTGAGCGGGACCACCAAGGCCGGGTCGATCCGGGTGTGCAGCGTGGGCGTCCAGCCCACGTCGGGCGAGAGGTCGGGGTCGTGCGCCGCGTTGTGCGCGGCGAGGACGTCCAGGGCGCGCACGCGGTGTCCCTGCGCCACCAGGCTGCCCTCGGCGTGCACGGCGGTGCCGCCCCAGTTGTAGACGATCTCGCTGAGCGGCACGGCGGCGCCCAGCTTGAAGAAGTTGTCCTGGGCGTAGATCTTGGACTGCACGCCCACGCCGAGGCTGTAGACGTACCCGGCGCCGTCCGGCACCTCGTAGTGGTTGTTGTACACGTGCACCTGCCCGAACCGCACCCGCGGCGCCCGCTGCAGCACGGTGTCGAACACGTTGTGGTGCACGGTCACGTTGAGCTTGCCGAGGTCGGTGGCGGGGTTGTTGGTGGAGCCGATCAGCATCGTCTTGTCGTGATCGGCGAACCGGTTCCACGACACGGTCGCGAGGTCGGAGCCGTTGGTGATGTCGAGCTGACCGTCGTGCACCTGGTAGGGCCGCCCGAAGTACAGCGGCTGGGCGGAGTCGGGGTTGTCGCCGTCGTCGAAGGTGTTGTGGTCGGCCCACACGTGGGTGGACCCGGTGACCGAGACGTTGTCGTACAGCGAGTTCCAGTTGCCGTCCGCGCCGTCGGTGGGGTCCCACTGCGGGAAGCAGTCGTAGGCGTCCTGGAAGTGGATGTTGCGGATGATGACGTTGTCGGCCTTGTCGACGTGCAGGTTGAAGCCCTTCAGCACCGCGCGCCCCAGCCCGACGATGGTGGTGTTCGACCCCACCTTGGGCTTGATCCGCGCGGTCTGCCGGGCCGCGGAGGCCGCGCGGGCGTCCTCGAGGGCCCCGGACGGCTCGCTGTCGCGGCCCCACACCGCCGGGTCGTACGCCGCGAGGTAGCCCTCCAGGGTGTAGCCGCCGGTGGCGTAGTCGGCGCAGGTCAGCCGGCGGCCGTCGTCGCCGGTGTTGGCGTCGACGACGCCCTTCACATAGATGATCTTCGGGGTCGGGTCGGCGCCGTTCAGTGCGGCGATCAGCCCGGCCCGTGTGGTGACGGTGAAGACATGTGCCGCGTCGGCCGCGGCGCCGCCGGTGGTGCCGGTGGTCGCGGACGCCCACCCGTCGCCGGCCGGCAGGGTCCGCCGCCCGAGGGGGACGCCGTGGGCGGACGCCGGCCCGGCCGGTACGGCGATCACGGTGGCCGCGCACAGGGCCGCCGCGGCGAGGGCGGCGGCCCGGCGTGAGGGTGTTCTCATGGGGGGTGTACCTCCTGGGTCAGGCGGAGGTCCCCGCCCGGGGCGGGCGGGGCGTCGCTGTCGGGTCAGAGCTCCTCGGCGAGCGCGAGCCCCCGCTCGATCAGCTCGCCGAGCCGTTTGACGTGCTCGGGGGCCGGCTCGCACAGCGGGGCGCGCACCGGCCCCGCGTCCAGCCCGCGCAGCCGCACGCCGGCCTTGACCAGCGACACGGCGTACCCGGTGCCCTGGCGGCGCAGCTCGACGAACGGGCGGAAGAACTCGTCGATGAGCCGCGCGCACGTGACGTCGTCGCCCTCCACGAGGGCGCGGTGGAACCGGGTCGCGAGGGCGGGCAGGAAGCAGAACACCGCGGAGGAGTAGAGCGTGACGCCGAGCCCGCGGTAGGCCAGCGCGGACATCTCGGCGGTCGGCAGGCCGTTGAAGTACAGCAGCTCGCCGGACGCCGAGCGCACCGCGCTGACGATGCGCTGCAGCAGGTCGAGGTCGCCGTAGCCGTCCTTGAGGCCGACGATGCCCGGGTGCCGGGCGAGCGCGACCACGGTGTCCGGCTCGAACACGGCGTTGTCGCGCTGGTAGAGGATCACCGGCAGCGCGGTGTTGTCGGCGAGGTTCTCGTAGTGCCGCCGCAGCCCCTCCTGGTCGGCGTGCACGAGGTAGGGCGGCAGCGCGAGCAGCCCGTCGGCGCCCGCCTTCTCGGCGGCGGCGGCGAACGTCAGCGCCATCGAGGTGCCGTACCCGGTGCCGGCGATCACCGGCACCTGCCCGGCCGTCTCCTCGACGGCGGCCTCGACGCAGGCGGCGTAGTCGTCAAGGCCGAGGGCCGGGAACTCGCCGGTCCCGCAACAGGCGAACACGCCGGCACACCCCCCGGCGACCCCCTCGCGGACGTGTGCGCGGAAGGCGTCCAGGTTGAGCCGCTCACGAGGGTCGCAGGGTGTGACGGGGAAGAAGAGCGGCCCGCCGGCCCTGTCCGCCAGCACTGTCATGCGGTCCTTTCCGATGTCCATATGCGAGAACCTAATTCATGTATATGAACACAGGGAACGTATGGCGGCCAACCCCCCGCGGTCAAGAGAGCGGCGGAAACCCGGGCGACCAGGATTCGAAATGTTTCGGTTACCTGGTGAAGGCTTGACAGCCGCCGGGCGGCGTTCCTACGTTGACGGCGCGTCCACATGCGTGAACGTCGTTCAGGAATGTGTGTGACTATCGAACGGAGCGCGAGGTGGCTTTGGCAACAGGACGCCCCCGGGCGCTGCGCTGGGCTCCGTACCTGCTGATCTCCCCGACCGTGCTGCTGATCGCGATCTTCCTCGTGTACCCCATCGGCAGCGTCCTGTACTACAGCTTGCAGCACTACAACCTGACGCGGCCATGGTCGGACGGCTTCGCCGGCCTGGACAACTTCCGGCAGATGCTGCTGGAGGACCCGCTGTTCTGGGCCAGCCTGGGCTTCACGGCCAAGTGGGTGACCGTCGAGATCGGCCTGCAGCTCGTGTTCGGCATGGCGCTGGCGCTGATCGTCAATGAAACGTTCATCGGCCGTGGCCTCGCCAGGTCGCTGGTGTTCTCGCCGTGGGCGGTCTCCGGGGTGCTCACCACCGGCATCTGGATCCTGCTCTACAACCCCACCACCGGTATCGTCCGCTACCTCGGCGCGCCGGAGGCCGCGGTGCTCGGCAACCCCGACACCGTGTTCGGCGCGCTCGTCATCACCGAGCTGTGGCGCGGGGTGCCGTTCTTCGCGATCCTGCTGCTCGCCGGCCTGCAGGGCATCCCGGGCGAGCTGTACGAGGCCGCCGCGGTGGACGGCGCGGGCCGGGTGCGGCGGTTCCTGCACGTCACGCTGCCCCACCTGCGCGACGCGATCGTGCTCGCCACGCTGCTGCGCGCGGTGTGGGAGTTCAACAACGTCGACCTGATCTACACGCTGACCGGCGGCGGTCCCGCCCAGGTCACCACCACGCTGCCGCTGTACGTGGCGCAGCGGGCCATCGACTCCAAGGACTTCGGGTACGGCTCGGCGCTGACCACGGCCGGGTTCGTGATCCTGCTGTTCTTCTCGCTGGTGTACCTGCGGCTGAGCCGGTTCGGCGCGGACCACAAGGCATGAGGGGCGGTTCCATGGCGACCGAGGTGATCCCGCGGCAGGCGGCGCAGGCCCCGCCGGGCACCCCACCGGGGGGCGCGCCCGCGCGGCGCGTGCGCGACCCCGGCCGGGTGCTGCGGCTGTACGTGCCGCTCGGGCTCTACCTGGCGTTCACCCTGATCCCGTTCTACTGGATGATCGTCTTCGCGCTGCGGCCCGCCGGGTCCACCTCCCCGGTGCCCTGGCCGATCACCTTCGAGCACTTCGCCACGGTGTGGAATGACATCGGCTACGCGGTGTTCTTCAAGAACAGCGTGATCGTCGGCGTGCTGTCGCTGTTCTTCACCACCGTGATCGCGCTGATGGGCGGGTACGCCCTGGCGCGGTTCCGGTTCCGCGGGCGCGGGGTGTTCATGGTCGTCCTGCTGTGCACGCAGTTCATCCCGGGCGCCATGATGCTGATCCCGCTGTTCACGATCTTCCGCGAGCTCAAGCTCATCAACTCGCTGTGGAGCCTGGTCGTCGCGGACACGGTGTTCAACCTGCCGCTGTCCATCATCCTCATGAGCGGCTTCGTCACCGCGGTCCCCTTCCAGGTGGAGGAGGCCGCCATGGTGGACGGCTGCTCGCGGCTGCGGGCGTTCTTCGCGGTCGTGCTGCCGCAGCTACGGCCCGGTCTGATCGCGGTGGGGTCGTTCGCCTTCATCCACACCTGGAACAACTTCCTCTTCGCGCTGATGTTCATCAGCCGGCAGGACAACTTCACCATCCCCGTCGGCCTGAGCTACACGATCGGGGAGTACAGCGCCGACTTCGGGGCCCTGGCGGCGGGCGGCGTGGTCGCCGCCCTGCCCGTCGTGTGTGTGTTCGCAGTGATTCAGCGCTACCTGGTGCACGGCATCAGCGCCGGTGCCGTGAAGGGATAGCACCCCCCGACTGGAGGACACCGATCCATGAGAAGCATCACCAAGGCCGCGACGGCCGCCCTCGCCGTCCTCGCCCTGTCCGTGGCCGCCACGGCCTGCGGATCCGGCTCGGGGGCACCGGGCACCAGCGCGGCTCCCACCACCATCACCTTCTGGGACAACAACGGCGGCGTGCGCACGCCGATCTATCAGGAGCTCATCAAGCGTTTCGAGAAGGCCAACCCCACCATCAAGGTGGAGTACGTCGGCATCCCGATCGCGTCGGTGCAGCAGAAGTACGACACCGCGATCGCGGGCGGCGAGACCCCCGACGTCGGCGGTGTCACGACCAGCTACCTGGCCGGCCTCGTCGGCCAGCAGGCCCTGGAGCCCGCCGACGGGTGGCTGTCCTCCAGCGGCATGGGCGGCACGCTGCTGGACAGCATGCTGACCTCGGTGAAGGCGGCCACGCCGGACGGCAAGGCGTACATGGTGCCGTCCACCTCCAACCTGGACGTCGTGTGGTACCAGAAGGACAAGCTCTCCGCGGCGGGTGTCGAGGCGCCGCGGACGTGGGACGAGTTCTTCGCCGCGGTGCCCAAGCTGACCAAGGCCCCCGACCAGTACGGCTGGACCATCCGCGGCGGCGCCGGGTCGATCTTCCAGCTCCTCGCCGAGGCGTACGCCTACTCCGGCGTGACGCAGTTCTTCGACGCCTCCGGCAAGAGCACGGTGAACGACCCGAAGAACGCCGAGCTGGTCGGGAAGATCGCTGAGCTGTTCAAGAAGGACACGCCCGAGGCGGACGTCACCAACGACTTCCCGAAGATGGTGGCGCAGTTCACCAGCGGCAAGGTCGCGATGATGCACCACAACCTCGGCTCCTACAACGACCACGTCAAGGCGTTCGGCGCCGACAAGGTGGACGCGTTCCCGCTGCCGGTGGGCGCGTCGGGCAAGCGCACCATCGTCGCCAACCCGGTGGACGGCTTCGGGGTGTTCAAGAACAGCGAGCACAAGGAGGCCGCCTGGAAGTTCGTGGAGTTCCTGGTCTCCAAGGAGAGCAACAGCTACTGGAACCAGCAGACCGGCCAGATCCCGGCCAACAAGGACGCGCAGGGCGACGCGTGGCTGGGCGAGCGGCCGTACCTGAAGAACGCGGTGGAGGTGCTCGCCGACCCGGCCACCGTGGTCGTGTCGCCGCCGTACCACCTGCCGCAGTTCTCCTCGATCACCAAGGCCGACACCGAGCCGCTGTTCCAGAAGGTGCTGCTCAAGCAGATGACGCCGCAGGAGTTCCTCGACGCCATGGCGCAGAAGCTCACCGAGGCCCAGGCGGAGTGGAAGAAGGCCAACCCGAACTGACCGGGCCGGCGGCGGATCGGTACCGGCACTGATCGATCGGCACCGATCGGCGGGGCGGGACCGGCGTGCCGCACCCCCGCCCACCGCACCCCGCCCACCGCACCCCCGCCCGCCGGGGCCGGCGTCCCCCGCCTGACCGCGGACGCCGGGCCCGGCACCGAAGACCCACCGGAAGGGAGCGTCATGGCCGTCATCGAACGCGTCACCGTGACGGTGTTCACCACCGTCACCCGGTCCGTGGTGGACGGGCACGGGCACCGGCACCCCGGGCCGCCCCGCGAGGTCCGCGAGGCCCTGCTGGAGATCACCGACAGCGACGGCGCCACCGGGCGGTGCCTCGGCGCGCCGGAGACCCTGCGCGAAAGCATGATCAACGCCCACGTGCGCCCGGTGCTCGTCGGCCAGGACGCCGTGGACCGCGAGCGCCTGTGGCACGGCCTCGCCCGTCGCCAGCGGGGCGCGCACGGCCACCTGACCGACCGTCTGCTCAGCACGGTCGACCAGGCCCTGTGGGACCTCATGGGCCGCAGACTGGGCCTGCCGGTGTGGCGCCTGCTCGGCGGGGCCAGGTCCACGATCCCCGCCTACGCCAGCACCATGTGCGGCGACGACATCCCCGGCGGCCTCGCCACCCCGGCCGACTACGCCGGCTTCTGCAAGGAGCTCGTCGCCCGGGGCTACCGCGGCATCAAGCTGCACACCTGGATGCCGCCGATGCCGCACGGCGTCGCGCTGGACATCAAGGCGTGCGCCGCCGTGCGGGACGCGGTGGGGCCGGACGTCGCGCTGATGCTGGACGCCAACCACTGGTACAGCCGCACCGAGGCCCTGCGCCTCGGCCGGGCGCTGGACGAGCTCGGCTTCGCCTGGTACGAGGAGCCGATGGAGGAGGCCTCGGTGCAGTCGTACAAGTGGCTGGCCGACCAGATCGCGACGCCGGTGCTCGGCCCTGAGACCTCCTGGGGCAAGCACATGGCGCGGGCCGAGTGGGTGGCCGCCGGGGCGTGCGACATCCTGCGCGTCGGGGTCGTCGGGTCCGGCGGCATCATCCCGGCGATCAAGGCGGTGCACACCGCCGAGTCGTTCGGCATGGGCTGCGAGATCCACGGCAACGGCTCCGGGGCGCTGGCCGTGATCGGCGCCACGCTGTGCGGGGAGTGGTACGAGCGCGGCCTGCTGCACCCGCACTCGGACTACGATTCCCCGCCGCCGCACCTGAGATCCGTCGTCGATCCCATCGACGAGTCGGGCATGGTCACGCTGCCGTCCCGCCCCGGGCTGGGCGACGATCTTGACGAGGACCACATCGCCGCCCATACGGTGGTCACATGGTGAAAAGTGTGCTTGTCACCGGGGCGGCGGGGCGGATCGGGACCTGCCTGACCGAAGGGCTTCCCGACCACGGTCACACCTTGCGGCTGCTGGACCGTGAACCCCTCGACCACCCGCGGTTCGAGACGATCCGCGGTGACGTCAACGACCTGGATCTGCTGGAGCGGGCGATGAAGGACGTCGGCGCCGTCGTCCACATGGCGGGCGTCGCCGCGACCAGCGCCCCCTGGGAGAAGGTGCTGTCCGCCAACATCGAGGGCACCTACCACGTGTTCGAGGCGGCGCGCCGGGCCGGGGTCGAGCGGGTGATCTTCGCCAGCAGCAACCACGCCGCCGGCTTCACCCGGCGGCAGCCGGGGGTGCCCGCCGACACCCCGGTGGCGCCCGACTCGCTGTACGGCGTGTCGAAGGCTTACGGTGAGGCGCTCGGCCGGTTCTACGCCGACCGGTACGGCCTGCGCGTGGCGGCGCTGCGCATCGGGTCGTTCGCGCCGCGGCCGATGTTGCCCCGCGGGTTGTCCACCTGGCTCAGCCCGGGGGACATGGTGCGGCTCACGCAGGCGTGCCTCACGTCGCCCGACCTGACGTACGCCATCGTGTGGGGAGTGTCGGCGAATACGCGAAACTGGTGGGACCACGCCGCGGGCCGCGCGCTCGGCTACGAGCCGCAGGACGACGCCGAGGCGTACGCCGCCGAGTTCGAGGAGATGGACACCGGCGACCCGGAGTACGCCTGGCTCGGCGGGTGCGTCGTGGAGGCCTGACAGGCCAGAATGGAGGACGAGGTGCGGCAGGGAGAAGCGGACATGACCGAGCAGGGATCCACCGTGCCGCACGTCAAGTCCGCCGTGCGGACCGTGGAGCTGCTCGACTTCTTCGCGCAGTACCCCGGCCTGCACAGCCTCTCCGACCTGCAGGGCAAGCTCGGCTACCCCAAGAGCAGCCTGCACGCCCTGCTGCGCACGCTGGTCGGTCTCGGCTGGATCGAGACCGACGTCACCGGCACGCTCTACCGCATCGGCATGCGCGCGCTGCTGGTGGGCGCCACCTACATCGACGGCGACCCGGTCGTGCAGATCGCCCGGGACGCGCTGGACTGGCTGGCCGAGGTGACGGGGGAGACCGTCCACCTCGCCCGGCTGGACCACTTCGACGTCGTCTACCTCGCCACCCGGGCCTCGCGGCACTACCTGCGGCCGTTCACCCGGGTGGGCCGCCGCCTGCCGGCCTCCACCACCTCGCTCGGCAAGGCGATCCTCGCCACGCGCGACGACGCCGAGGTGAGCCGCCTGCTGCCCGCGGAGCTGCCGAGGCTCACCAAGAACACCATCGTGGACCAGGGCCAGCTCATCGCGGACCTGCGGCGGGTGCGCAAGAGGGGCTACGCCGTGGACCGCGAGGAGAACACCGAGGGCCTGCGCTGCTTCGGCGCGGCCCTGGACATCGCCTACCCGCCGCGGGACGCGCTGAGCGTCTCGGTGCCGGTGCCCCGGCTGACGGCGGGCAGGGACAAGGAGATCGCCGCCTGCCTGCTTGAGGCACGCGACCGCATCGAGGTCGCGGCCCGGGGCGTACGCCGCACGTACTGACCCGCCTCGCGGGCCGCGGCCGGGCGGCTCCCGCACGCCCTAAGATCGTTCTATACCGTGGTACAAGATTTCATGTAATGGAATTGGAGGCATGGTGGAGATACGGCACGCGACCGCGCCCGACCAGGTGCCCGGCATGACGACCGACCGGCTGCGCGCCCGGTTCCTCGCCGAGGACCTGTTCGCCCCCGGGGAGATCAAGCTCGTCTACTCGCACGAGGACCGCATCGTGATCGGCGGCGCGTACCCCGGGGACACGGCCCTGGAACTGCCCTGCCCGGACCCGCTGCGCGCCGAGTACTTCCTCGAGCGGCGCGAGCTCGGCGTGGTGAACGTCGGCCGCCCCGGCACGGTCACCGTGGACGGCACGGCCCACGACCTCGGCGCCAAGGAGTGCCTGTACGCCGGACGGGGCTCGCGCTCGGTGACCTTCACCGGCGGGCCGTTCTACCTGGTCTCCACCCCCGCGCACGGCGACCACCCCACCGTCAAGGCGGGCCTCGACGACGCCGAGCCGGTCCGCCTCGGCGGGCAGGAGGGCTCCAACGAGCGCACCATCCACAAGTACATCCACGCCAAGGGCATCCAGAGCTCCCAGCTCGTGCTCGGCGTGACCGTGCTCGCCCCCGGCAGCATGTGGAACACCATGCCGTGCCACACGCACGAGCGGCGCACCGAGGTCTACTTCTACTTCGACCTGCCCGAGGACCAGCGGATCGTCCACCTCATGGGCCGGCCGGACGAGACCCGCAACCTGATCGTCGCCGACCGCCAGGCCGTCATCTCGCCGTGCTGGTCGGTGCACTGCGGGTTCGGCACCCGCAACTACTCCTTCGTCTGGGCGATGGGCGGCGAGAACCAGGCGTACGAGGACATGGAGCAGGTCGCGATCGGCGAGATGCGATGACGTCCTCGCCGGTGGAGGAGATGTTCTCCCTGGCGGGCCGCACCGCCCTGGTCACCGGCAGCCGCACGGGCATCGGCCGCGCCGTCGCCCTCGGCCTCGCCCGGGGCGGCGCGGACGTCGTGCTGCACGGCCACCACGACGACCTGGACGAGGTGGAGGCTGAGATCCGCGAACTGGGCCGGCGGACCTGGCGGTGGGTCCACGACCTGTCCGACGTGGAGCGCCTCCCCGAGGCCGTCGCCGCCCTGCTGGAGCGCCACCGCGTCGACATCCTCGTCAACAACGCCGGGATCATCCGCCGCGCCCCCGCCGCCACCCACTCCTACGACGACTGGCGCGACGTCCTCACGGTGAACCTCGACGCCGTCTTCCTGCTCACCAGGGCCGTCGCCGCCCCCATGCTGGAGCGAGGCGCCGGCAAGATCATCATGATCGCGTCGATGTTGTCCTTCCAGGGCGGCGTCACCGTGCCCGGCTACACCGCCTCCAAGCACGCCCTCGCCGGCCTGACCCGGGCCCTGGCCTGCGAATGGGCCGCCGCCGGCGTCCAGGTCAACGCGATCGCCCCCGGCTACATCGCCACGAACAACACCGAGGCCCTGCGTGCCGACCCCGGCCGTGAACCCGCCATCCGCGCCAGGATCCCGGCCGGCCGCTGGGGCACCCCCGAGGACCTGGCGGGCGCCGCCGTCTTCCTCGCCTCCCCGGCCGCCGCCTACGTCAACGGCCACGTCCTCGCCGTGGACGGCGGCTGGCTGGCCCGCTGAGGGCTGCGCTCACCGCGCCGGCCGGGAGGGGGCGACGGGGCCGGGGAGGGTCACTCCGCCGTGCGGTAGTGGTAGCCGCACACCTCGCGGAAGCCCATGCCGTCGTACAGGCGCAGGGCCGGGGTGTTGTCGCACTCCACCTGGAGGTACATGCGGCCGGCGTCGCGGGCGACGGCCCAGGTGGCCAGGGCGGCGAGGACGGCGCGGCCGGCGCCCCGGCCCCGGGCCTCGGGGAGGGTGGCCATGCCGAACACCCCCGCCCAGCCGGTGTCGGTGACCGCGCGGCCCACGGCGACGACGTCGTCGCCGATCATCGCGGAGGCGTACGCGCACGCGCCACGCACGCGGCCGAGCAGGTCCCACGCGGAGCGGGAGTCGCCGCCGTGCTCCTCCACGGCCTGCCACACCTCGAACCACGCGCGCGTCGGCCGGTCGTCGAGGCGGACCCGCGGCGCGCCCGCGGGTGCCCGCCGCGCGACCTGCTCCGAGGGCGCCACCTGTAACGACACCGGGCTCTTGCGGCGGTAGCCCCGCTCCGCGAGCACGGCGTCCAGGCCGTCCGGGCAGGCCCCGGGGCTGATCTGGAAGCGCGCGGCGGCGTCGCGCGCGGCGTAGAACTCCTCGGCCCGGTCGACCCGGCGGGCCAGCTCGCCCGGCTCGGTGTCCCCGTGCGGCAGTACCGTGCCCACCCACCAGGCGCAGCTCGGGGCGTGGCGCAGCCACCACCCGTCGGCGTCCTCGACGTGCTCGGCGGGCAGGGCCCGTGCCGCCCTCTCCTGCAGGCCCCGCACCGTCACTTGACCGCTCATGGGCGGAACCTTAGTCCGGGTGCCCCACGACGATGACGACGTTTCCCGTTTTCCGCCCGCTCTCGACGTAGCGGTAGGCGTCCACGATCTCGTCGAGCGGGTAACGCCGGTCGATCACCGGCGTGAACCTCCCGGTCTCGATCAGCTCCTTGAAGTACAGGGCCGTCGCGGGACCGTGACTCGGGATGGGGAACCTGACCTTCCTGCCGCCGAACAGCGGCGTGACCAGGGCGAGGAGAAGGTTCTGCCAGAACGGGCCGACGTCGGAGGCGATGTAGACGCCGCGTGGCTTCAGCAGGCGGCGGCAGCGGCCGAACGTGCTCTTGCCGACGGCGTCGATGACGGCGTCGTAGCGGTGGGGGTCCTTGGTGAAGTCCTCGGCGGTGTAGTCGATGACCCGCGTGGCGCCGAGGCTCCGCACCAGGTCGAGGTTCTTGGTGTCGCAGGTCGCCGTCACCTCGGCGCCCATGGCCCGCAGGAGCTGGACCCCCGCGGACCCGATGGCCCCGGTGGCGCCGTTCAGCAGCACGCGGTGGCCGGCCTCGACCTTCGCCCCTTTGATCATCGTGAGGGCGTAGTGGGACCCCTCGGTGCTCGGGGCCGCCTCCTCGTAGCTCAGGCCCTCGGGGACGAGGGCCAGCGTGCCGGTCTGCGCGATCGTCATGTACTGGGCCTGGGTGCCGAACGTCTTGTCGTTGAATCCGAACACCCGGTCGCCGGGCCGGAATGCCGTGACTCCGGGGCCGACCTCTTCGACCTCGCCGGCGAACTCGGTGCCGAGGATCGTCAGCTTGGGCCGTGCGAGGCCGAGGGCGAACCTGTAGATGAAGGGCTTGGCCGCCCGGACCCCGCAGTCGCTGCGGTTGACCGTCGCGGCGCGCACCTTGATAAGTAACTCGCCCTCCTTGACGGAGGGCTTGGCGGTCTCGCCGACGCGGACCACTTCAGGGGAGCCGTACCTGGTGCGTATCGCGGCCTTCATGGCCGGAGTCTAACGATCAGCGGCTGAGAGCGGCCTGAGGGGCGCCGAGGGCCAGGGAGACGTCCCGGGCGGCGGCGACGACCGCCGGGGCCAGCTCCTCCAGGGCGGCGCGGCTCATGTCCATGGCGAGCGCCGAGATGGAGATGCCGCCGAGCACCGCGCCGGTGTGGTCGAACACGGCGGCGCCGACGCACCGCACCCCCGGCTCGTTCTCCTCGTCGTCCAGGGCGTGGCCCGCGGCGCGGACGTCCTTCAGGTGGGCGAGCAGCTCCTCGACCCCGGTGCGGGTGCTGGGCGTGAGGGCCGGAAGGCCGGTGCGGGCGCAGACGGCCCGCACCTCGGCGTCGGGCAGCTCGGCGAGGATGGCCTTGCCGATGGCCGTGCTGTGCAGCCGCAGGCTCATGCCGACCCGCGACGGCATCTGGTAGGGCCGGCGCCCCTCCAGCTTGGCGACGTACACGGCCTCGTCGCCGCCGCGGATGCCGAAGTGGGTGGTGTAGCCGGTGCTCTCGTGCAGGGCACGCAGCGCGGCGTCGGCCTGGCGCGCCGGGTCGAACCTGCTCATGACCTTGCCCGCGAGGGTGAGGATGCGCGGCCCCGGCTCGTAGCCCCCCGCGCCGTCCGGCCGGGCGAAGCCCCACTCGACGAGCGACTGCAGGATGCGGTGCACGGTCGACTTGGAGACGCCGGTCGCCGCGGCGATGTCGGTCACCCGGTGGTGCTCGGCGATCGCCTCGAGCACCGCGAGCGCCTTGTCGATGGAGCTGCCTTCCCTGACCACCCCCTGAGCCTACTAACAGCCGATCGCCCCGGGGAGCGGCTCAGGGCCGGGGGGCGGAGTCGACGAGGCGGTCGATCTCCTCGGCGGTGGCGACCTTCCCGGTGCCGCCCCGGCCGGTGAGGCTGATCGAGGCGGCCGCGGCGCCCGCACGGACGGCGCCGGGCAGGCGGTCGCCCCGGGCGAGGCGGGCCGCGAGCACGCCCGCGAAGGCGTCGCCCGCGCCGGTCTGGTCCACGACCTCGCCGGGCGGGATCGCCGGGACGTCCTCCATGTGGCCGTCCCCGGCGGCGAGCAGCACCCCTTGGGGACCGCGGGTGACGGCGACGGCGCGGGTCCCGAGGCGCAGGCACGCGCGGGCCGCCTCGCGCGGGTCTGCCGTGCCGAGCAGCGGCAGGCTGTCGCCGGGGCAGGACGGCGTCATCACGTCCACGTGCGGCGCGAGGTCGGTGAGGAACCGGGCGGCGGCGAACGGCGTGGTGAGCCGCGACCGGAAGTTCGGGTCGTACACCACCGTGCCCCCCGCGGCGCCCACGGCCACGGCGGCGTACCGCACGGCCTGCGCGCACGAGGCGGACAACGCGGCGGTGATGCCGCTGACCACCAGCACCGACGCCCGCGCCAGCGGGATCCGCGCCAGGTCGGCGGGCGCCATGCGGGAGGCCGCGCTGCCCGCCCGCAGGTACGCGAAGGCGCGCTCGCCGCTCGGGTCCGCGCCGACGGCGTACGCGCCGGTGGAGCCCGGCCCGCGTGCCATCCAGGTGGTGTCGACGCCGCGCCGCCGGGCGAACGCGATCAGCCGCTCGCCGAACTCGTCGTCCCCCACCAGCGTGACCAGGGTGGCGTGCGCGCCCGCGGCGGCGGCCGCCACGGCGGCGTTGAGCGCGTCGCCGGAGAACGACAGGTGGAAGGTGTCCGCGTCGGTCAGCGGTGCGGATGCCGAGAACTCGACCAGCGGCTCGCCGATCACCACCACGTCCACGCCGGATCTCCTTATTGGTTCATGTAGTGGAATTTGGTGTTATGTAATGCAACACATCTGCGACCGGAGGACATCATGCCGAACATCACCGTGGAACTGCTGTCGGGCCGGACGATGGACCAGCGCCGGGAGTTCGTGGCGGCGGTCACCGAGGCCGCCGTGGACATCCTGAAGGCGCGCCGCGAGGCGGTCCGCATCGTGTTCTGGGAGATCGAGAAGTCGGACGTCGCCAACGGCGGCACCCTGGAGTCGGACAAATAACCCTAGCCGACGAGCGCGGGCGCGGGGCGGGAGGGCACCCTTCTCCCGCCCCGCACCTCGTGTCACGCCACGGCGGCCGTGGAGCGCTCGCCGGGGGAGTCGGAGCCGAGGGAGTCGACCAGCTCGTCCCGGTCCGGACGGTTCTCCGGCTTCAGCAGGCCGATCACCACGTAGAGAATCAGTGAGGTCACCAGCGGCGCCGCGACCACCAGCGTCTGGTCGGCCGAGGCGACCACCCACTTGACGACCACCCACACGCCGAGCCCCGCCGCCCAGGAGATGATGGCCGCGGTCGGGCCGCTGCGCTTGAACCACGGCAGCAGGCCGAGCATCAGCGGGATCGAGATCGGGCCCATGGTGGCCGCCACGACGTCCACCACGATCTTCAGGACCACGCCCTGGCCCTGCGTGGTGATCGCGATGACCATGCTGACGGCCACGAACAGGAACGTCGTGATCCGCGCGAGCCGCAGCGCCCCCTCGCGCGACATGTCGCGCACCCGCCTGACGAACACCGGCAGCATGTCGCGGGTGATGACCGCGGAGATCACGTTGGCGTCGGAGGACACCATCGCCATCGTGTGCGAGAAGAAGCCGGCGAGCACCAGGCCGATGAGGCCCGCCGGCAGCAGCTCCTGCGCCAGCCGCACGTAGGACTGGTCGGAGTCGGCGAGACCGGGCACGATCAGCGGCGCCGCGAACATCGGGATGAACAGGATCAGCGGCCAGACCAGCCACAACGCGCTGGACAGCAGCGCCGCCCGCTTGGCCTGCGAGCCGGACGGCGCGCCCATGTAGCGCTGGGCCAGGTTCCACATGCCGCCGTTGTACTCGAACGTCTTGATCAGCAGGAACGCGAAGAAGTAGGTCGTGGTGTACGGCCCGGTGAGCGGGTCGCCGTGCCCCTCGGGCAGCCGGTCCCACATGGTCCACAGGGTCGACACGCCGCCGAGGTGGCCGAGCACCGCGACGAACATCACCACACCGGCCACCGCCTGGATGACGAACTGCCCGAAGTCGGTGAGCACGTCCGCCCACAGCCCGCCGACCGTCACGTAGATGACGGTGACCGCGCCGGTGAGCGCGATGCCGTACTGGATGGGGATGCCGGCGAAGCCCTTGAGCAGCACCGAGATGGCCACCCACTTGGCCGCGATGTCCACGACCTTCAGCAGGGCGCCGCTGTAGGCCATGACCTGCTGGGTCGGCAGGTTGTAGCGCCGGGTCAGGTACTCCAGCGGCGAGACGACGCCGTGCTTGGACCGCAGCCGGTTCCAGCGCGCAGCGAACAGGAAGGCCCCGATGCCGACACCGATGCCGATGGTCATCGCCCACCAGACGTACACGGTCAGCCCGTGGTCGTACGCGACGGCCGCGAAGGCGACGAACATGACCGCGCTGTAGCCCGACATGTGATGGGAGATCCCCGACAACCACCAGGGGATCCTGCCGCCGGCCGTGAAGTAGTCGATCACGCTCTTGATGCGGTTCTTGGACCACACCCCGATGAGGACCATCACCGCGAAGTAGGCCCCCAGCACGGACCAGTCGAGTGCGGACATCTCACTCCTCCTTCCAACGTCTCGTTGGATGGAGATTCCATTACACGGAACGTCATGTCAATACATAGAACACAGGTGAGATCCGGCGCGCCTCCTCAGGCAGAGGAGGCACCGTGCGTACCCTCGGTACCATGGCCACCCGTACGTCGAAATCCACCCAAAAGGGGTCGGCGAAGCGGTCCGCGCCGTCGCGTACGTCCCCCGCCAAGCGCCCGCCCGCCAAGGCCGCGCGGTCATCGGGCGCACGCTCCGGCGGCCGCGCCCCGGCCCGCCCGGCGCACACCCAGCCCGACCCGATCGGCTGGGTGTTCCTCGCGATCGGCAAACTCTTCGCCGGAGTGTGGCTGCTCTTCGCCAACGGCATCGGCACCGCCGCCCGCGCGTTCGGCAAGCAGGCCCGCGAGCTGGACCCGGCGCACCGCCGCGACGGCCTCGGCCTCGCCGTGCTCGCCGGGGCGATCGTGCTGGCCGCCATGACCTGGCGCACCGGCCAGGGCACGGTCGCGACCGTGGTGACCGCGGTGCTGCGCGGGGTGCTCGGCTCGCTGGCGTGGTCGGTGCCCGTCCTGCTCGCGCTGATCGCCTGGCGGCTGCTGCGCCACCCCGACCAGAACGCCGACACGGGGCGCATGATCATCGGGTGGACCGCCCTGCTCGCCGGGGTGCTCGGCATCGTGCACGTGGCCCACGCCACGCCCTACCCCTCCGGGCCCGCGCCGACCGACGGCATGGACAAGCTCTCCGCGGCGGGCGGCATGATCGGGTTCATCGTGTCCGCACCGCCCTCCAGCGTGCTGCCGGCCTTCATCACGATCCCGCTGCTCATGCTGCTGTCCGGGTTCGGCGTGCTGGTGATCACCGCCACGCCGGTGCACCGGGTGCCCGAGCGGCTCGCCGAGATCCACCACATGCTGTTCCAGAAGCGCCCCGCCGGCGACGCCAAGCCGCCCGTCAAGCGCTCCCGCCGGCCCCGCGCCACACCGCCGGGGGAGGGGGACGGCGAGGTCGGCGAGCACGTCAAGCCGTACGACACGCCGCTGGTCGAGGACGGTCCCGGCCGGCGCCCCGACCACTCGCCGGAGATCGTGCCGGGTCTCGTGGACGACGAGCCGCCCCCGCCCGTGGAGCATCGGCCCGTCGAGCCGCCGCCGCCCACCCCGGCGCCCCGCAAGGTCGAGCAGCTCGTGCTGTCCTCCCAGGAGGGCCCCTACGTGCTGCCCGACGTCGGCACGCTGCGGCCGGGCACGCCGCCGAAGCCGCAGACCAAGGCCAACACCCTCGTGGTGAACGCCCTCAGCAGCGTGCTGGAGCAGTTCACCATCGACGCCCAGGTGGTCGGGTTCACCCGCGGCCCGACGGTCACCCGCTACGAGATCGAGCTCGGCCCCGCCGTGAAGGTCGAGAAGGTCACCGCGCTCACCAAGAACATCGCGTACGCCGTGAAGTCCGCCGACGTGCGCATCCTGTCCCCGATCCCCGGCAAGTCGGCCATCGGCGTCGAGATCCCCAACACCGACAAGGACCTCGTCAGCCTGGGCGACGTGCTGCGCTCCCAGGTGGCGCAGGCCGACCACCACCCGATGATCGTGGGCCTCGGCAAGGACGTCGAGGGGCGCACCATCGTCGCCAACCTCGCCAAGATGCCGCACATCCTCATCGCGGGCGCCACCGGCGCGGGCAAGTCGACCTGCATCAACGGTCTCATCTGCTCGGTGCTGATGCGCGCCACCCCCGACGAGGTGCGCATGGTGCTGGTGGACCCCAAACGGGTCGAGCTCAACACCTACGAGGGCATCCCCCACCTCATCACCCCGATCATCACCAACCCCAAGAAGGCCGCCGAGGCCCTGGAGTGGGTGGTCGGCGAGATGGACCGCCGCTACGACGACCTCGCCGCCAGCGGCTTCCGCCACGTGGACGACTTCAACAAGGCGGTGCGCGCGGGCAAGCTGACCGCCCCGCCCGGCAGCGAACGGGTGTACCAGCCCTACCCCTACCTGCTGGTGATCGTGGACGAGCTGGCCGACCTGATGATGGTCGCCCCCCGCGACGTCGAGGACTCCATCGTCCGCATCACCCAGCTCGCCCGGGCCGCGGGCATCCACCTGGTGATCGCCACCCAGCGTCCCAGCGTGGACGTGGTGACCGGCCTGATCAAGGCGAACGTGCCGTCACGGCTCGCGTTCGCCACCTCCTCGCTCGCCGACTCGCGGGTCATCCTCGACCAGCCGGGCGCCGAGAAGCTCGTCGGGCAGGGTGACGCGCTGTTCCTGCCGATGGGCGCCAGCAAGCCCATGCGCCTGCAGAACGCGTTCGTCTCCGAGAAGGAGATCAACGACATCGTCGCGCACTGCAAGGCGCAGATGCAGGCCGAGTACCGCGACGACGTCGCCGTCGTCGCGGCCGCCAAGAAGGAGATCGACGAGGAGATCGGCGACGACCTCGACCTGCTGGTGCAGGCCGCCGAGCTGATCGTCACCACCCAGTTCGGCTCCACCTCCATGCTCCAGCGCAAGCTGCGCGTCGGGTTCGCCAAGGCCGGCCGCCTGATGGACCTGCTGGAGAGCAGGAACGTCGTCGGCCCGAGCGAGGGCTCCAAGGCCCGCGAGGTGCTCGTCAAGCCGGATGAACTGCCCGGCCTGCTCGCCGACTTGCGCGGAGGGTGACCCCTCCGCGCTCCCCCCGCACGATAACTGGTTGAATATGAATGACTACGCATCGTCGGAATGTGGGAAATGGGAAAGTGGGCGGGAGCGCGGGCGCCCGGCGAGGGGGACGCATGAGCATCGGGGTGACGCTGGCCGCGGCACGCAACGCGGCGGGCATGACGGTCGCGCAACTTGCCGGCCGTACGCGGATCAGGGAGACGGTGATCTACGCCATCGAGCGGGACGACTTCTCGATGTGCGGCGGCGACTTCTACGCCCGGGGCCACGTGCGCAACATCGCGCGGACGCTCGGGCTCGACCCCGACGCGATCGTGCACCAGTTCGACGAGGAGCACGGCGGCGCGCCGCGCCCGGTGCGGGCCGCCGCCGTCTTCCAGGCCGAGAGCCGCATCAAGCTGCGCGAGCGGCGCAGCCCCAACTGGTCCGCCGCCATGGCCATCGCCCTGGCCATCGTCGCGGTGTTCGGCGTCACCCGGGTGATGAGCGGGTCGGGCACCCCGGTCGCCACGGTGGAGGGCGTCAAGCCCACCCCCACCGCCAAGGCCCCGGCGCCGCCGTCACGGCCGCCCGCCGCCGCCAAGGCCCCCGTCGCGCCGGTCAGCGACATGGTGACGCTCCAGGTGAAGGCCACCAAGCCCTCATGGCTGGAGGTCAGCGACAGCAAGGGCAGACAGATGTTCCGCGGCACCCTGCCCGCGGGCGTCACCTCCACCTGGAAGGCCCGCAACAGGGTGCAGGTCACCATCGGCAACGCCGGCGGCGTCGTGCTGAAGGTCAACGGCAAACGCCTCGGTGTGCCGGGCAAGGCGGGCGAGCTCGTCACCCGGTCGTTCGGCCCGGAGCCGCCGCGCTCGCGGTGATCGCGGGTGCCGGAGCCATGCCCGTTCGGCATCACCGCTCGTCGCGTCAGGCGGGGATACCGGCGCAACTACGGGGGGAGTGCGCCGTGCGGGGGCTGACTGCCGATACCGTAGAGCCATCATGTCTTCCCGCCGAACCGCATCGCTGATCACACTGGGCTGCGCGCGCAACGAGGTCGACTCCGAGGAGCTGGCCGCGCGCCTGGAGGCCGCCGGGTGGCGGCTCGACGACGACCACCCCGACGTCGTCGTCGTCAACACCTGCGGCTTCATCGACTCGGCGAAGAAGGACTCCATCGACACGCTGCTCGCCGCGGCGGACTCCGGCGCCAAGGTCGTCGCCGCGGGCTGCATGGCCGAGCGCTACGGCAAGGAGCTGGCCGACGCGCTGCCCGAGGCCGCCGCGGTCATCTCGTTCGACGACTACACCGACATCGGCGTCCGCCTGGACGACGTGGTGGCCGGCCGGTCGCTGACGCCGCACACGCCGCGGGACCGCCGCACGCTGCTGCCCATCACGCCTGTGGCGCGCGGGCAGCGCGCCGCGCACGTCCCCGGGCACGGCGACCTGCCCGCGGGCCTGGCGCCCGCCAGCGGCCCCCGCACGCTGCGCAAGCGCCTGTCCGGCGGGCCGGTGGCGTCGCTGAAGCTCGCCTCCGGGTGCGACCGGCGGTGCAGCTTCTGCGCCATCCCGGCGTTCCGCGGCGCGTACGTCTCCCGGCACCCCGAGGAGCTGCTGGCCGAGGCCGAGTGGCTGGCCGCCCACGGGGTCAAGGAGCTCGTGCTGGTCAGCGAGAACTCCACCTCCTACGGCAAGGACCTCGGCGACCTGCGGGCGCTGGAGAAGCTGCTGCCCGCGCTCGCCGCGGTCGACGGCGTGGAGCGGGTGCGGATCAGCTACCTCCAGCCCGCCGAGCTGCGCCCCGGCCTGATCGAGGTCATCGCCGGCACCGAGGGCGTCGCGCCGTACTTCGACCTGTCGTTCCAGCACGCCAGCGGCACGGTGCTGCGCCGCATGCGCCGGTTCGGCGACCCCGCGCGGTTCCTGGAGCTGCTGGAGTCGGTCCGCGCGCTGGCCCCCGAGGCGGGCGTGCGGTCCAACTTCATCGCCGGGTTCCCCGGCGAGACCGAGGAGGAGTTCGCCGATCTGGTGGGCTTCCTGGACGGCGCCCGGCTGGACGTCATCGGCGTGTTCGGGTACAGCGACGAGGAGGGCACCGAGGCCGCCGGGCTGGGCGGCAAGCTCAGCCAGGACGTCATCGACGAGCGGGTCGCGGTGCTCAGCGAGCTCGCCGAGGAGCTGACCGCCCAGCGGGCCGAGGAGCGCATCGGGACCGAGATCGAGGTCCTCATCGAGGAGGACCTCGGGGACGGCGGCTACGAGGGCCGTGCGGCCCACCAGGGGCCCGAGGTGGACGGCTCGGTGACCGTGCAGGGCATCGGGCTGGTGCCGGGGCAGATCGTGCGGGCCACGGTCGTGGACGCCGAGGGCGTCGACCTCATCGCCCGCATCAAGGCCGGGCCATGACGAACGACTCGGAGACCGGCACCGAGCCTCTCGCGTCGTCCACGGGCCGCCGGGTCAGCCCGTGGAACGTCGCCAATGTGCTCACCGTGCTCCGGCTGCTGGTGGTCCCGGTGTTCGTCGCCGGCATGTTCCTGGACGGCCCCGGCTGGCGGTACGCCGCGCTGGTGATCTTCCTGTTCGCCTCGCTCACCGACCAGCTCGACGGGTGGCTCGCCCGGCGGTACGGCCTGGTGACCGACTTCGGGAAGATCGCCGACCCGATCGCGGACAAGGCCCTGATCGGCGCCGCGCTGGTCACGCTGTCCATCCTCGGCGAGCTGCCCTGGTGGGTCACCGCCGCGATCCTCGCCAGGGAGGTCGGCGTCACCGCGCTGCGTGTCGCGGTGATCAGGCACGGCGTCATCCCGGCCAGCTACGGCGGCAAGGTGAAGACCGTGCTGCAGATCGTGGCCATCGCGCTGTACGTGCTGCCGGGCGTGCCGGAGCCGCTGCGGTGGGTGGCGATGGGCGCGGCGCTGGCCGTGACCGTGGTGACCGGAGCGGACTACGTCAACCGGGCGGTGCGGCTGCGGGCCGTGGCCCGGAAGGCGCGCGGCGGATGACCACCGCGGCGGCGGCCGGGGTGCTCGCGGCGCTGGTGCGCCGCGGGGCCACCGTGGCGGTCGCCGAGTCGCTGACCGGGGGGCTCCTCGGCGCCACGATCACCACGGCGGCGGGTGCCTCGGCGGCGTTCCGGGGCGGGGTGATCGCGTACGCGACCGACCTGAAGGCGGCGTTGCTGGGCGTTCCCGAAGATCTACTCGATCGGGAGGGTGCCGTGCACCCGGCGGTCGCGGCGGCCATGGCCCGCGGTGTCCGCGATCTCGCCCGCGCCACGTACGGGCTCGCCGTGACCGGCGTCGCGGGGCCGGACGAACAGGACGGCAAGCCCGTCGGTACCGTCCATATCGCGCTGAGCGGCCCGGAGCCGTCCTTATGGCATCGTGATGTGTCACTGGCCGGTTCCCGGGAACAGATCCGCGAAAACACCGTCAGGGAGAGTTTGGATCTTCTGAGAAGTGTGCTGGACACCACTGTGGGGGAACATACCGGATGATTACCGCGTTACGTCACCAGCGAACATGCTCAGCACGGTCTGCCGCCCTGCTGGTCGATGCAGGTACGGTGGAGCTGTGAGCGAGGTTCGTGACCCATCGGTGAGCAGTAGGTCCGGCGTGCGCCCGGCGACGGGGCCGAGCGAACCCAGGATGACGGCGAGGAGCATGCACGAAGGGCATTCGAAGAATGGGCGATACGAACCGACCGCGCGGAGCGTCGTGAAAACGCCTGCGCCCGGGAGGGAGCGACAGATGGTCCTGCTGCGTCAGCTGCTCGGTGACGTCCTGCGGCGGCTGCGGGTGCGGCAGGCGCGCACCCTGCGTGAGGTCTCCACCGTGGCCCGTGTGTCCCTCGGCTATCTGTCCGAGGTCGAGCGTGGCCAGAAAGAGGCCTCCTCGGAGCTGCTGGCCTCGATCTGCGGCGCTCTCGGCGTCCCGCTGTCGCAGGTGCTCCGCGAGGTGTCCGACCAGTTCGCACTGGCCGAACTCCAGCACGCACCCGTTCTGGCGGACGTTCCCGAACACGAGCGTCTACCCATCTCCGAGACCGTGTCCACCACGATCTCAGGTCCGGAATTCGACGGCTTCCCCGAAGTCAAGGACATGGTCGCCGCCTGACCACCCCGGCCACCTGAGTCCCGGCGCCCTGGCCCTCGCGACCGAGCGACGGTCCTAGCCGCCAAGCCCTCTACCACCTATGTCTCGCCCCGTCCCCCCCGCGAGACCTTTGGCGCCATGACGCGCCCCGGCACGCGGCCACACATCATTCACCCACCCCGGGCGCCAGGCCACCACACCCACCACACGGCCGCACCCAAGCCGCCGATCCCGCCCGCCCACACCCGGCTCCCGCGTGCACCCGCCACCCGCTGAAGCCCTCCGCGCGGCACCCCACCACCCCCTCAAGCCCACGCGCGGCACCCCACCACCGCTCAAGTCCCCCTCCTGGTCAGGGCTGGCAGTGGGGGCAGTAGTAGATCACTCGTTCGTAGGGGGCGTTCCCCAGTTCTCCGGTGAGGATGCGGGTGCCGCAGCGCAGGCACGGGCGGCCGGGGCGGCCGTAGGCCCAGAGGCGGCGGCCGGGGCGGGGGTCGCCTGTGGTCAGGGGGCCGCCGGGGGTGTCCTTGCCGGCGTCCAGGAGGCGGTGGGCCAGGGTCACCAGTTTCCGCAGGTCGGCCACCTCGGCCACGGGGCGGTGGGGGGAGACGCCGGCGAGGAACAGGGTCTCGGCGCGCCAGATGGTGCCGAGGCCCGCGACGTTGCGCTGGTCGAGCAACGCCTCGCCGATGGGCGTCGTGGGGTGGCGGGCCAGGTTGGCGGCGGCGTGGGCGGCGTGGGCCTGGGTCCAGGCGGGGTCCAGCAGGTCGGGGCCCAGGTGGCCCACCAGGCGGTGTTCCTCGGTGGTGGGGACCAGGTCGACCATGCCCAGTTTGACGCCGACGGCTTGGCGCACGTCGTTGACGAGGACCAGGCGTACGGCGTCGCCGCCGCGCACAGGGGTGCCGGCGCGCTGGATCCGCCAGCTTCCGTCCATGCGCAGATGGGTGTGGACGGTCAGGCCGCCCTCCACCCGGGTCAGCAGGTGTTTGCCGCGGGGGACGGTGGTCAGCACGGTGCGGCCGGAGAGGTCCGCCGTGGCGTACCGGGGCACGCGGAAGTCGCTGCGGGCCAGGACGCGGCCGTCCAGGGCGGCGCGCAGGCGGGCCGCGGTCCGGTGGACGGCGTCGCCCTCCGGCATGTCAGTCCCAGGCGGCGGGGTCGGCCGAGAGCTCCATCACCCGGGCGGGCAGCACGCCTGAGGCGATCTGCTCCAGGGTGACCTCTTCGAGGATCATGCGCTCGCTGGCGCGCAGCGCGATCCACACCTCCTGCAACGAGCGGGCCGCGCCCCGGTAGCCGACGTGCTCGGGCCGCTCGCCGCGCACGTTGGCCAGCGGGCCGTCCACGGCGCGGATGACGTCGGCCAGCGTGATCTGCCCGGCCGGCCGGGCGAGCACGTACCCCCCTTCGGGGCCGCGCTGACCACGGACGAGGCCCGCCCGCCGCATCTGGAGCAGGATGTTCTCCAGGTACTTCGGGGGAAGGTCCTGCTCCTTGGCGAGCTCGCCCACCGTGGTGGGACCGCTGCCTGCCGCGGCCAGTTCGGCGGCGGCTCGCAGGGCGTAGTCGACGCGGGCGGAAAGTCGCATGTAGTTGATTATCCAGCCTGCGGCAGGTCGCTCAGCCGCACCCGTACGACAACGGGCAGGTGATCGGAGTACGGCACCCGCGGGACCTTCGCCGACACCGCGGTCAGCCCCGCCCCGAGAAGCACATGGTCGATTCGTTCGACCGGATCGTCCGCGGGTGACGTCGGCGGATCCCCCAGCCCCACCAGCGGATCCGTGAGCCCGGCATCCTCCAGCACCCGCATCTCCGGGGAGTCCTTGGTGACGTTGAGGTCTCCGGCCAGCAGCACGCGACGCGTCACCGGCTCCCCGGTGCCTCCCGCCGCCGGGCCCGCGCCGCCCGTGCCCGCCGCCTCGGTGGTGGCCCCGCGCGCGAGGTCCCGGGCGATGGCCGCGACCTCCGGCGCCTGCCCGGCCGGGGCCTGCAGATGGGTGTTGACGATCCCCACCTCCTGCCCGCCGACCTCCACGACCGCCGCCTGCGCCTGCGCGCCGGTCGGGTAGTCGTGCCGCCCGAGCGGATGGGAGGTGATCTGCCGCACCGGCAGGCCGGTGAGCAGCGCGTCCCCCCACAGCGCGTCGGCGGCCGGCGCGAAGTGGTACCGCATGCCGAGTCCCCTGGCGATCCTGGCCAGGTCGTCGTGCCCGCCGTTGAGCAGCCACCCCCGGTCCACCTCGCTCAGCAGCACCACGTCCGGCCGCTCACCGCGCGCCCAGTCCGCGATCTTGTCGAGGTCCAGCGTGCCGGAGAGCCCGAAGCCCATCCGGATGTTGTAGGCGATCAGCGTGAACTCCGGCCCCGCCACCGGCCGCACCTCGGGCAGCGGCCGCCAGGTCAGCGCCGCCACCGTCACCGCCGTCACCGCCGCCACCACAGCGAGCCGGTACGGCCGCGGCCGCGCCGCCGAGCCGGGGGAGCCCCGCCTGGCCGCCCGCGCCGCCACCAGGCCCACCAGCGCGCCGAGCACCGCGGGCACCACCGCGTTGGGGAAGCCCAGGTCGACGTCGTAGGCGGCGTAGTAGAGGAACACCGCCACCAGGAACACCAGCATCCCGCCGAGCAACGCCACCCCGCCCCGCGCGGGGCCGCCGGCCCGCGGCAGCCCGGCCGTCCCGAGGCAGGCCCCGAGCGCGGGCGCGGCCAGCAGGGCGATCAGCGGCGACTCCAGCGGCAGCAGCGCCCCCGCCGCCACCGGCAGCAGCACGGCCATGACCCAGGCCGGCCGGGGCGGCCGTACCGCGAAGGACACCAGCAGGAACTGGGCCGCCACCAGCGCCCCCGCCACGACGGCCACCTGCCACGGCCCCGCCTGCTCCGTGCCCGGCCGGTCCGCCAGCCCGAGCAGGGTGAGCAGCATCCCGTGTATCGCGACCACCGGCCCGAGCACGCCCCACACCCCGGCGGGCGCGAGGTCGCCGGAGGCCGTGACGTGCCACGCGCACACCAGGAAGACGACGCACACGAGGACGACCACGAGGTAGATCAGCGGGCCGTCCCGCCAGACCAGGTCCACCTGGTCCAGCGCCAGGTGCACCACCCCGGCCGCGGCCAGCCCACCCGCCAGCCCGGCGGGCACGGCCCGCCGCGGCGCGATCCTGGCGCACCCGTACAGGAAGACCAGCGCCGCGGTGACCCCCGTGCCGGCCAGGTAGAGCTGCGGCGGGCCGGCCGCCGGCTCCTGGAGCGCGAGGCGGCTCGCGCACAGCACCGCCGCCCCGCCGAGCAGCACCGCGCGCGGCCCGGTCAGGCGTGCCACCGGGATCGCGGCGAACGGAATCGCGAACCACAGCGCGGCGAACAGCCCCATACGTTCCGGGGGAGTGGACCCCGCCTGCCCGAACAGTGTGATCAGCGACGGCAGGAACACCTTGAGCACGTCGGTGAACAGCACCACGCCGAGGGCGATCGTGAGCGCCGCGGCCCGGCGCGGGGTGAGCGCGGCGGACAGGTAGGACGCGAGCGGGGAGCGCTCGGGGACGTCGGTGTCGGGGTCGCGCATGGGGCACTCCTCGGCCGGGGACATGAGTGATCCTCGGATCTGCCGGGGCCGAACGCAAGCCGACGCCGCAGGTGATGGCGCTAAACTCCCAGGAAGGTTTACCGAACGAACGGCCCGCCCGCTCTGGGGTAGACCGAACGGGGATCAGACGACAAGAAAGCATGCGATGGAGCGACGTCCTGGCGTGCCCAGGTTGCTGCGGGAGATCAACGACCGGGCCGCGCTGGAGCTGCTGCTCACCTCGGGTCCGCTGACCCGCGGGCAGATCGGTGACCTCACCGGCCTGTCCAAGGTCACCGCGTCCCAGACGCTGTCCCGGCTGGAGGAACGCGGCCTGGTCGAGGTGGTGGGGGAGCAGGCGGGCAACCGCGGGCCGAACGCCGCGCTGTACGGCGTCATCCCCTCGTCGGCTTACGTCGCGGGCCTGGACGTCGGCCCCGAGTCGGTCACCACCGCCATATCCGACATCAACGGCGAGGTCGTCGCCGAGGTCACGGTCCCGACCGACGGGCACGACGACCCGGTGGCGGTGGTGCACAACGCCGTCGTCAAGGCCTGCCGCTCGGCCAAGGTCGGCCTGTCCCGGCTCAAGAGCATCGTGATCGGCACCCCCGGCGTGGTCGACCCGCGCACCGGGGACGTGCGGTTCTCCTTCGACCTGCCGGGGTGGCACGAGGGCAGCCACGAGGCCCTGGCCCGGGACCTGCGGCGCCCGGTGACCATCGAGAACGACGTGAACCTCGCCGCCATAGCGGAGCGTTCCGAGGGCGCGGCCAAGGGCGTGGACGACTTCGTGCTGCTGTGGGTCGAACGGGGCGTCGGCCTCGCCGTGGTGCTCGGCGGGCGGCTGCACCGCGGGCGGTCCGGCAGCGCGGGGGAGATCGGCTACCTCCCGGTGCCCGGCGTGCCCACCGCCGGCGACGTGCGGGCCGTGCCGGGGCGCCTTCCCTCGCTGGCCGGCGGCCTGCAGTCACTGATCAGCGCCGAGGCGGTGGCCGAGTTCGCCGAGCCGTACGGCTTCGCGGGCGGCACCGCGGCCGACGCGGTGCGCGCCGCGGTCGAGAGCGGCCCGGCGGGCGCGGCGTTCCTGGACGAGCTGGCACATCGGCTCGCGCTCGGCGTCGCGTCGGTCTGCGTGGTGCTGGACCCCACCCTGGTCGTGCTGAACGGCGAGGTCGGGCGGGCCGGCGGCGACGAGCTGACCGGCAGGGTCGAGGAGGCCGTGGCCCGCATCTGCCCGATCCGCCCCGAGGTCGTGGTGAGCCAGGTACGCGGCCGCCCGGTGCTGCGCGGCGCCGTGCTGGCCGGGCTGGAGCAGGCGCGCGAGGAGATCTTCACGTCCTGAGCAGATGACCTTCCGGTCCGCTTCCCGGACGAACGGTGTCCGCTGGTTGAATTCCCAATGAACTGATCGCCCCTGTCGCGGCCGGTCGCCTCACGACCACGAGAATCGAAGCAGTCGCGAGGGGGTGGCATCGGTGGCCGTACTGGAGTGGCTGGCGAGGCTGGTCGACTTCCTCGGTGGCGCGGGCCCGGTGCTGTTCTCGATCGCCCTGCTGATCGCCACGCCGCACTTCGACCGGCTGCTCGTGCGCCGCAAACGCCTCGCGTTCCGCGTGCTGTACAACTCCAAGATCGGCCTTGGGCCCGAGACGCTGCACGACGGGGGCGACCCGGCGCGGTCGGGGCCGCCGCAACTGCGCCAGGTGATGCGGCTGCTGGACCGCATGAGCATGGTCGTCATCCGGATCCGCAACAGCGGCAGCTACGACATCGAACCCGACGACTTCGACACACCGCTGTCGTTCACCTTCGGCGGGCGCGTGGTGTGGAACGCCCGGGTGTCGGAGGCCAGCACACCCGAGCTGCGGGCCCGGCTGCGGGAGGCCCTGCGGTTCTTCTCCACCGAGGAGAACCCGCCGCCGCGCGACAACCTGCTGACCGTGCGGCAGCGGCTGTCGGAGCGCATGACCCGCTGGCTCGGGGCGCCGAGCGGGCAGGAGGTCGCCGAGCCGCACTGGCACGGGGTGCGCATCGACGGGCTGACGCTGCGGCCCGGGCAGAAGGCCAAGCTCGTCGTGGTGCTGCGCGAGCACGGGGACGACGACAAGGACGGGGACGTCACCAAGACGGTCGGGCACTCAGGGAAGCTGCGGGACGCCGGGCTGATCAAGGACGAGCGCATGCGGCGGCGGTTCACGCTGTCCCGGGTCAGCGGGGCGCTGGCCGCGGTGCTCACCGTCCTGCTGCTGCTCAGCCTGGTCTCCGACCCGCCGCGGGCCGACGGCAGCGTGGCGTGCGCCTCGGGGAACCTGCGGATCGAGGGCTCCACGGTGGTGATGCCGACGATGGAGACCATCCGCGACCAGTACGTCCGGGTGTGCGGGGACGACGCGCGGATCACCCTGGAGGACAACGGCTCGCTCGACGGGGTGCGCGGCGTCGTGGAGGCCGGCCCGGGGGAGGCGGACGAGCGCATCGCGTTCGCCGACGGCGTCAGCCAGTTCCACGACCGCCTCTACAGCCAGAAGATCGCGATCGTGGTCTTCTACGTGGTCGTCAACAGCGGCGTGAAGCTGACCACGCTGAGCACGGCCGACCTGCGCAAGATCTACGACGGCACCTGGACCGACTGGAGCCAGGTCCCCGGCGCGGGCTCCGGCTCCCTGCCCATCAGGATCGTCGGCCGCGGCGAGGACTCCGGCACCCGCAAACTCTTCGAGCGCCAGGTCCTCGGCGCCCCCGAAGGCTCCCTCTCCTCCGACCTCTGCCTGGAGAAGGACCGCGCCCCCGACGCCCCCACCGTCAGGTGCCAGCGCGACCACAACTCCGAGATCGTGCAGAAGATCGCCGACGTCCCCGGCGCCATCGGCTACTCCGACGCCCAGTCCCTGGTGGAAGCCCGCCGCGCCAACCGGGTGACGGCCCTCACCCTCGACGGCCGCGCCTTCGACACCTCGACGGCCGTCGACTCCGGCTACCCCTTCTGGACCGTCGAGTACCTGTACACCAAGTCCACCCCCACCCCCGGCACCCTGGCCGCGTCCTTCATCGACTTCCTCCGCCACCACCCCACAGCCCGAGCCCACCTCACCGACGCAGGCCTCCGCCCCTGCACCACCCCCGAGGGCCCCCTGCAACTCTGCACCCTCCGCTAGCCCTCCCGCAGCCTCCGCCCCCTCCCAGCCCCCCGCGGCCTCCGCCCCCTCTCGGCCGCCCCGGCCTCCCGCCGTGCCGCCGCCCCTCCCGGCCTCCCGCGGCCTCCGGCCTCTCTCGGCCGCCCCCGGCCTCCGGTCCCTCTCGGCCGCCCCGGCCCCCGCCGTGCCGCCGCCCTCCGGGGCCGGCCCCTCCCGCCGCGTCGTGGCCGAGCTTGATCGGCGCCGACGCGGCGGGAGGCGGTACGGCGAATCCGGCGCCTTCGTACGGCGCCGGACCGGTCGCCTACGCGGTGAGCAACTCCGCGGCGGCCTGCGCGTTGGCGCGGGCGGCGCCGTAGGTGGCGATGTAGGTGGCGGCGGAGGGACGCCAGATCGGCAGGCCCATCTCCACCACGGTCGCGTCAGGGCGGGCGTTCAGCAGAGCCGACACGAAGGACTGGCTCTCGTGGTAGCGGTGGGCGTCCTTCACGACGATGATCAAGGAACGGTCCCTGGCCCGGGACAGCAGAGCCGGGGCGTCGGCCTCGTCGGGCTTGACCCGGGTGATCTCGGCGTCCGGAAGCCACGGGGCGAAGCCCCAGGGGACGTCGCCGACGGCCATGGTGGGTGGTGTGTCGACCTCGATCACGAACGGATCCACCAGCGGAGCGGCCGTACCGGAAACCCGCACCGCCCTGCGTGCGGCGGTCAGCCCGATCACCTGCCCGTCACGCGGCTCCCGGCGGGCCGTCCCGAACCAGGCGCGCAGCCGCGCCACCCGCTCCGCCGCCTCCTCCAGCCGCGACACCGGCAACCGCCCCTCACGTACCGCGGAGACGATCGCGGACTCGATCTCCCTGATCTCCTCGTACGTGGGCAGCGGCCCGAGACACAGCAGGTCCGACCCCGCGGCGAGGGACAACACGGCCCCGCCCCCGAGCCCCACGCTGCGGCTGATCGCGTGCATGTCGAGCGCGTCCGACACCACCACGCCGTCGTACCCGAGCTCACCCCTGAGGAGCTCGGTCAACGCCGCGGACGACAGTGTCGCGGGCGCAGAACCGGTCAGCACGGGCACCCGCACGTGCGCCGTCATGATCGACCGTGTCCCCGCGCCGATCGCCGCCCGGAACGGCAGCAGCTCCCGCTCCCAGAGCACCTCCCGCGTCACGTCCACCGTGGGGATCTCCAGGTGGGAGTCCTGCCGGGTTGCCCCGTGCCCGGGGAAGTGCTTGACGCACGCCGCGACCCCCGTCTCCTGCAGCCCCTCCACGGCGGCGACAGTGTGCCGGGCGACCAGCGCCGGATCGGCCCCGAACGACCGGGTGCCGATCACCGGGTTGTCCTCCGCGGTGTTGACGTCCGCGTCCGGCGCCATGTCCAGGTTCACCCCGCAGCGCAGCAGGTCGTACCCGATGGAGCGGTACACCCCGCGGGTCAGCTCCACGTCGTCCACCGCGCCGAGCGCCGCGTTCCCCGGGTAGGGGCTGCCGACGTGGTACGCCAGCCGGGTGACGTCCCCGCCCTCCTCGTCCAGCGAGATGACCGGGTCGCCGGCGGACCGCAGCCGCGCGGTCAGCGCGGCGAGCCGCTCGGCCGAGGCGACGTTGAAGCCGAAGAGCGTCACCCCGCCGAGGCCGTTCTCGAGGTCGCGCAGGATCCAGTCGGGCGCGGTGGTGCCGGGGAAGGCCGCGAGCAGCGTGCCGGCGGCGAGGCGGCGCAGCCCCGGGTCGTCCCCGTCCGTGGCGGACGCGCCGGCGGACGTTGCGGAGAACTCAGACATGGCTGTACTCGACTCCTTGACTAGAAGGGGAAGCGCGGAAGTTGATCAGCCCTTCACGGCGCCCGCGACCAGGCCGGACACCATGCGCCGCTGCACCAGCAGGAAGAACGCGACGACCGGGATGGTCATCAGCGTGGACGCGGCCATGATGCCGCCCCAGTCCGTGGACCTCTGGCTGGTGAAGAACTGCAGCGCCACCGGCATCGTGTACTTGCCCTGGTCGTTGATCAGGGTCAGCGCGAAGACCAGTTCGTTCCACGCCGTGATGAACGAGAAGATGCTTGTCGCGACCAGACCCGGCGCCACCAGGGGAAACAATACCTTCCAGAAGGTGACGAACCTTCCGGCGCCGTCGATGGCGGCCGCTTCCTCGAGTTCCTTGGGCACCGCCGCGACGAACGTGCGCAGCATCCAGATCGCGAACGGCAGGGTGAAACCGACGTTCACGACGATCAGCCCGAGCAGGTGGTCGTACAGGCCGAGCCGGCGCACCATCAGGAACAGCGGGATGAGCAGGGCTTCGGCGGGCACCATCTGCACGATGAGCAGCATGATCAGGAACGAGGTGCGGAACCGGAACCGGAACCGTGCCACCGCGGTCGCCGCCAGCAGCGCGAACAGCGAGCCGATCAGCACGGTGCCGCCGGCCACGATCGCGCTGTTCCAGAGGTACTGCCAGATCGAGTGCCCGGCGACGCCCCGCGTGAGCACCCGGGCCACGTGGTCGAACGTCGGTGCCAGCGGGAAGGGGATGAACCGCGTGGTGAAGATCTCGTCGTTCGGCTTGAACGCGGTGGCGACCATCCAGTAGACGGGGAACACCGCGCCGAGGAACACCGCGATCGCCAGGCCGTTCAGCCCGAACCCCTTCAGGCGCTTGACGGTCCGCGGGTTCATCGCACGTCCTCCGTCCTGACGATCTGCCGCACGTACACGGCGGTGATCACGAGCATGATGACGGTGAGCAGCACCGCGATGGCCGCGCCGATGCCCATCTTGGGCGGCGCGCTGAACGCCTCGGTGTACGCCCACAGCGAAAGGTTGAAGGCGTCGCGGTTGGTGGTGCCGCCCGCCAGCACGTAGAGCTGGGTGAACACCTTGAAGTCCCAGATGACGGACAACACCAGCAGCACCGAGAACACCGGTTTGAGCAGCGGGAACGTGATGCGGGTGAACGTCTTGACCGGCGTGGACCCGTCCACCCGGGCCGCCTCGTACAGCTCGGACGGGATGCTCTTCAGGCCCGCCAGCACCGACACCGCGATGAACGGGAAGGACGCCCAGACCACCGCGACGACCAGCACCAGGTAGATCGTGCCGGCGTCGTTCAGCCAGGGGTGCCCCGACCAGTCCGACCGGCCGAACACCAGCGAGGACAACCAGTCCGGCAGCAGGTTGAGCATCCAGTTGACGACGCCCGCGTCGGAGTCGAACAACCACTTCCAGATGATCGCCGCGGCGGTCGGCGGCGTCGCCCAGGCGGCCATGATGCCGACGATCAGGAAGGTCGACATCTTCTTGCCGAGCCGGTGGAGCAGCAGCCCCACCAGGGTGCCGCCGATCAGCGTCAGCGCCACCGTGACCGCGGCGAACACCACTGTGTTGCGCAGCGAGGTCCAGAACAGGTCGGAGGAGAAGACCTGGGTGAAGTTGCCGGTGCCGACGAACTCGGCCGGCTGGGGGTTGGGGCGGATCTGCCGCAGACCCACCTTGTGGAAGGCCATGTCGGTCATCTGGTACAGCGGGTACAGCAGCAGCGCCGCGATGACCAGCAGGCCCGGGATCAGCAGCACGTAGGGGACGGCCCTGGGGGACAGGGTGCCGCGCCGGCGCGGCCCGCCGGACCGGTGCCGCGCCGGGGCGGGGGAGGTGCCCCCGCCCCGGGCGATCGTGGACGTCTGGGCCATCATTACTGCTGGTTCAGGATGGCTTCGAGTTCCGTGTTGGCGTCGGCGAGGGCGGTGTCGACGTTCTTCTTGCCCTCGATGACGGCGCGGGCCGCGTTCTGCAGCACGGCCTTGGTGTCGTTGGCCTCGGCCCAGTTGGGGTCGGCGGGGAAGCCCTTGGCGACCTTGAACGTCTCGGCGAACGGCGCCTGCACCGGGTCGCTCGCGTACTCGGAGAGGGCGTCCGGGTACAGGGGCAGCAGGCCGCCCTCCTTGGCGTACCGGGTGCCGTACTCCTTGCCGGCGGCGAGCTTGACGTACTCGGCGGCCAGCTCGGGGCTCTTGGCGTCCTTCCAGATGGCGATGTCGTTGCCGCCCTGGAACGCCGGGGCCGGGCCGCTGCCGTCCTTGGCGGGCAGCGAGAAGAAGGCCATCTGGTCGTCGCCGACCTTGCCCTTGCTCTGCTCCTTGATGGTGGCGATGTCCCAGCCGCCGGTGACGTACATGCCGACCTTGCCCGCGGCGAAGCGCTGGCTGATGTCCACAGAGTTCTGCGACAGGCGGCCCTTGCCGGACACGCCGTCCTTGGTCACCAGGTCGGTGTAGAACTGGAAGCCCTCCTTGAAGCCGGGCTCGGTCAGCTTGCCGACCCACTTGCCGCCCTCGAAGGCCGCGAAGTCGCCGCCGGCCGACCACACGAACGGCGACAGCGACATGTTGGCGTCGGAGCCGCCGTTGAAGGCGAAGCCGTCGACGTCCTTGCCCTTCTCGGCGACGATCTTCTTGGCCGCGGTCACCAGCTCGTCCCAGGTCTTGGGTGCGCTGAGGCCGAGGTCGTCGAACCAGTCCTTGCGGTACAGGACGGCCCGGGTGCCGCCGCCCCACGGCGCGGCGTAGATCTTGCCGTCGATCGTCTCGTAGCCCCACAGGTTCTGCGGGATCTGCTGGAAGTCCGGCGTGGACTTCACCAGGTCGGTGATGTCGGTGAGGGCGTCCTGCGCGACCCAGGCGGCGACCTGGTCGTTGCCGAACTCGGTGACGTCGGGGCCCTCGCCGCCGGCCAGCGCGGCGGTCCACTTCTTCTGGGCGTCCGGCCACGGAATCCACTGGACGGTGACGTCGGCGCCGGTCTGCTGCTTGAACGCGGCGTTGACGTCCTGCATGTACTTGTCCTGCACGTCGTTGGGCGCGCCTAGCCGCCAGACCGTCAGGGTCTGGCCGGCGAACTTCGGCCCTGAGGAACTGGCCGAGGCCTGCGGCTGGGCCGGCTCGCCTGAACCGCCGCTCCCGCACGCGGTGACGGCGAGGGCGAGTGCGGCGGTGGCGGCCGCCGTGGCGGTGATCTTCGCGATCTTCACGTCTGGTTTCTCCCTTCCCGGCTTCGCGTCGGGCATCGCGCTCACTCGGGCACGTGTCAGGGCGTGCGACCAGGTGAAGCGCCGTCCTCGCGCTCTGCGCTGCGGCACCCCGAGGCCCTGATCCCTTGCCTGCGGGGCGACTGCCGCTAAACTAACAAGAAACTTTCTTAAAAAAAACGCCCGTTAGCGGATCGTGACGAGAGGGCCCGCCCCATGCCCCAGGGACATCCCGGAACACCCCGGCTGCTGCGCAAGCTCAACGACCGGGCGGCGCTCGAACTGCTGCTGTCCATCGGGCCGCTCACCCGGGCCGAACTGGGCGAGCACACCGGGCTCTCCAAGGTGACCTCCGGCCAGCTCCTGGCCCGCCTGGAGGAACGCGGCCTGGTCGCCATCTCCGGGGAACGGCCCGGCGGACGCGGGCCCAACGCCGCGCTGTACGCCGTGGTGCCGTCCAGCGCCTACGTCGCGGGCCTGGAGGTGCTGCCCGGCAGCGTCACCGCCGGGGTCGCCGACATCACCGGGACGGTCGTCGCGCAGCGCACCGTGGACGTCGCCGGGTCGGTGGACCCGGTCAAGGCCGTGCACGCCGCCGTGCGGCGGGTGTGCGACGAGGCGGGGATCAGCCTGGCCAAGCTGCGCGCCCTGGTCATCGGCACCCGCGGCGTCGTGGACCCGCGCACCGGCGACGTCCGCTTCTCCTTCGACCTGCCCGCCTGGCACGCCGGCGTCCTCGCCGACCTGCGTGCCGCCCTGGGCTCCTCCGTCATGATCGAGAACGACGTCAACCTCGCCGCCCTGGCCGAGCACTCCCACGGCGCCGCCCGCGGTGTGGAGGACTTCGTCCTGGTCTGGGCGGGTGTCGGGCAGGGCCTCGGCGTGATGCTCGGGTCCCGCCTCCACCGGGGCTTCACCGGAGGAGCCGGGGAGATCGGCTGGCTGCCGGTCCCCGGCGAGCCGCTGCCCGTGGACGTCACGGCACCGCAGTCCGGCTCCTTCCAGCGCCTGGTCGGCCTGGCGGCCGTGACCGGACTGGCCCGCGAGCACGGCGTCCCCCCCGCCCCCACCGCCGCCGAGATCGTCCGCACCGCCGTGACCGAGGGCCACGAGCCGTTCCTGGACGCCCTGGCCCTGCGCCTCGCCATCGGCGTCACCGCCGTGACCGTGGTCCTCGACCCCCGCCTGGTCGTCCTCAGCGGCGACGTCGGCCGGGCGGGCGGCCCCGCCCTGGCCACCCGCGTCGAGGACGCCGTGGCCCGCATCTGCCCCAGCCGCCCCCGTGTCACGGTCACCGAGGTCCCCGGCGCCCCCGTCCTGCGCGGCGCCCTGACCGCCGCCCTGGCCCAGGCCAGGGAGGAGGTCTTCTCCAGCACCGTGGACGCCTGAGCGGAGCGGGCCCCCGCGCCGGCGTCTGGCGGGCGGGAGCGGCGTGCCGGTTCAGACAGTGATCCATCGGCGGACGGATCCGCCGTGCCCCATGGCCTGGCGGACGGAGGACAGGCCGGCTCTGGCGGCCGCGACGCGGACGGAGCGGGGTGCGCCCACGGGGAGCCGGTCGGCGCGGATCCCGTCGGTGCGGAAGAACGCGAAGATGCGGTGCGGGTAGGTGGTGCCGGTGCCGGAGACGCTGACGTGCACCTCCCCGTCGGTCGCCGTCACGTTGAAGCGGTGGACGACCTCCTTGCGCGGATAGTTGGGGTCGTAGACGTACAGCTCGACGTCCTGGCCGTCCTTCTTGTACCCGTACACCAGCACCTGGTGGTTGGTCCCGATGTCGAGGTCGTCGCTCTGGATCAGGCCGACCGGGGAGAGCCGGCCGGCGTCGATGTCCGCCTGGATCTCCGGCCAGGCTTCGCGGTAGGTGACCCAGCTCCTGCCCCGGGTGAGGCCGAGGGTCTGGATGACGCCCTCGTCGCCGTTCGGGTAGTGCGGCGAGGAGTAGGCCAGGAACCGGATCCCCCGGCCGCCGACGTCGAAGCTCTCCCAGAGCCGGTCGCGCAGATAGCGGAAGAACGGGTCGTCGGCGGTGGTGGGCTGCCGCCGCTGGGTGGGGTCGAGGTTATGGACGAAGTGGTCCATCACCGCGTAGACCATGCCGCCGCACATGCCGGCGTCGGCGTGGGTGAGCGGAAGCCAGTTCTCGTCGGCGCGCAGGATGCCGAGGGCGTCGCCGACGTCGCCCGACGCGTCGAGGAGCCGGTTCCACAGGAAGCCGGCCGTCATCACCGGCAGGCCGCCGGCCCAGCCGGCGTTGGGGAACGGCAGGCCGTTGCGCGCGGGGTGGAAGCCGCGGACGAGGCGGGGGGCGGTCCTGCGGAGCCGTATGTCGAGGCGGGCCTCGTGCCCCTGGCCGCCGGAGTGCGTCACCTCCCAGCCGGGCGGTGCCCAGATGTGGAAGGTGTTCTGGTACTGGGACTCGACCAGCGGGCTGTTCCAGTGGATGTAGAGCCGGTCGGCGCCGCCGACGCGGTAGCTCACGTCCCCCTCGGTGCCGGTGGTCGGCACCAGGATCAGCTCACCCTCGCCCTGGAACGCCCTGGTCTGCCCGGCCTCGATCCGCTGGGGCGGCTCCCAGCCCTCGGTGTAGCTGCCGTGCCGGAGGTTGTTCTCGATGAGCTGGAGCACCGCGTCGGTTTCGTTGTGGATGTAGACGTACATCCGGATTCTGCCCATGGGATCCCTCCGGTCACTGCAACGTGACGAGGACGGGCAGCAGGCCGGTGCCGCTGTCCAGCGGCGCCATCGCCTTGCCGACGACGGTGCCGAAGGCGCGGACCGGGTCGTTCGCCTTCATCGCGTGGCCCGGGGTCGGCGAGGAGGTGAGCAGGTCTCCGACCTCGATCGGGCCGAACGTCGCGTCGACCTTGCAGCAGACCTTGCCGACCATGGCGATCGGCTGCACCTGCGCGCCGCAGCCGGAGTCGAGGATGATCCCTGGCCGGTAGCGTCCGGCGCCGGCGACGATGCCAATGATCTTCTTGTCGTACGCCCCGGTGCTGGGGGTGACGTGGCCGTCGTCGGACAGGCACATGAGCGTGCCGGGTTCCGCGGGGGCGGTGGTCTCGAACAGCTCGGCGAGGTCGGCGCCGAGGAGCCGGATGTCGCCCGAGACCTCGATGTCGCCGCGCACGGCGACCTTGCCGTCGAAGACGGCCGCCGGTCCCCGCGTGCTCGTGCCGTACACGCCCGCGCCGGAGGCGCTCTTGCCGACGACACCCGACCCGTCGCTCTTGTTCTCGCCCCAGACCGCGGCCGCGCCGGTCGCGCCCGGCGACGAGGTCTCGCCGTAGACGCCGTGCCAGTGGCGGCTCGTGCCGATCACCCCGGGCCCGCCCGCGGCGCCGCCTTCGCCGACGACACCCGCGCCGCCCGTGGTGCTCTCCGTCTTCCCGTACACACCGTGCCAGACGGAGCTCTCCCCGATGACGCCGGCACCACCCGTGTTGTTGATCCCGCACACCCCCGCGCCGCCGGTCGTGCTCGTGCTGATCCCGGCGACGCCGTGCCACGTGCTGCCGTCGCCTCTGACGCCGACCGCGGCCCCCTGGCCGAAGATCGCGATGGCGGCGGCGCCGTTGGCCACTCCATGGAACGCCGGCTCTTCGTTTCCGTTGGTCTTGTTCTCGACAGTGGACATGTGCCGCCTCCTGCGGGAAGGGAGACTTCGACCGTAGGGGCGTCCGGGTTCAGCGGGCATGAGTAACCCTGTACTCATCCGCCCCGGCGATCGGGACGGCTCCCGGCGGATCCGGCGGGACACCGGGATCGAGCGGCAGCGGTGTGCCCCCGGGCGGGTGCCGGGCCCTTGGCGGACCACTGGCGAACCTCTTACCTGGGCTTGTGCCAGAATTGCCGGTCATGCGGAATGTCGTGCTGATCTCTGACCCCCGCGTGACCTCGATCCCCGTCGAGGACTGCGGCGAGCCGCTGGCCGACGTGCGGGGCGTCCTGGCGGTGGACGGCCGCCTCGCCGACCCGGAGGGTGCTTACGCCCATCTGCGCGCGGGCCTGCTCGCCCGCCTCCGCGAGGCCGAGACGGCGCTCCCGTACGGCTACCGTCTGCGCGTCGTGGAGGGTTACCGTCCTCCGGTCCTCCAGCGCAAGTACTTCGAGGAGTACAAGGACCAGCTCCGCGGCCTCCACCCCGGCATGTCGCCCGAGGCCCTCCACGCAGCCGCCAGCCGCTACGTCTCCCCCATAGAAGTGGCCCCCCACACCGCCGGCGCGGCCGTGGACCTCACCCTCACCACCGGCGACGGCACCGAACTCGACATGGGCACCGAGGTCAACGCCACCCCCGAGCAGAGTGACGGCGCCTGCTACACGGCGGCGCCCAACATCTCACCCGCCGCCCGCGAACACCGCAAGATCCTCACCGCCGCCCTCGAATCCGCGGGCATGGTCAACTACCCCACCGAGTGGTGGCACTGGTCGCACGGCGACCGCTACTGGGCCATGACCACCGGCACCCCCACCGCCCGCTACGGCCCCCTCGCCTTCCCCCCTCCTGAATGGTCAGGCGCGTAGGCGCAGTCCTGCCCTTTTGGGTGGTCAGGTCCGTAGAAGCAGTCTGTCCTTCTGAGTGGTCAGGCACGTAGGCGCAGGCCGCGCGGGGTCGGGTGGAAGCCGGCGGATTCGAGCGCCGTGGCCAAGGGCGACGTGGTGATGGACTCGCCGTCGGCCTTCTCGACGGTGAGTTTCCCCAGCGCGCCGTCGCGGACCGCCAGGGCGAGGGCGTCCACGGCGGGCTGGAGGCGGTCGCCGTCGGTGAAGGAGAGCAGGGTGCGGCCCCCCCTTTCGACATAAAGGACCAGGTGCCCGTCGACGAGTACCACCAGGGCCCCGGCCTTACGGCCAGGCTTGTGGGTCACCTCCCCCGGGTGCGGCGGCCACGGCAACGCGGCGCCGTACGGATTGGCGGGGTCGGCAGCGGCCAGCACCACCGCCCGACGACCGCCATCACCGGAGCGCGAGCCCGGCACGGCGCCGTACGACCTGCCGGGAAAGCCCGGCCCTTGAGGCGAGGGTGCCTCCCCGTACGGCCTGCCGGAGGAAGCCGGTCCCTGGGGTGAGGGTGCCTCGCCGTACGGCAGGCCGGGCGTGGGACCCGGTGTCCAGGTTGGGGACGCCGATCCCGGTGTCCGGTTCCCGGGCGGGGGACCCGGTGTCCAGGTGAGGGGGGCGGAGCCCGGGGGCTGGTCCAGGGGCGGCGAGCCCGGTTGCGCGGACGGAGGCAAAGTACCCGGCCACGACCCGCTGGGCTCGTGGGAGGACAGGGACGCGGCGATGGCGCGCATGCGGTCCACGGCGCCCGGGAGGGCGAACTGGGCGCCGCCGAGGCCCTCGACGAAGTAGCCCCGGCGGCAGCGGCCGGACTCCTCGAAGGCGCGCAGGACCGGGTACACGGTGCCGAAGCCGCCGGCGAGGCGTTCGGCGCCCATCACGCCCCTGGTGAGGACGCCGTGGCGTTCCAGGAGGACGTCCGCCTGTGCGTGGGCGCGCTGGGTGACGTCCGTGGACGGCTCGGGGAGGGTCCACCAGCGGCCGCTGACCGTGGGAGGGCCGGAGCGTGTGGGGAGGACGGCCCGGCGGCGGCGCGAGGACGAGGGGCGGTGCGCGGGCCGGCCGGAGCCCAGCACGGAACGCAAGGGGGCCAGGGTGTCGCCGGACACGCGGCCCGACCACACCAGGTCCCACAGCGCGGTGGCCAGCGCGCCGTCGTCCAGGGAGCCCACCTTCGTGGAGAGGTCACGGAAGAACAGCGCACCGCCGCCGCCGAGGGCCGTCATGATCTCCTCGTGCAGCGGGGTCATGGTGATCTCGGCGGGCGGGGGCAGCAGCAGCGGCGCCGTGTCGGCGAAGAACAGCGCCACCCAGCCGTCCCCGCCGGGCAGAGACCCCTGCCCGGCCCACACGACCTCGCCCGAGGCGGTCAGCTCGTCCAGCAGCGAGGGCTCGTACCCCTGCACCCGGCCGGGCAGCACCAGCGTCTCAAGCGCGGACGCCGGCACCGCCGCACCCTGCAACTGCTCCAAGGCGTGCACCAGCGCGTCCATGCCCCGCATGGACCGGCCGCCGGTGATGCCGTGCCAGGCGGGTGAGAACGCCCCGAGGGCTTCGGGTGGTACCGGCTCGACCTCCTTGCGCAGCCGCGCCAGGGACCGGCGGCGCAGCGACCGCAGCACCCCGGCGTCGCACCACTCCTCGCCCCGGCCGCCCGGCCGGAACTCCCCGGCGACCACCCGGCCGGCGGCCGCGAGGCGCCGCAGCGCGTCGGCCACCACCGCGACGCCCAGGCCGAACCGCGCGGCGGCCGTCTCGGTGGCGAACGGCCCCCGGGTGCGGGCGTGCCGGGCCAGCAGGTCGCCGAGCGGGTCGGCGACCGGCTCAAGGAAGGCGTGCGGGACCCCCACGGGCAGCGGGACGCCGAGCGCGTCGCGCAGGCGGGCGGCGTCCTCGACCGCAGCCCACTGCTCCACCCCGGCCAGCCGGATGCGGATGGCGCGCCGTGCCCCTTCGAGGTCCGCCAGCCACCCGGGCGCGCCGTCCCGCACCGCGACGTCCTCCGCCTGGAGCGGGCCGTGGGTGCGCAGCAGGTCGGCGAGGTCCTCGGCGTCGCGGAGCGGCCGGTCGAGCCGGGCCAGCTCCCGCTCGGTGTCGGCCACGACGTCGGGGTCGAGCAGCTCGCGCAGGTCGGCCTGGCCGAGCAGCTCCGCCAGCAGATGGGTGTCCAGCGCCAGCGCCTGGGCCCGCCGCTCCGCCAGCGGCGCGTCCCCCTCGTACATGAAGGCGCCGACGTAGGCGAACATCAGGGACGCCGCGAACGGCGACGCCTGCCCGGTCTCGACCTCCACCACCCGCACCCGGCGCGCGGCGACGTCACGCATCAGCGCCACCAGGCCGGGCACGTCGAACACGTCCTGAAGGCACTCACGCATCGTCTCGAGCACGATGGGGAATGAGCCGTACCTGCTCGCGACCTTCATCAGGTCGGCGGCCCGCTGCCGCTGCTGCCACAACGGCGAACGCTTGCCGGGGTTGCGCCGCGGCAGCAGCAGCGCCCGCCCCGCGCACTCGCGGAACCGCGACGCGAACAACGCCGACCCGCCGAGCTCCTCGGTGACGATCTGCTCCAGCTCGTCGGGGTCGAACACCGCCACGTCGGTGGGCGGGCCCTCCAGCGTGTCGGGGATGCGCAGCACGATGCCGTCGTCGGAGTGCAGGGCCTGCACGTCCATGCCGTACCGCTCACGCAGCCGCCGCCCGATGGCGAGGGACCACGGGGCGTGCACCCGCGCGCCGTACGGCGTGTGGATCACCACCCGCCAGTCGCCGAGCTCGTCGTGGAACCGCTCGACCACCACGGTGCGGTCGTCGGGCACGTAGCCGGTGGCCTCACGCTGCTCGGCGAGGTAGGCGAGCAGGTTGGCGGCGGCGTAACCGTCCAGCCCGGCGTCGGTGAGCCGGGAGGAGTCCCCGCCGGACATGTCGCGCAGGAACGCCCCGAGCGCCCGGCCGAGCTCCGCCGGGCGGCCCGGCGTGTCGCCGTGCCAGAACGGCAGCTTGCCCGGACGGCCGGGGGCGGGGGAGACCAGCACACGGTCCGCGGTGATGTCCTCGATGCGCCAGGAGGTGGCGCCCAGCACGAAGACGTCGCCCACGCGGGACTCGTACACCATCTCCTCGTCCAGCTCGCCGACCCGCCGGCCGCCGCGCCCGGTGTCGCCGCCCGCCAGGAACACGCCGAACATGCCGCGGTCGGGGATGGTGCCGGCGTTGGTCACCGCGAGCCGCTGGGCGCCGGGACGGCCGGTCACCCGGCCCGTGACCCGGTCCCACACCACGCGGGGCCGCAGCTCGGCGAACTCGTCGCTCGGGTAGCGCCCGGCCAGCATGTCCAGCGTGGCCTCCAGCGCGCTGCGCGGCAGCGTGGCGTACGGGGCGGCGCGGCGGATCAGGGTCTCCAGCTCGTCCACCGTCCACTCGTCGAGCGCGCACATGGCCACGATCTGCTGCGCCAGGACGTCCAGCGGGTTGCGGGGGTAACGGGTCTCCTCGATCTGCCCGGCCTTCATGCGCTCGGACACGACGGCCGTCTGGATCAGGTCGCCGCGGTACTTGGGGAAGATCACACCCTTGGAGACCGCACCGACCTGGTGCCCCGCCCGCCCGATGCGCTGCAGCCCGCTCGCGACGCTCGGCGGCGCCTCCACACACGCCACAAGGTCGACCGCCCCCATGTCGATGCCGAGCTCCAGGCTGGACGTCGCCACAACGGCGGGCAACCGCCCCGACTTCAGCGCCTCCTCGATCTGCGCCCGCTGCTCCTTGGACACCGAACCGTGATGGGCCCGCACGATCTCGGGCACACCCCCCTTGGTCACCCCGGCCTGCGCCATGACCCCGGCCGGCGCCGACCGGGCCGCCGGCCCCCCCTCGCCATCCCCGCCTGTGAGCTCACCAGGGACACCTCCCTGCGCCGCGGCGGAACGCTCGTACGCCAGCTCGTTGAGGCGCGAACACAGTCGCTCGGCGAGCCGCCGTGAGTTGGCGAAGACGATGGTGGAGCGATGGGAGCCGATCAGCCCGAGCAGGTGCTCCTCGACATGCGGCCAGATGGACCGCCGCGGCGGCTCCTCCACGGCCCACGACGAGTCCCCGCCCTCAGGGAACCCCGGCTCCCCGTTCTTCCCCAGAGCGAGCTCGTCGCCGTCAGGGAACCCCGGCTCCCCGTTCTTCCCCAGAGCGAGCTCGTCGTCCTCGGGGAACCCCGGCTCCCCGTTCTTCCGCAGGGCGGGCTCGCCGTCGGCGGGGAACCCGGGCCGGCCGTCTTCCGGGAGACCGGGCCCGGCGGTTTCCCACAGAGCGGGATCGACGAGCTGTCCGCCGGGGCGGGGGGCTCCGCGCGGTGGGCCGTCCAGCTCGGTCATGTCCTCGACCGGGACGATCACCTCGATCTCGATGACCTTCTCGGACGGGGGCTGCACGACCGTCGTCGGGCGGGAGCCGCCGAGGAACGCCGCGATCTCGCTCACCGGGCGGACCGTGGCGGACAGGCCGATGCGCTGGGCCGGGCGCGGCAGCAGCGCGTCCAGCCGTTCCAGGGTCAGCGCCAGGTGGGCGCCGCGCTTGGTGCCCGCGACGGCGTGCACCTCGTCGACGATGACGGTCTCCACCTCGCGCAGGGCGTCCCGCGCCTTGCTGGTCAGCAGCAGGTACAGCGACTCGGGTGTGGTGATCAGGATGTCGGAGGGCCGGGCGGCGAACCGGCGCCGGTCCTCGGTGGTGGTGTCACCGGAGCGGACGGCCACCGAGACGTCCGGCGCGGGCAGCCCCATGGCGCGGGCCGCCTGCCCGATGCCGGCCAGCGGCGCGCGGAGGTTGCGCTCGACGTCCACCGCCAGCGCCTTGAGCGGCGACACGTACACCACCCGGCACCGCCGCGGCCCGTCACCGCTCTTCCCACGCCCGGCACCCTTCTCACCCTTGCCCCCTTTGGTGCCCTTCCCGGCCGCACGGGACCCTGAGACGCCACCGGACCCGGCGGTCATGCGGGTGGCGGCCAGGCGGTCCAGGGACCACAGGAAGGCGGCGAGGGTCTTGCCCGAGCCGGTGGGCGCCACCACGAGGGTGTTGTCGCCCTGGGCGATGGACCGCCAGGCGCCTTCCTGCGCCGCCGTGGGCGCGGCGAAGGCGCCGGTGAACCATCGCCTGGTCACCGGCGTGAAGTGGTCGAACACCGAAGCGGTCACCGTCCCATCATGCAACCCGCCACCGACAGAAACGGCCGTCGCCCGGCACCGGACGGGCCGTACCCCGGCCGTGAGGCGCCACCGTCACCGGTCTTGACATCCAGGACACCAGGGACGTCACCTGGGAGCATGGACATCGACTATGCGGCGATCGATGCGGCCCGGGAGCGTATCCGGGAACAGCACCTCCACGCCCGGCGCCCGGAAAGCAGCGCCCGCGGCCTGCACCACTTCGCACTGATCTGCTCCGACGTCGAGCGGACCATCACGTTCTACCAGGACCTCCTGGAGTTCCCGCTGACCGAGATCTTCGAGAACCGGGACTACAAGGGCTCCAACCACTTCTTCTTCGACATCGGCAACGGCAACCTGCTGGCGTTCTTCGACCTGCCGGGGCTCGACCTGTCGGAGTACCAGGAGGTCCTCGGGGGCCTGCACCACATCGCCATCTCCGTGGAACGCGGCAAGTGGGAGAAGCTGCGCGGCAAGCTGGACGACGCCGGCGTCCCGTACCAGCTCGAAAGCAACGCGTCGATCTACTTCCGCGACCCGGACGGCGCCCGCCTGGAGCTGCTCGCCGACCCGCTCGGGGAGATGTACGGCAACAAGGTCATGTGAGGCCCACGCGTCCCGCGCGGCGACGGCCGCGGTCCAGGCGCCTCGGGCCGGCGACGATACTGGTGGGATGCGTCTCACGGAATTCTGGCAGCGGATGAACCGCCACTTCGGCGAGAGATACGCCGAGTCCTGGGCGCATGACTACGTCATCGCCCAGCTCGGCGGCCGCACCGTCACGCAGGCGCTCGCCGAGGGAGAGTCGGCCAAGGTCGTCTGGCGCGCCGTGTGCGAGGTGACCGACGTCGACCCGCGACTGCGCTGACCCTGAGTCACCCGCGCCGGGAGCCGGGGAAACAGGTGGCGGCCTCGCGCCCGCGTCCGGCGAGCCGCTCGGGAGTTCCCCCCACGATCGAACAATCGTTCGCTATATTTGGAGCTGCCGACCCCCGGTGCCGCGGGTTCCGGAAATTGTCGGTGCCACCCCGTAGCTTCCCAGGCGACGGAAACGAAGACTTCTACACCCTCCAGGGGGCATCCCATGGCAGCCAACGACCGCGAGAAGGCCCTTGAGACCGCGCTCGCCCAGATCGAGCGGCAGTTCGGCAAGGGCTCTGTCATGCGCCTCGGCGATGACGCGCGGGCCCCCATCGAGGTGATCCCGACCGGGGCGATCGCGCTCGACGTGGCGCTCGGCATCGGGGGCTTCCCCCGGGGCCGCATCGTCGAGATCTACGGCCCCGAGTCCAGCGGTAAGACCACCGTGGCGCTGCACGCCGTGGCCAACGCGCAGCGGGGGGGCGGCATCGCGGCGTTCATCGACGCCGAGCACGCCCTCGACCCCGACTACGCGCGCAAGCTCGGTGTGGACACCGACGCGCTGCTGGTCTCCCAGCCCGACACCGGTGAGCAGGCCCTCGAGATCGCCGACATGCTGATCCGCTCCGGCGCGATCGACCTCGTCGTGATCGACTCGGTCGCGGCCCTGGTGCCGAAGGCCGAGATCGAGGGCGAGATGGGCGACAGCCACGTCGGCCTGCAGGCCCGGCTGATGTCCCAGGCGCTGCGCAAGGTCGCGGGCGCGCTCAACAACACCGGCACCACCGCCATCTTCATCAACCAGCTCCGCGAGAAGATCGGCGTCATGTTCGGCTCGCCCGAGACCACGACCGGTGGCAAGGCGCTCAAGTTCTACGCCTCGGTCCGCCTCGACGTCCGCCGCATCGAGACCCTCAAGGACGGCACCGAGCCCGTCGGCAACCGCACCCGCGTCAAGGTCGTCAAGAACAAGATGGCCCCGCCCTTCCGCCAGGCCGACTTCGACATCCTGTACGGCGTCGGCATCTCCCGCGAGGGCGGCCTGATCGACATGGGCGTCGAGCAGGGCTTCGTCCGCAAGGCCGGCGCCTGGTACACCTACGAGGGCGACCAGCTCGGCCAGGGCAAGGAGAACGCCCGCAACTTCCTCAAGTCCAACCCCGACATCGCCAACGAGATCGAAAAGAAGATCAAGGAAAAGCTCGGCGTGGGCCCCCGCATCGACACCCCCGCCGAACCCCAGGCCGCCACCCCGCCCCCCGCCCCCACCCGCGGCCCCAAGGTCCCCAAGCCCGGCGACGTCTGACCGCCGCCGCCCCGGAGCTGACCAGGCATGCCCGCAGACGACCCCGGCCCCTACCCCACCGCCCCCACCCGGGGCGACGGCGGCGAGTCCCCTCCTGGAGACAACGGCGGCCGGGGCGGACCCTCAGCCCAGAGCTCCGGCCGGTTCGGGTTCTCCGGGCAGGATTCCGGGACGTCGGAGGAGGCGTCCGATCGGTTCGGGTTCTCCGAGGCGGATTTCGAGGTGTCCGGGGAGGCGTCCGCTCAGTTGGGCGGTGCGGGGCGTAGGTCCGGGCGGTCCGGGGCGTCCAGGCGGAGGTCGGGCAGGTCCAGGGGGGCCGGGCAGGGGTTCGATGGGCCTGTGCCCGGGTCGGTGGCGGCGTCGGGGCCGGAGGCTGATCCGGCGGCGGTGGCGCGGGCCATCTGTTTGCGGTTGCTGACGTTGGCGCCGCGTACGCGGGCGGAGCTGGCGCGGGCGTTGCGGAAAAGGGATGTGCCGGAGGACGTGGCGGAGGCCGTGCTCGACCGGTACACCGAGGTCGGGCTGATCGACGACGAGGCGTACGCGGAGGCGTGGGTCGATTCGCGGCACGCCGGGCGCGGGCTGGCGCGTCGTGCCCTGGCGTCCGAGCTGCGCACCCGTGGCGTCGCGGAGGACACCGTGCGGGACGCCGTCGACCGGCTGGACCCCGAGCAGGAGGTGGAGACCGCCCGCCGGCTGGTGGCACGCCGCCTCCCGGCCACCGAGGGCCTGGAGCCCGCGGCCCGCGTCCGCCGCCTTGCCGGCATGCTCGCCCGCAAGGGGTACTCCGGCGGCATCGCCTACCGCGTCGTCCGCGAGGCACTCGAATCCGAGGGCCAGCCCACCGAGGACGAGTTGTTCGACGGACTGGACTGACCCATCGCCCGAGACCTCGCCGTACGGCGCCAGGTGTTCGCGTGTATGCCCCGGAAACCTCGCCGTACGGCGGCGCCGGGTGGTTGGCGTGTACGTCCCCGGAAATCTCGCCGTACGGCGGCGCCGGGTGGTTGGCGTGTACGTCCCCGGAAATCTCGCCGTACGGCGGCGCCGGGTGGTTGGCGTGAACGTCCCCGGAAATCTCGCCGTACGGCGGCGCCGGGTGGTTGGCGTGTACGTCCCCGGAAATCTCGCCGTACGGCGGCGCCGGCTGGTTGGCGTGTACGCGCCCCCCGAGACCTCGCCGTACGGCGGCGCGGGGTTCGTGTGTGCCGTTCAGGGCCGTGACCGGGGACCGGCTGCGCGGTGGTGGGGAGCCGGGGTCAGAGGGCGTGGAGAGCTGGGAGGAGTTCCTTCTGGGACCAGGTGAGGAAGTCCTCCTGGTGGGCTCCGCCTATCTGTACCAGGGCCACGTGGGTGAAGCCGGCGTCGGTGAACTTTCGTACGGCGTCCACCACGGGGCGGACGTCGGGGCCGCAGGGGACCTGGGAGGCCACGTCGTCCGGGCGGACGAACTGGGAGTAGGCGGCGAAGTTGACGGGGGCGGGAAGTTCGGACAGGACCTTCCAGCCGGCGGGGAACCAGCGCCACAGGCGGTGGGCCCGGGTCTTGGCGGCTTCCACGTCTTGGTCGTAACAGATGGCGAGCTGGCCGTAGATGGGCTTGCCTGAGCCGCCCGAGGTCTGGAAGCGGTCGACCAGAGCGGTGTCGGGGTGGACCGCCACCAGGGCGTCGCCGTATTCGGCGGCGAAGTCCACCGACTGGGAGCCGGAGGCGGCTATGGCGATCGGGATCTCGCTGGGCGGGAGGTCGTACAGCTTGGCGGAGTCCACGGTGTAGTGGTCGCCGCGGTAGCTGACGTACTCGCCGCCGAACAGGGCCTGGATGATCTCGATGGCTTCGCCGAACATCTCGTGGCGGATGTTGACGGGGGGCCAGCCGCGGCCGACGACGTGTTCGTTGAGGTTCTCCCCGGCGCCGAGGCCGAGGGTGAAGCGGCCACCGGACAGGGCGCCGATGGTGGCGGCCTTCTGGGCGACGACGGCGGGGTGGTAGCGCATCGTCGGGCAGGTGACGTACGTCATCAGGGGGAGTGACTCGGTGGCGTACGCGGCGGCGCCGAGGACCGACCAGGCGTACGGGGAGTGGCCCATCTCCTCCAGCCACGGGAAGTAGTGGTCGGAGATGACGGCGTAGTCGAACCCGGCGTGCTCGGCGGCGACCACGTCCTCGACGAGCTGCCGGGGAGGGGTCTGCTCGCTCATCATGGTGTATCCGATGCGTGCCATGGCAGCCCCCTACCCCTGTTCGGGCGAGTTGCCCGAAAGGACGGAAGAATCTCCGGAATCGGGGACGGGAGCAGGGCCCGAGGAGACGCCGGGCAGGCACGGGCGTCCGAAATGGGGCCCATCCCGCGCGGTACGCCGGGCCGCGCCGGGGCCGTCCCGGGACCGCACGCCCGTCCGGCACGGTTGAACGATCATGAGCCGGGAGGGAACCCCCCACGCTTCTCACCGGCGCAATTTTCCCGTGTTATCCGACAAATCCTGACTAATCAGGCTAGATGTCCCATGGGAGCGTGCCCACCCCGCTGCCGTGAGCGTGCAAAACCGTCTTGACGGGCGGACTTTGCTTGCTCGTTACCTCTCTGACGCTTAATCTCGACCACAGTGAGGAGTTACTCCGCGCAGTGCGGATCGCGATAACGGTTGACGACGGACGATCAAGACCGATCACAACCAGTGGCCGGGTGCTTCGGCGCCAGGACGCCGGTCCATATTTGTCTGACCAGAATCGCCCGGCCGGGCCGTTCCGTGCTGTGGGTGTGACGCCTCGTGTGCTTGGTCGCGACGCGAGGAGGGGTGCACCCGCATGACGTCGACAATCGTGATCATGCTGGCGGTAGCCGTTGTCCTGCTGGCAGTCATCGCGATCGTCGCGTTGGTCGTGCTGATACGCCGGACCAGTGGTGGACGCGCGGTCCGCAAGGACGCGACTCCCGACCAGCTCGCCGAGGTGCACGCCGAGCTGGAGCAGGCCCGCCGCGAGGGCACCGAGATCCGCGTCAAGGCCGAGAGCGACGCCGGCGAGGTGCTCCGCCGGGCGGAGGCCGCCGCGGAGGGCGCGCTGCGCATGCGCAAGGACGTCGAGGAGGAGACCCGCGTCCTGAAGAACGAGCTCAAGGAGCTCAGGTCCGACCTCGAACGCCGTGAGCTCCGTCTCGCCGAGCGCGAGCAGCGCCTGGACGAGGAGGCCCGCCGCCAGGCCGAACGCGGGCGCGCGATCACCGAGACCGAGGCCGAGCTGGCCGGTCGCAGCCAGGCCCTGGACGAGATCGAGCACAAGCAGCGCGAGGCGCTGGAGCGGGTCGCGGGCCTGACCGCCGACCAGGCCAAGGCCGAGCTGGTCATGAGCATCGAGAACCAGGCCAAACGCGAAGCCGCCCTGATCGTGCGCGAGATCGAGAGCGAGGCACGCAAGGAGGGCGAGAAGCGCGCCTGCAAGATCGTGACGCTGGCCGTGCAGCGGGTCGCCACCGAGCAGACCGCCGAGTCGGTGGTCAGCGTGCTCCATCTGCCCGGCGACGAGATGAAGGGCCGCATCATCGGCCGCGAGGGCCGCAACATCAGGGCCTTCGAGTCCACCACCGGCGTCAACCTGATCATCGACGACACCCCCGAGGCCGTTCTGCTGTCGTGTTTCGATCCGGTACGCCGGGAGACCGCCCGGCTGACGCTGGAGAAGCTCGTGCTGGACGGCCGCATCCACCCCCAGCGCATCGAGGAGGCGTACGAGCGCAGCAAGGACGAGGTCAAGCACCTGTGTGTGCGCGCCGGTGAGGACGCCCTGGTCGAGCTGGGCATCACCGAGATGCACCCCGAACTGGTCACGTTGCTCGGCCAGCTGCGCTACCGCACCTCCTACGGGCAGAACGTGCTCAAGCACCTCATCGAGTCGGCGCACATCGCGGGCATCATGGCCAGCGAGCTGCGCCTCGACCCCATGCTGCTCAAGCGCTGCACGGTGCTGCACGACATCGGCAAGGCCCTCACCCATGAGGTGGAGGGCAGCCACGCCCTGATCGGCGCCGAGATCGCCCGGCGGTACGGCGAGCACGAGGACGTGGTGCACGCCATCGAGGCCCACCACGGCGAGGTGGAGGTCCGCACCGTGGAGGCGGTGCTCACCCAGGCCGCCGACGCGATCAGCGGCAGCCGCCCCGGCGCCCGGCGCGAGTCCCTGGAGGCGTACGTCAAGCGGCTGGAGCGGCTGGAGGAGATCGCCCAGTCGTACGACGGCGTGGAGAAGGTGTTCGCCATGCAGGCCGGCCGGGAGATCCGGGTGATGGTGCGCCCGGACGCCATCGACGACATCCAGGCGCAGGTGATCGCCCGGGACGTCGCCAAGCAGGTGGAGGAGGAGCTGACCTACCCGGGCCAGATCCGCATCACGGTGGTCCGCGAGTCCCGCGCCACCGAGTTCGCCCGCTGACGGCCCGCCGCCCCGCCAAGGGTCAGGGGCGGAAGATCTGCTGGTAGAACGCCAGCTCCGCCGCCAGCGCCGCGCTACGCGTCTCGGCGCGGCGGAACCCGTGCCCCTCGCCCTCGAACGAGAGGTACGCGCACGGCACCCCCCGCTCGGTGAGCGCCGCCACGACGGCCTCCGCCTGGGCGGGCGGCACGACTGGATCGTTCCTGCCCTGCATCAGCAACATGGGGCACCGGATGCCCGCGATGCGGGACATCGGCTCGCGGGAGGCGTACAGCAGGGGGTCGGGCGGCCCGACCAGCCACTCGACGTACCGCGACTCGAAGTCGTGGGTGGCCGCGGTGAGCGGCGCCAGCGCCCCCACCCCCGAGACGGACACCCCGCCGCGGAAGACGCCGGACGCGCAGCACGCCGCCATGGCCGTCCAGCCGCCCGCGCTGCCGCCCCGGACCGCGACGCGCGCCGGGTGGGCCAGCCCTTCGGCGATCAGCCACCGCGCGGCGGCCACGATGTCCTCGACGTCGCCCACCCCCCACTGGCCGCGCAGCCGGTCGCGGTACTCCCGGCCGTACCCGGTGGACCCGCCGTAGTTCACGTCGAGCACGCCGATGCCCCGGCTGGTCAGGAACGCCTTGTGCGGGTCGAGCGCGGCGACGGCGTGGGTGGCCGGCCCGCCGTGCGCGAACACCACGTACGGCGCGGGCCCCTCGGAGAACGGCACGCTCGGGTTGGCCGGCGGGTACACGATGGCGTGCACCGGCCGCCCGTCCCGCCCCGCGATCTCCACGTGCCGGGGCACCGGCAGGTAGCCGGGAGGCACCCCGGCCGCCTCGCGGCGCAGTGTCTCGGCCCGCCCGGTCGCGACGTCCACCCGCACGACGGAGCGGGGCAGCGCGGGGCCGTACGCGACGCCGCACACCGCGGCGCCGTCCGCGGCGAGGCAGGGCGACCACCCGCCGTACGGCGTGGCGAGGTCGGTGAGCACCCCGGTGGCCGGGTCGAGCACCCCGAGGCGCAGGTCCCCCCGGCCGTGCAGCACCGCGAGCCGCCCGTCGCCGAGCACGGCGTACGGCGCGCCGCCGAGCTCGCCGGACACGCACGCGAACTCCTCCTCGGCTGGGCACAACGCGCGCGAGCCGCCGCCCAGCGTGACCTCCTCGAGGTTCCACCAGCCGGAGCGGTCGGTGACGAGGTAGAGCGTCTGGTCGTCCTTCCAGCGCGGCGCGAGCACCGACTCGTCCCGCCCGCCGCGCACGCACCACGGGTCGCCGCCCGCGAGCCGCACGACGCGCAGCTCGGTGCCCGTCCACGGCATCGACGGGTGGTCCCAGCAGATGTACGCGAGGTGCGTGCCGCCGGGGGACAGGGCGGGCGAGGCGTAGAAGTCGTGGCCGCTCACCCGCTGCCGCACGTCGCCACCCGCCAGCGGCACGGACACGATCGACCGGGTGACCTTGCCGTCCCCGGTGTGCCGCTCCTGGACGCACCAGATCTCGCCGTCGCGCACCAGCGGGTCGGCGTAGCGCAGCCCGCACTCGACCTCGGGCTCGGGTGTCAGCGGCCGGGGTTCACCGCCGCCCTCGGGCAGCAGGTAGAGCCGCTGGTCGGCGTGGTGGGCGAACACCAGGCCCGCGCCGGGCGCCACGACGTGGGACCGGCCGCCGTACTCGTGGACCCGGGTGCGGGCGTCCCACGGCGCGGGCAGCAGCTCGCGGCGGGTGCCGTCGGCGGCGACGTGGACGACGGTGCGCCGTCCGCCCTCGGCGGGACGGTCCTCCTCCCACCAGGTCTCCGCGCCGACGACCGACGGGTGACCGGGCCGCACGCCGGACCGCACCACGTCGGCGGTCGAGATCGGTGAGGGCCAGGTGCCGGGTTGCCCGGGAGCGGGCGTGGGGGGCATAGCGGAATCCTGCCGGAAAACGCCGCCGCGTGTGCCCGTTACGGCACGGATACCGGATCCGGCCATCCGGTGACGCTCCGTGACGGCTGCATGGCCGGGAAGGGCCCGCCGCCACGACGGACGGCGGGCCTGGGCGACTGTGGGCCTGTTTCCCGCACGAGCCCGGAAGTGCCTGGTCAGGTGCACCTTGTGATCCGGCGCCGTGAGTGATCGGCGCGGGTCGTCGAGGGCGAGGCGCTGAAACCGGTCTAGGTGCCGCCCCCTCCGGTGCCGAGTCCCATGCCGCCTCCGCCGCCGACGCCGACCGCTGTGGGCGCCTGCACCGGCGGGGCCGCGCTGCGGCGGCTCCGGCGGCTGCGGCGCTCCAGGACGACGGCGACGTAGCCGAGGACCATGTTGATCGCGATGTACACCAGGGAGATCACGATCGCGCTCGGGATCAGGTTGCCGAAGTTGGCCGGGATCTGCTTCAGCCCGAAGTTCAGCAGCTCCTCGTACGCGATGACCCAGCCGAGCGCGGTGTCCTTCAGCAGCACCACCATCTGGCTGACGATCGCCGGCATCATCGCGGTCGTGGCCTGCGGCAGCAGGATGAGCCGCATCACGCCGCCCTTGCGCAGCCCGATGGCGTACCCCGCCTCGGACTGCCCGCGCGGCACGGCCAGGACGCCCGCCCGGAACACCTCGGCGAGCACCGAGCCGTTGTAGAGGGTGAGACCGATCACCACGGCCGTGAAGGCGGGCACGTTGACGGTGTAGCCGCTGGCCGTGGCGGGGAAGAACTGCACGAAGAAGATCAGCAGCAGCAGCGGGATGGCCCGGAAGAACTCCACCACCCAGCCCGCGGGCACCCTGATCCAGGCGTGGTCCGACAGCCGCCCGAGACCGAAGACCATGCCGAAGACCAGCGCGAGGACCGCCGACAGGACGGCGGCCTGCACCGTCGCGATGAGGCCGGGGATGATCTGGTTGCTCCAGACGTCCGCCCGCAGGAACGGCTCCCACAGCCTGCCCTCGAACTGCCCCTTGTCGGCCAGCCCGCGCACCACCACGTAGCCGATGCCGAGGACGACCACGGCCGACACCAGGGTCAGCACGTTGTTGCGCAGCCGCGCGCGGGGCCCTGGGACGTCGTACAGCACGCTCGCCGTGCTCATCGGCTCACCGCCAGTCGCTTGGCCAGCCACCCGAACAGGAAGCCGGTGGGCAGGGTCAGCACCATGTACCCGGCGGCGAAGCCGAGGAAGATGGGCAGCGTGCCGCCGTAGTCGTCGAACATCTGCCGCATCACCGAGGCCGCCTCGATGTACCCGGCGACGATCACGATGGTGGTGTTCTTGGTGAGCGCGATCAGGATGCTGCCGAGCGGCGCGATCACCGAGCGGAACGCCTGCGGGAGCACCACCAGCCGCAGCGACTGCGTGAAGGTGAGCCCGATGGCCCGCGCCGCCTCCGCCTGCCCGGCTGGCACGGTGTTGATGCCGGCCCGCAGCGATTCGCACACGAAGGCCGCCGTGTAGGCGGACAGGCCGATGGTGGCCCACCAGTAGTAGTTGGTGGACGAGTCACCGGACAGGGTGTACTGCAACGTGTCGCTCAGCCCGAGCACGCACAGCAGCAGCACCAGGGTGAGCGGGGTGTTGCGCAGCACGTTGACGTAGATCGTGCCGGCGGCGCGCAGCACGGGCGTCGGGGACACCCGCATCGCCACCAGCACGGTGCCGAGGATCAGCGACAGCAGCGCGCTCATCAGCGTGAGGCGGATCGTCGCCCAGAATCCCAGCATGATCGTGCCGAACTGCTCGGCCAGGGGGCTGAAGTCGAGAAACGCGTCCATCAGGCTCCACAGGTTCCACCGGAGACGGGAGCGCCGGTGAGGCGGACCTCACCGGCGCCCGGGGACGGGGTCAGGCGCAGCCTTCGGCGGCGGGCGCGCTGGTGGCCGTGAAGTTCAGGCCGGTGCCGCTGAAGTGCTTGTCGAACAGCGACTTGAGAGTCCCGTCCTGGTACATCTTGGTGATCGCCTTGTTGACCGCCTCGCAGGTCTCCTTGTCGCCCTTCTTCAGGCCGACGCCGTACTTCTCGTCGGTGAACGGGGCGCCGGCGACCTTCAGGGCGCTGCCCTCACGCTTGGCGTACCCGGCGAGGATCATGTCGTCGGTGGTCACCGCGTCGATGGCGTTGCCCTTGAGCTTGGTGATGCACTCGTCGTAGCCGCCGGCCGGGACCAGCTCCACGTCGACCTTCTTGTTCATCTTGTTGGTGCCCTCGGCGATGTTCTTCCAGGAGTTGGAGCCGGTCACCTGGCAGATGCGCTTGCCCGCGAGGGTGTCGAGCGAGGTGATGGACGAGTCGTCCGCCCGGATCAAGGTGTCCTGGTGGGCGATGTAGAACGGCCCGGCGAAGGTCACCTTGGGCTTGCGGGCCTCCGTGATGGAGTAGGTGGCGACGATCATGTCGACCTGGCCCTGCTGGAGGAAGGTCTCGCGGTTGGCCGACCGCGCCTCCTTCCAGGTGATGCCGCTCTCGGGGACGCCGAGCTCCTTGGCGATGTACTTGGCGACGTCCACGTCGAAGCCCTCGACGGTGCCGTCCGGCTTCTTCAGGCCCATGCCCGGCTGGTCGTACTTGACGCCGATGACGAGCTTCTTGTCGTTCTGGGCCTTCTGCAGGGCCGTGGTGGGGCCACCGCCGCCGCAGGCGGTCAGGCTTCCGGCCAGCGCCGCCGCCGAAACCAGGACGGCCCCGATCTGTCGTGTACGCATGTGCGTTTCCTCAGCTTTCTTCGTGACGAACGGTCGGCTGCCGCTTCCGCGCAGGCGGGACGGCGCGTCGGGCCTCGGCACCTGTGCGAGACCGGGCGTGACGTCGTGACATTGTCAGTGGGTAAGGATCTTGGAGAGGAAGTCTTTGGCGCGGTCTGTGCGCGCGTTGGTGAAGAATTCGTCGGGGGTGTTCTCCTCGACGATCTGCCCCTCCGACATGAAGACCACGCGGTTGGCGGCGCGGCGGGCGAACCCCATCTCGTGGGTGACGACGACCATCGTCATGCCCTCCCGCGCGAGACCGATCATGACGTCCAGCACCTCCTGGACCATCTCGGGGTCCAGCGCGGAGGTGGGTTCGTCGAAGAGGATCATCTTCGGCCCCATGGCCAGGGCCCGCGCGATGGCCGTGCGCTGCTGCTGGCCGCCGGAGAGCTGGGCGGGGTACTTGCCCGCCTGGCTGTCGATGCCGACGCGCTCCAGTAGCTCCATGCCCTTCTTCTCGGCCTCGGCGCGGGACACGCCCCGCACCTTGATCGGACCCAGGGTGACGTTCTCCAGGATGGTCTTGTGGGAGAAGAGGTTGAACGACTGGAACACCATGCCCACGTCCGACCGCAGCCGGGCCAGCGCCTTGCCCTCGGCGGGCAGCGGCTTGCCGTCGAAGGTGATGCTGCCCGAGTCGATGGTCTCCAAGCGGTTGATCGCCCGGCACAGCGTGGACTTGCCGCCCCCCGACGGGCCGATGATCACTACGACCTCGCCCCGGGACACCGTGAGGTTGATGTCCTTGAGCACGTGGAGCGAGCCGAAGTGCTTGTTGACGTTCTCCACTCTGACCAGAGGTGTCGCGTCCCCGTTGTCCGTCATGCTGGACAACGTAGGTGGTCAATGCCGCCTGTCACTAACCGCGCGGTACCGATCCCATCACGGCCTTGTCACAGGCTCGGATCGCGGCCCTGCGCAGGCCCCGAAATGCGGACGAGCCGGGCCGTGAGGCGTTCCCGGGGCCGCGGAGCGCCTACGCTTGTCATCGAGATGACTGTCACCGAGGAGCGCTCCCGCACGTACGAGGTACGCACGTACGGGTGCCAGATGAACGTACACGACTCCGAGCGGCTGTCGGGCCTGCTGGAGGACGCCGGATACGTCAGGGCGGGCGCCGGCGAGACCGCCGACGTCGTCGTCTTCAACACCTGCGCCGTCCGCGAGAACGCCGACAACAGGTTGTACGGCAACCTCGGCCACCTGCGCCCGGCCAAGACGAGCAACCCCGGCATGCAGATCGCCGTGGGCGGCTGCCTCGCGCAGAAGGACCAGGGCGAGATCGTCCGGCGCGCCCCGTGGGTGGACGTCGTGTTCGGCACCCACAACATCGGGTCGCTGCCGGTGCTGCTGGAGCGTGCCCGCGTCGCCCAGGAGGCGCAGGTCGAGATCAAGGAGTCGCTCGACGTCTTCCCGAGCACCCTGCCGACCAAGCGCGAGTCGCCGTACGCGGCGTGGGTGTCCATCTCGGTCGGGTGCAACAACACCTGCACGTTCTGCATCGTGCCCGCGCTGCGCGGCAAGGAGAAGGACCGCAGGCCCGGCGACATCCTCGCCGAGATCCGCTCCCTGGTGGAGCTCGGGGTGCTGGAGATCACGCTGCTCGGGCAGAACGTCAACACCTACGGCGTGGAGTTTGGTGACCGGCTGGCGTTCGGCAAGCTGCTGCGCGCCTGCGGGGACGTCGAGGGCCTGGAGCGGGTGCGGTTCACCTCGCCGCACCCGGCGGCGTTCACCGACGACGTCATCGAGGCGATGGCGGCCACCCCCAACGTCATGCACCAGCTCCACATGCCGCTGCAGTCCGGGTCGGACCGCGTGCTGAAGGCCATGCGGCGGTCGTACCGGGCCGAGCGGTACCTCGGCATCATCGAGCGGGTGCGCGCGGCCATGCCGGACGCCGCCATCTCCACCGACGTCATCGTGGGCTTCCCCGGCGAGACCGAGGAGGACTTCCAGGACACGCTGGAGGTCGTGCGGCGGTCCCGGTTCGCCAACGCCTTCACCTTCCAGTACTCCATCAGGCCCGGCACGCCCGCGGCGACCATGGACGGGCAGGTGCCGAAGGAGGTCGTCCAGGAGCGGTACGAGCGGCTGGTGGCGCTGCAGAACGACATCTCCTGGGAGGAGAACCGCGCGCAGGTGGGCCGCACGCTGGAGGTCCTGGTCGCCGAGGGGGAGGGGCGCAAGGACGAGGCCACGCACCGCATGTCCGGGCGGGCGCCCGACAACCGTCTCGTGCACTTCGTGCCCACACTGGCCGGCGGGGCCGGGGCGCGGCCACGGCCGGGGGACATGGTGACGGTCGAGGTGACCTACGCGGCGCCGCACCACCTGGTGGCGGACGGGCCCGCGCTGGCGATCCGGCGTACCCGGGCGGGGGATGCCTGGGAGGCGGCGGACGCCGCGGCCTGCGGGGTGCCGTCCGGGGGCGGCAAGCCGGGTGCGGTGGCACTCGGGATGCCGGTGCTCCGGCGCTCCTAGAGTCCCTCATTTCCCACTAGATACGGCATTTCGGACACCAGGCGGCGGGGCTCTCGGTAGGCTCGCCGCAGTGGTGGGGCTGGGGTGTGCCCTGGGGTGATTGGACCGTTATGAGATCGGTCCAACAGTTGGCAAGTCGTGATTCTTCCGTGATTGAGGTGCGATAACGCGACGTTTGGGGCTAGTGTGACGTGCACTCGCGGAAGCCGGAGCGCTTTCTTCCCGATACGCCCGCAGGAGTCAACTACATGGATCGGCACGACCCCACGTCGCCGGGCCCCTACGACGAGTCCAGCCCTCTCCCACCGCCCGCCTCCTTCCCCACGGAATATCTGTCGTCCGAGCAGCGCCCGTCCCGGGTCGCGCGTTCGGCGGCCGCGCGCTCCTCGGGCCGCCGCCGCACCCTGGTGATCAGCGCCGCGGCGGCCGTCGTCGCCGCGGCCGTCACCGCCGGGAGTGTCATCGCCCTCACCGGTGGTCCGAGCACCGCCGCCCCCACGTCCTCCTCGGGCAAGCAGGTGGCCGGGCAGAGCGAGGAGAACCCCGCCGAGGACGCCGCCCCCGTCGGCCCCGAGGCCGACCCCGGCGACGCCACCCTGGAGGAGGCGCCCGCCGCGGGCGACGCCGGCCCGGGCAGCGCGGGTGCGGGCGGCTCAGGCGGCGGCGCGCAGGACGCCCAGCCGGACGCCCCCGTCCGCGACGGTGAGAGCGCCAAGAACAAGCCGAACGACGACGCGCAGGCCCCGCCGGCCGGTGGCTCGGGCGTCGGCCCCGACGGCGACGCCGGCTACGTCGAGCCGCTCCCGCAGCAGCCCAACGCCTTCAAGGGCGTCGGCGACGTCGAGATCCCCGGCCCGAGCCCCACCCCCACGGCCAAGCCCTCCGCGAGCACCACGCCCAAGCCCAAGCCCAAGCCGCGCAGGACCCCCACGGCGACCCCCACGAAGAAGCCCACCTCGGCTCCCTCCGGCGGCTCCTCCACCCTGGTGGCCACCGAGAACGAGGTCGCCCGCCTGACCAACGAGGCCCGCGCCGGCCAGGGGTGCGGCCCTCTCCGCATCGACGAGAAACTCCGCGCCGCCGCCCGCGGCCACTCCGACGACATGGCCGCGAAGGGCTACTTCGACCACACCTCCGCCGACGGCCGCTCCCCCTGGGACCGCATCAAGGCCGCCGGCTACAAGAGCTCGATGTACGCCGAGAACATCGCCCGGGGCCAGGCCACCCCCGCCGCCGTGGTCAAGGCCTGGCTCAACAGCCCCGGCCACCGCGCCAACATCATGAACTGCAAGCTGAAAGCCATAGGCGTAGGCGTCCACCTCGGCCCCGGCGGCCCCTGGTGGACCCAGGACTTCGGCGGCAGCTGACCCTTCTCCTCTTTCCTCCACCCGGCCGGGGCCCTCAACGGGACCCCGGCCGGCCTGCGTCCTCCCTCCGGCCGGCCCGGCGGGAGGACCGGGACCGGGTGGAGAGCGGAAGCGGTTAGCCTGATCGCGTGCTTGTCGCCGCCGCTGTGTGCCCGCATCCTCCTTTGATGGCCCCCGAGCTGGCGGGGGGCGCGGCGGTGGAGCTGGACGGGCTGCGGGAGAGCTGTGTGGCGGCGGTCCGAGGGCTGGGCGGGGCGGACGTCCTCTTCGTCGTCGGTGGGGGAACGGTCACCACGGGGTATCCGGGGGAGGCGGCGGGGACACTGGCCCCGTGGGGGGTCGATGTCCGGGTGGGGACGGGACGGCCGGTGCTTCCCCTGTCGTTGACCGTCGGTCGGTGGCTCATGGACCGGGCCGGGGTGGACGGGCCGCACGGGTACCAGGCCGTCGCCATGGATGCCGCACCGGAGGAGTGCCTGGCCGTCGGGGCGGAACTCGCGGCACGGGCCCCGCGGGTGGCGCTTCTCGTCATGGCCGACGGGTCGGCCGCGCTCACCGTGAAGGCACCCGGCTACCTGCACCCGGATGCCGGCCGTTATGACCGAGCCCTGGCCCGGGCTCTCGCCGCGGCGGACACGAAAGCCCTGGAAACGATGGACCCCGCGGAGGCGGACGACCTCTGGGTGGCGGGCCGGGCCGCGCTCCAGGTGCTCGCGGGCGCGGGGCGGAACGGCGCCTTCCGCGCGGAGGCGCTGTACGACGAGGCGCCCTACGGCGTCGGTTACCACGTCGTCTCCTGGCGCCGCTGAGCGACGACTCCGTCCGGAAGTGTCGCCACCCACCGCTACCGTGAGAAGTGACACCGGCAGGAACCCAGGAAGGCGGGAGCATGACCGTCGCGTTCGGAACCGTCCCGACGCCGCTCGGGGATTTCCTCGTGGCCGTCACCGAGGACGGCGTGGCGGCGACCGCCTTCCAGGACGGTGACGGTGTCAGGAAGGCCGTGCTGGCCCGCCTCGGCCTCCCTGAGACCGCCGACCCGGCCCGCACGCTGCAGGCCACGACCGAGCTGGCCGAGTACTTCGCCGGGCGGCGGCGCGCGTTCACCGTACAGATCGACTGGCGCCTGATGTCCCCCCTCCAGCGCAGGGTCCTCGGCACGCTGACCACCACCGTCGGCTACGGGCACGTCACCACGTACGGCGCGCTCGCCGAGGCCAGCGGGGCGGGTGTCCCGGCCCGGGCCATCGGGTCGGTCATGGGGAGCAACCCCATCCCGGTCGTGGTGCCCTGCCACCGCGTCGTCGCGGGCAACGGCCTCGGCGGGTTCAGCGGCGGCGAGGGTGTCGAGGACAAACGCTGGCTGCTCACCCTGGAGGGTTACCTGCAGCCCACCCTCGACTGGGCCCTGTGATGGACGGCCCCCCCGTGGTGGCCGTGGTGGGGCCCACCGCCGCCGGCAAGTCCGACCTCGCGGTGGAGCTGGCCCTGCGCCTGGGCGGCGAGGCGATCAACGCCGACTCCATGCAGCTCTACCGCGGCATGGACATCGGCACCGCCAAGCTCACCGAGGCCGAGCGCCGCGGCGTCCCCCATCATCTGCTCGACATCTGGGACGTCACCGAGACCGCCAGCGTGGCCGAGTACCAGCGCCTCACCCGCCCCCTCATCGACCGCATGCGGGCGCACGGCATCGTTCCCGTGCTGGTCGGCGGCTCGGGCCTGTACGTCAGGGCCGCGCTGGACGATCTGGACTTCCCCGGCACCGACCCCGCCGTCCGTGCCCGCCTGGAGGCCGAGCTCGACGTCCTCGGCCCGGCGGCGATGCACCAGCGGCTCAAGGAGCTCGACCCCGCCGCGGCCGAGGCGGTGCTGCCGAGCAACGGCCGCCGCGTCGTGCGCGCACTGGAGGTCATCGAGCTGTCCGGCCGCCCCTTCTCGGCCACCATGCCGTCGTACGACGCGGTCTACCCCTCCGTCCAGATCGGTCTCCAGGTCCCGAGGCCCGAGCTGGACGAGCGCATCGCCCTGCGGGTGCGCCGCATGTGGGACGCGGGTCTCGTCGCCGAGGTGCGTGCCCTCCAGGCCAGGGGCCTGGCGGACGGCCGCACGGCGGGGCGGGCCCTCGGGTACGCCCAGGTGCTGAGGTTCCTCGCGGGGGAGTGGACCGAGGAGCGAGCCGTCGACGAGACCATCAGGGCGACCCGGCGGTTCGCGCGCCGCCAGGAGTCGTGGTTCCGCCGCGACCCGCGGGTGAGCTGGCTGCCGTACGACGCCCCCGGCCTCCTGGAGCAGGCGGTCCGGCTGGTGCGGGCGTAAGATGCTGTGACATGCGTTTCGTCAAGGGTCACGGCACAGAGAACGACTTCGTCATCCTGCCCGATCCGGACGGCGTGCTCGACCTCCCGGCCACTCTGGTCGCGGCCCTGTGCGACCGGCGGGCCGGCATCGGCGCCGACGGTGTGCTGCGCGTGGTACCCGCCAAGCTGAGCCCCGAGGCCGTCGAGATCGTCGCCCGGGCCCGCGGCGCCGCCGCGCACACCGGCGAGGCCGAGTGGTTCATGGACTACCGCAACGCCGACGGCGGCATGGCCGAGATGTGCGGCAACGGTATACGTGTCTTCGCGCGCTACCTCGTCGAGGCGGGCCTCGCCGACCCGGGCGGGTTCGACGTGGTCACCCGCGCGGGCATCCGCCAGGTGCGCATGGGGCCGGAGGGCATGGTGACCGTGGACATGGGCCCACCGCTCATCATGGGCGAGAGCTGGGCGACCGTCGGGGGCACCCGCTACACCGGCCTGGTCGTCGACATGGGCAACCCCCACCTGGCGTGCCTCACCGGCGAGCCGGTGGCCCGCTTCGAGCTCCACGCCCAGCCCGGTTTCGACCCCGCCGTGTTCCCCACCGGCGTCAACGTCGAGTTCGTCAACCCCGTGGGCGACCGGCACATCGTGATGCGTGTCCACGAACGCGGCTGCGGCGAGACCCGTTCCTGCGGCACCGGCACCGTGGCCTCCGCCGTGGCCGCCGCCCACGCCGCCGGCGAGACCACCGGCACGTGGACCGTCGAGGTCCTCGGCGGCCTCCTCACCGTCACCCTCACGCCCGACACCAGCTACCTGACCGGCCCGGCCGTCCTCGTCGCCTCCGGCGACTACCCCGCCGCGACGCTGACCTGACCCGTCCGCGCACCCCGCGGCGCCGGAGGCCCCGCGCCACGCGGCCCGCGGGCCGTCACGGACCCTTTGTCCGGGTGCGCCGGTGGACAACATCCGTGTCTTCTCGTGCTTCTGGCCGCATACGGTCATCGGTATCCCCAGGGCACCGCCCACATGTTTGGGGCACGCCCGGTGAACTGGCAGACTGACCTGCCATGGACGTTGACATCTGGGCATGGGTGGCGGACACCCAGCGGCAACTGCACGAAGCCGGGAACACCGGTCTGGCGATCGCGCTGGGTGACCTGCCCGCGCAGGTCTTTGAGGGCCGTTATGCCCAGCTTGACGTGATGGCTCCCGCGGTGGCCCAGCAGGCGGAGGCGCTGGACCAGCCGTGGCTGGAGTTCTTCGCCCGCTACTGGCACCTGCTCAGCCGGGTCGGCGACCGCCACCAGGGCGCCGTGGCCCTCGGGGACGCGGACGCCCTCCTTGAGTTCTCCCGCCGCGCGGACGTCAAGGAGTGCCCCTCCACGCCCGCCGCCGTCGAAGCGCTGGCCGTCGCGCAGGCCAACACCGACGGCCCCGGGTACGCCGCCGAGCGCCTGGCCGCCCTCGGCGCCGCGCTGGACGGCACGGCGCACGACTCGCCGGCGTTCTGCGGGCTCGCCGTGCAGTACGTCTCGGCCCTTCTGGACGCGGGGGAGCACCAGCAGGCCGTCACCTACCACGAGTCCGCCGTGGCGGGCCGCCGCGCCGCGGACGGCCAGGTGAGCTGGGAGCTCGCCGCCATGGGGGTACGCGCGCTGCTCGCCGCCGGCCGCACCGAGGAGGCCCTCGCCGAGCTCGACTCCGCCAAGGACTTCCCGGCCGACGACCCCGTGTCCAAGCCGCACCGCGAGGGCGTGCTCCGCGCGCTCGTGCTGGCCACCGCCGGGCGCGCCACCCCCGCGCTGGAGGCGCTGCCCGACCTCGACGTCATCGGCGAGCACCCCCGCGACTGGGTGGAGTGGGCCCGCGCCGTGCGCCTGCTCGACGAGGTGATCGCCAACACCTGGCAGCTCGGCCGGGTGCTGCGCCAGTGGATGGGCTACTACGAGACCATGGGCGTGCACCGCGGCCGGGTCGAGCTGGCGCTGATCGCCGGCCACCTCGCCGTCGGACGCAAGGGCATCTGGCAGGCCCGGGCGCTGGCCGACCTCGCCGAGGCCTGGACGGCCGACCTGCGTACGGCCGACGGCATCGCCGAGCGGGTCGCCGAGCTGCGGGCCGCCGCCGAGGCCGCCACGCCGCTGCCCGCCCCAGGGCCGCAGGACGAGCTGGTGGCCTACTTCGACGCCGCCGACGGCCACAACGCCGACCCCGAGCGGTGGGTCGGCTGGCTGGCGCCGCTGTCGGGCACCGACCTGGAGGCCACCCGCCGCCACGCCACCACCATCTCCTTCCTCGGTTACGCCCCGCTCGGCGCCGACCTGCTGTGGAAGCAGATCGTCGACTCCGCCGACCCGGCCGAGGCCGACCCCGACGACGTCGGCTACCTCACCGGTGTGCTGATCGAGGCCGGCCAGGACGACCGGGTGGAGCGGTTCGCCGCCATGCTGCCCGCGCCGTCCCGCCACCTCGCCCTCGGCCGGCTGCACCGCGCCCGCGAGCGGTGGGAGCAGGCCCGCGACGCGGCCGCCGCGTCGGTGGAGGCCGGCGCGGAGGGCGAGGTGGCACTGGAGGCCCAGCGCCTGCTCGCCGGTGCGGCCCAGCAGCTCGGCGACAACGCCGGAGGCGCGGCCATCCTGCACGAGATCGTCCAGTCCGGGGCGTCCGAGGAGGAGGACGTCTGGCGCATGATCGTCATGGCGACCGCCGCCGAGGACTGGGCCCTGGTGCGCGCCGGTGCGGACAAGCTCGGCATGGAGGTCGAGGGCACCGAGGGCCCCATCGAGGAGGAGTGGCACCTCGTCCGGGTCGTCCTGCCCGTCTCCGACGGCAGCCGCCGCGAGGTCCTGTCCGTCCGCACCGGCCCCGCCACCGCGCGGCTGCTCATCCCGCAGCCCCGCGGCATGGACTACAACGCCGGCGACGTCATCGTGATCGACCCCCGCCCCCTGGAGCCGGTCCCCGAGGACCCTCAGCAGCAGGAGAGCTTCGTCATCCCGTTCGCCGCCGTCTCCATGCTCCGGCCCGGCGGCTACACGAGCTGGTTCTTCGACGGCGCGGCGCCGAGCGAGCACGACTGGACCGAGTTCAACGAGCTGATGGCCGAGCGCGGCTGGCCCATGTGGGTCTACAGCGACGACAACTACACCGTCACCCACCCCACGTCCGGCGAACGCCTCCAGGGCGTCTACGGCTGGATCGCCGTCCCCCCGGGCGTGGAGCCCATGGAGCTGGACGCCGTCCTGGACGACGCCACCGAGCGCTGGTCCCACCCCCTGGCCTGGCTGGACCTCGCCCGCGCCGCCGGCATCGAAGCCGAACGCCACGAGCGCATCATCAAGGAATACGGCCTCTGACCACCTGCCGGCGGTCGATGCGCTGAGCGGGCACCGGCACAGCGCCCGCACGCCGGCACCACCCGCACGCCGGCACCGCCCGCACGCCGGCACCGCCCGCACGCCGGCACCGCCCGCACGCCGGCACCGCCCGCACGCCGGCACCGCCCGCACCGCCTGCTCCCTGGCGGTCCGTCCACCCGGACGGGCCGCCAGGGGCGCGGAGGGACGGCCCGGTCCGGTGGAGGGTGCCGGTCCGCTGCATGATGCCGGTCCGGTGGAGGGGTGCACGATTTGGTCGAGGTGTGGGCTGCCTCGATTTGGTCGAGGTGCGGGCTACCTCGATTTGGCCGAGGGGTGGGTTACCTCGTGCTCTTGTGGGATTCTCGGGTTGTTCACCGGGTTGTGGGAGAGTGGGCGGCCTGTTTGTCGCGCGTCAGTGGAGGACAGTAGTGCTGGAGATCGATCGGCTCGGTGCGGTGGTGCGGGACGAGCGTCCGTGGGGGAACTTCGAGCGGTTCACTCACAACGAGACGTCCACCGTCAAGATCATCGAGGTGGCGGCGGGGCAGCGGCTCAGCCTGCAGCGTCACAAGCACCGGGACGAGTTGTGGGTCGCGCTGGACCCCGGGCTGGTGTTCGAGATCGACGGCGAGCGCGTCGAGCCGAACGTCGGGGACCGGGTGCTGATCCACGCCGGGCAGACCCACCGCCTGTCCTCCTCCGGCCCTGCCGCGCGCATCCTGGAGGTGGCCTTCGGCCACTTCGACGAGGACGACATCGAGCGGCTCGACGACGCGTACGGCCGCGCCTGACCCAGAGGCTTCACAGAAACCGGCGCCCGCACGGCGGGTCGCCGGTTTCGTCGTTCCGGGCGTCGTCCACCCATCCCACCTCAGAGGATAAATGAGGGGGTTTGAGGGTAATTGATATACCTATCTATTACTGGTCTTTTACCTGGGGGTGGGCAGTGGGGCGGCGCTGGGTGCGGTGGGTCGCGGCGGGGGGGCTGGTTCTGGGGCTGGTCGGGTGCGCGCCTCTGGACGCCAGTGGGGGAGGGGACGGCGGGCCGCCGGGAGGTGGCGGCGGGGACAAGAAGGCAGGGGACACCGGGGTCAGCCCGCTGGACAACCCGGATGGCACCGAGCCGGGACTCGGGCCCATCAAATCGGACAAGGACCGGGCGGCGGCGGTCAAGGTGATCGAGGAAGTGGGGACGAAGGGGCGGGGGGCCAGGACCGGGTACGACCGGGACGAGTTCGGGTACGCCTGGGCGGACAGCGTCGATGAGGTGCCGTTCGGGCGCAACGGTTGTGACACGCGCAACGACGTGCTGGCGCGGGACGGCAAGGACCTGAAGTACCGGTCGGGGTCGGACTGCGTGCTGGTGTCGATGACGCTGCACGACCCGTACACAGGGACGACGATCGAATGGCGCAAGGAGGACGCCGCCGAGGTGCAGATCGACCACGTCATGCCGCTGTCGTACGACTGGCAGATGGGGGCGTCCCGGTGGAGCAAGGCCAAGAGGATGCAGATCGCCAACGACCCGCTGAACCTCATGCCGGTGGACGGCTCCACCAACTCCTCCAAGGGGGACTCGGGGCCCGCGTCGTGGCTGCCGCCGAACCGGGGGATCCGCTGCGCGTACGTCCTGCGCTTCGCGCAGGTGGCGCTGAAGTATGAACTTCCGGTCACCTCTGCGGACAAGGAGACGATGCTCGCCCAGTGCGCCTGAGCCGTGCTTTAGGATCGGCCGACCGTAAAGCACGAGTAAAAGGCGGAAGTGCGATGAACGCACGCAAGACGGCGGACGGGCAGACGGCGGCCAAGGGGCGGGGACGGCTGTTATTGCGTGCCCTGCTGCTCATCGTCATCGCGATCGTGGTGCTCGGGTTCGTGGCGAGCGGATGCACGAAGGTCAGTACCGCGCCCGACGAGGTGCTCCTGCACTACGCCGGCGGGCCGTTCGAGCCGATCAAGTTCACCAAGTGCATCACCCCCTCCAGCGGCGCCACGTTCCTCGGCCCGGGTGACACTTCGTATTCCTACCCGTTCGGCCAGCGCACGTTCGACTTCTCCGGTTCGGAGGACGCCGAGTCCAAGCCGATCAGCATTGTGTCCAAGGACAACGTGGAGCTCCAGGTGGCGGGCTCGGCGACGTTCACCCTGAACACCAACTGCGCGGTACTGCGCCAGTTCCACGAGCGCATCGGCCTGAAGTACGGCGCCTACTTCGAGGACGAGCGCACCTCGGACGGCTGGCGCCGCATGCTGAACTTCTACTTCAAGCAGCCCCTGGACCGCGCGATGGACGCCGCGTCCCAGGAGTTCGAGTGGAAGAAACTGTTCAACGACCCCAACGCCAAGCAGCAGTGGGAGCAGCGCGTCGGCCAGCTCGCCCGGCAGTTCATCAGGGACGCCGCCGGGGCCGACTACTTCTGCCAGCCCAACTACGCCGGCAGCGGCGACTGCGGCGACGTGGTGCTGACCATCCAGAAGCCCGAGCCCCCGCAGTCCCTGATCGACGCGCTCGCCGCCGAGCAGGCCGCCAAGCAGCAGAACCTCGCCCAGCAGCAGATCAACACCAAGGTGCAGACCGAGCTGGAGTCGATCAAGGAGCTGGTGAAGGTGCTCGGCCCCCAGGGCGCCATCCTCTGGAAGGCCATCCAGGACGGCCGTGTGCAGGTCGTCCCGGTCCCGCAGAACGGGGCGATCAACATCACGCCGCAGCAACGCTGAACCCGGCCGAGGAGGGCCGCCCCCCTGGTGACAGCATGGTCTGAGTGGCCGTCCCCGACATCTAGGGGGGTTCCGGATGCCCCAGCGCACCCAATACCCCGACGGAGCGCCGTGCTGGCCCGAGCTCACCGTTCCCGACCTCGGCGCCGCCACCCGCTTCTACGGCGACGTGTTCGGCTGGACCTTCCACGGTCTCGGCCCGAAGGTGTGGCACTACACGATGTGCTTCCTGGACGGCGTGGCGGTCGCCGGCCTGACCCCGCCGCCCGTCGGCATGGAGGACTGCGCGGCGACGTGGAACATCTACCTCGCCACCTCGCAGGTCGACGCCTCCGCCGTCCGGGTGCAGGCCCACAACGGCGAGGTGGTGGTGCTGCCGACGGACGTGCCGGGGCTCGGGCGGCTCGCCATGGCCGTGGACCGTGAGGGGGCGGGGTTCGGTCTCCTGGAGATGGCCAGGGACGCCGCGCCTCGCATGTACAAGGAGATCGGCGCCATGTGCTGGAACGAGCTGTTCGCCCGCAGCTCCATGATGGCCGACAACTTCTACACCGGCCTGTTCGGCTACGAGGCCGAGCAGGTGGGTGACGGCGTCGATTTCGACTATGTGCTGTGGAAGGTCGGGTCGCAGCCGGTGTGCGGGCGGATGCGGATGAACGACGACTCGGCCATGATGCCCCCGCACTGGAAGAACTACCTGACGGTGGACAGTTGCGCCGCCGCCGAGAAGCGCATCCGGCGCGCCGGCGGCAGCGTGCTGATCGGCACCTACGAGATGCCGCACGGCAAGACCGCCGTGGTGGCCGACCCGTTCGGTGCGATCTTCGCCATCTGCGAGCACCTGCCGGGGCACGTGGACTGACCCGGGGGCGTCAGCGCGACGGCCCGACCTCGCTGCCGAAGGCGCGGGCGATGCCTCTCATGCCCTCGGCGAGGGCCTCCCGGTCCAGCACGTCGATCCGCTCGGCCGGCCCGGACACCGACATCGCGGCCACCACCCGGCTCCCGTCCCGCACCGGGACCGCCAGGCAGTGCACCCCGAGCTCCTCCTCCCCGAGGTCCAGGGCGTACCCCTGGTCCCGAACCAGTTCCAGCTCGGCGAGCAGCGCGTCCGCCGACGTGATCGTGTGCTCGGTGCGGCGCGGCAGACCGGTGCGCCCGAGCACGGCCGCGGCGTCCGGCCGGTCGGCCAGCAGCACCTTGCCGACCGCGGTGCTGTGCGGCAGTACCCGCCGCCCCACCTCGGCGAACATCCGCAGCCGCCGCGGCGAGGCGGCCTGGGCGACGTACACCACGAAGTCGCCCTCCAGCACCGCCAGGTTGGCCGTCTCGCCGGACAGCGCCACCATCTTCTCCAGGTACGGCTGCGCCCACACGCCGATCATGCCCTCGGCGACCCCGCCGAGCCGCACCAGCGCCCCGCCGAGCGCGTACCGCCGGTCGGACTCCTGCCGCACGTACCCCCGCGCCAGCAGCGACCGCAGCAGCCGGTGGATCGTCCCGTACGGCAGCCCGGTGCGCGCCGCGATCTCCGAAAGCCCCGCGGCCCCGCCCCGGTCCGCCAGCGCCTCCAGCACGTCCAGCGCCCGGTCCACGCTCTGCACGGTCATCGCGGGCCGCCGAGCGCGCCGACCGAGGCCAGGCCGCGCAGCGAGGCGTCCAGCACCTCGGCGGTGTGCGCGACCCTGATGTCCTCGCCGCGGCGCCGCATCGCCGCCGCGATCTGCATGGTGCACCCGGGGTTGGCCGACACCAGCAGGTCGGCCCCCACCTCGCGCACCCGGTCGGCCTTGCGGTCGCCGAGCTCCCGGGCGGCCTCCGGCTGGAACAGGTTGTACGTGCCCGCCGACCCGCAGCACATGGACCCCTCGGGGATCTCCTTGACCGTCAGGCCGGGGACGGCGGCGAGCAGCGCCCGCGGCTGGTCGCGCACCCCCTGGGCGTGCGCCAGGTGGCAGGCGTCGTGGTAGGCCACGGTGAGCGGCAGCGGGTGCCGCTCGGCGGCCGGCCCGAGCTCGGCCAGGAACTCGGCGAGGTCGGCGAATCGCAGCGCCCGTGCCCGGTCCGCCCACGCCGGATCGCCGGACAGCAGCTCGGCGTACTCCTTGGTGCTGGACCCGCACCCGGCCGCGTTCACCACCACGGTGCGCACCCCGGTCCGCTCGAACGTCTCGATGGTGCGCCGCGCGAACCGCGCGGCCTCAAGCGGCCGCCCCGAGTGCACCGACAACGCCCCGCAGCAGCCCTGCCCCGGCGGGATCACCACGTCGCAGCCCTCCAGCGCCAGCACCCGCACGGTGGCGGCGTTCACCCCGGGGAAGAACTCGCCCTGCACGCACCCGGTGAGCATCCCGACCGTCGCCCGGCGCCGCCCGCGCGCCGCGACCCGGCGCGGCAGCCGCACCCGCCGCCGCGGCACCGGCGGCGCCAGCTCCGCCATGGCGCCGAGGCGCGCGTCGAGCCGTTCCAGCAGCGGCCGGGCGCGGGCCCGCAGCCCCTGGGTGGCCCGCAGCGGCACCCGCAGCGCCCGCAGCCGCCGAGGGTAGGGGAACAGCCCGAACACCAGCCCGCGGAACACCCGGTCGGCCACGGGGCGCCGCCGCAGGCGCTCCACCTCGGCGCGGGTGGACTCGATCAGCTTGTCGTACCGGACACCCGACGGGCAGGCGGGCACGCAGGCCATGCACCCGAGGCACGCGTCGAAGTGCCCCGCCATCTCCTGCGTCATCGGCGTGCCCTCGACGTGCTGCTTCATCAGGTGGATGCGCCCGCGCGGGGAGTCCATCTCCTCCCCCCACAGGGTGTAGGTGGGGCAGGCGGGCAGGCAGAACCCGCAGTGCACGCAGTCGCCGATCAGCTCGGGATCCATGGATCTCACCCGGCCCTTCCCGCGCCGGGCATCCGCCCGGGCGCCATCCGCCCCTCGGGGTCGAACCGTTCCTTGACCCGCGACATGAGCGTGGCCGACCCCACCGGCCCCCAGCGGTCCAGCGGCTCGGTGCTCCCCTCGGGGGTGCCCCACACGACCAGTCTCCCGCCGTACGCGGCCAGCGCGTCCCGCGCCTCGGACACGAACGCGCCGACGGTCGTGGGGGGCGTCGGCGCGGGCAGCGCGAGCCACAGGGCGGCCGAGGCGGCCGACCCGCGCACCCGTACGGGCAGCCGCCCCGCGGCCCCGGCGACCACGCCGAGCGCGGGCCCGGCGGCGGCGGGCGGCACCCGCAGCTCCAGCAGGTACCCCTCGCCGGGCGGCAGGCCCCACCAGGACGGCGGGGTGCCCGTCGGCGGGGCGGCGGCGCCGAGCAGGTCCCCGGCGGCCGTGGCGCGCTCCTCGGCGGCGGTGCCCTCGATGAGGACGGCCACCGTCGCGGGGCCGTTCACGTCGGGCACGTCGATCTCGACGGCGGACGGTTCGAGTTGTGACCCCGCGATCGCGCCGGCGGCGTCCAGGCGGTGGGCGGCAGGCACGGTGACGGTGACGAACGCCCGGGAGGCGGGCAGCGGGTGCAGCCGGAAGGTCGCCTCGGTGATCACGCCGAGCGTGCCGAGGGACCCGGTGAACAGCTTGCCGATGTCGTACCCCGCGACGTTCTTGACCACCTTGCCCCCGGCACGCGCCACGGTGCCGTCGGCGAGCACGACCGTGATCCCGATGAGCAGGTCGCGCCCGGTGCCGTACCGCAGGCGCCGCGGCCCGGCGGTCCCGGCGGCGAGCACCCCGCCGACGGTGGCCGGCCCCGGCGGCACGTCCAGCGCGAGCTCCTGCCCGGACGCCGCGAGGGCCTGCCCGAGCACGTCGGCCCGCAGCCCGGCCTGCACCCGCACCACCAGGTCGCCCGCCACGTGCTCCACGACCCGGTCCAGGCGCCGGGTGTCGAGCAGCAGCCCGCACCGCTCCGGCGGCCCGCCCCAGCCGATCTTGGTGCGCCCGCCGGACGGCACCACGGCGAGCCCCTGCCGCGCGGCGGCCCGCAGCACGGCCGCCACCTCCTCGGTGGACGCCGGGGAGGCCACCCAGCGCGGCTCCACGCCCGCGACCGCGTCGCCCGGGCCGCCGTCCCGCACCGCGACCCCGGTCGCGGCCAGCGCCGCCCCGGCGTTCACGGTCGTCTCCGTGCGGCGAAGGGGGGAGGGCACATCAGAACAGGTCCGCCTCTCCGGAGGCCACCAGGGGATGGACGCCCTTGCGGAAGCCCGGCGCCTCCCCGCACAGCCGCGGGGTCGGGAAGATCTTGCCCGGGTTGGACAGGTTGCGCGGGTCGAAGGCGCACCGCACGAGCTGCATGGTGTCCAGGTCGTCCGGCCCGAACATCGCGGGCATGTGCTTGGCCTTGTCCACACCCACCCCGTGCTCGCCGGTGATGGACCCGCCGTACGCGACGCACAACCCGAGGATCTCCCCGGACACCCGCTCGGCCCGTTCGCCCGCCCCCTCCTCGGCGTCGTCGAAGAGCACCAGCGGGTGCAGGTTGCCGTCCCCGGCGTGGAAGACGTTCGCCACCCGGATGCCGAACCGCGCGGACAGCTCCTCGATGCCCGCGAGCACCTCGGGCAGCGCGGTGCGCGGCACCACGCCGTCCTGCACGAGGTAGGCCGGGCTGATCCGCCCCACCGCGGCGAACGCCGACCGCCGTCCCCGCCAGATGGCCGCCCGCTCGGCCGGGTCGTCGGCGGTCCGCGTCTCGAACGCCCCGCTGCGCAGGCACAGATCCCGCACCCGGGCGAACTGCTGGGCCACCTCGGCCGCCGGGCCGTCCAGCTCGACGATCAGCACCGCCCCGGCGCCCGCCGGGTAGCCGCACCGCACCGCCGCCTCGGCCGCCTCGATGGCGAGCGCGTCCATCATCTCGATGGCGGCCGGCACGATGCCCGCCGCGATGATCGCGGAAACGGCCGTGCCGCCCGACTCGACGTCGGCGAACGCGGCCAGCAGCGTGGTCACCGATTCCGGTGCCCGGCTCAGCCGTACCGTGATCTTCGTGGCGATGCCGAGGGTGCCCTCGGAGCCGATGAACGCGCCGAGCAGGTCGTACCCGGGGTCCGCGGCGTCCAGCGTCACGATCTCACCCTGCGGGGTGACCATCTCGACGGCCAGCACGTGGTTGACCGTGAAGCCGTACTTCAGGCAGTGCGCGCCGCCGGAGTTCTCCGCGACGTTGCCGCCGATGGAACAGACCTGCTGGCTGGAGGGGTCGGGCGCGTAGTAGTAGCCGTGCGGCCTGGCCGCCTCGGTGATCGCCAGGTTGGTCACGCCCGGCTCCACGACGGCCCGCCGGTTCGGGATGTCGATCTCCAGGATCCGCCGCATGCGCGACATCACGATCAGCACGCCGTCGGTGCGCGGCACCGCCCCGCCGGACAGCCCGGTGCCCGCGCCCCGCGCCACGAACGGCGTGCCGGCCGCGTCGCACTCCCGCACCACGGCCGCCACCTGCTCGGCCGTCTCCGGCAGCACCACGACGGCGGGCGTCGCGCGGTGGTACGTCAGGCCGTCGCACTCGTAGGTGCGCAGCCGCACCGGGTCGGTGATCACCGACCCGGGGCCGAGCAGTCGCAGGAGCCGGGCCGTCAGCCCGGGCAGGGGGGAGGGCGCGGTGGTCATGGCATGCGGGCGTAGGCGGGCAGGGTCAGGAACTCGGCGAAGTCGTCGTCAAGCGCTACCTCCTTGAACAGCTCGGCGGCCTGCTCGAACCGCCCGGCGTCGAACCCGGGCTCCTCGCGCATCGCGGCGAGCTCCTCGGCGATCACCCGCTCCACCAGCTCCCGGGTGACGACCGCACCGGTGTCGGCGAGCCGGATGTCGTTGTGGATCCACTGCCAGATCTGCGAGCGGGAGATCTCGGCGGTCGCGGCGTCCTCCATCAGGTTGTGGATGGCCGCCGCCCCGGTGCCGCCCATCCAGGCGGCCAGGTAGCGCAGCGCCACGTCCACGTTGTTGCGCAACCCCGACTCGGTGATCTCACCGGGTGTCTTGTCCACGGCCAGCAGGTCGGCGGCGCTCACCGAGACGTCCTCACGCAGCCGGTCGAGCTGGTTCGGCCGGTCGCCGAGCACCGCGTCGAACACCTCGCGGCACACCGGCACGAGGTCGGGGTGCGCCACCCACGAGCCGTCGAAGCCGTCGCCGGACTCGCGGGTCTTGTCGGCGCGCACCTTCTCCAGCGCCACCTTGTTGACCTCGGGGTCGCGGCGGGAGGGGATGAACGCCGCCATGCCGCCGATGGCGTGCGCGCCGCGCCGGTGGCAGGTGCGCACCAGCAGCTCGGTGTAGGCCCGCATGAACGGCGCGGTCATGGTGACGGCGTTGCGCTCGGGCAGCAGGAACTCCCGGCCCCGGGTGCGGAACTTCTTGATCACGCTGAACAGGTAGTCCCACCGGCCGGCGTTCAGCCCGGCGGAGTGGTCGCGCAGCTCGTAGAGGATCTCCTCCATCTCGAACGCCGCGGGGTAGGTCTCGATCAGCACGGTGGCCCTGATCGTGCCGTGCGGCACGCCGAGCAGCTCCTGCGCGCGGACGAACACGTCGTTCCAGAGCCGCGCCTCGAGGGAGGACTCCATCTTCGGCAGGTAGTAGTACGGCCCGCGGCCCTTGGCGATCTGCCGGGCGGCGCAGTGGAAGAAGTAGAGCCCGAAGTCGAACAGCGACGCGGAGAACGGCGCGCCGTCCACCAGCACGTGCTTCTCGGTGAGGTGCCAGCCGCGCGGGCGCACCACGATGGTGGCCAGCTCCTCGTCGGGGCGCAGCGCGTAGCTCTTGCCCCCGGTCTCGAAGTCGATGGTGCGGTCGAGCGCGTCACGCAGGTTGAGCTGGCCGTTGACGACGTTCTCCCACAGAGGGGAGTTGGCGTCCTCGAAGTCGGCGAGCCAGACCTTGGCCCCGGAGTTGAGTGCGTTGACGGTCATCTTGCGGTCCACCGGGCCGGTGATCTCGACCCGCCGGTCCACCAGGCCGGGCGCGGGCGGGGCGGCACGCCACGAGTCGTCCTCGCGGATGTGCGCGGTCTCGGCGGGGAAGTCCAGGGTGCCGCCCGCGGACAGCTCGGCCTGGCGGGTCCGGCGGGCGTCCAGCAGCTCGCGGCGGCGGCCGTCGAACTCCCGTTGCAGGGCCGCGGCGAAGCCCAGGGCCTCCGGCGTGAGGATCTGGTCGAAACGGTCGAGCATGGGGCCCTTGATGTCGACGCCGTCCATGGGCTTCCCTTCTGCTTTCCACAATATGGAAATTCTGTTCTGAATCGCGGAATCGACGCTACTTCATGGCTGTCTCAGGGGTCAACGCGGGTTCCGGCAGGGGTCGGGCCAGGGTCCGTCTCGGGGCCTTCCCCGATGGTCCGGCGGCCACGCGGAACGGCATTCTCACAGCATGACCAAGACGAAGACGGTGATCGCCGCGGGTGCGGTGCTGTGCGCAGGGATCATGCTGACCGGCTGCGGGTTGCGGACCATCGCCTCGCCCACCAAGGAACAGACCAAGGCCTACGACGTGGGCGGCGCCGTGGCGGCGATCGACGTGGAAAGCGGCTCGGGGGCCATCGTGGTCGTCGGGAGCGGCCGCACCGGCATCCGGGTGACCGAGAGCATGCACTGGAAGGGGGAGCAGCCCAAGACCAAGCACCCCATGGACGGGGACACGCTGAAGCTCTCCTACGACTGCGAGCCGGACGACTGGAACTGCGGCGTGGACTACCGCGTGGAACTGCCCGCCGGGACGCGGGTGAAGGTGAAGACCGGCTCGGGGGACATCACCCTGCGCGCCCTCGGCGGCGAGGTGCGGGCCACCACGGGCTCGGGGGAGATCGACGCCAACGACCTGTCCGGCAAGCACGCCGTCGCCGAGACCGGTTCGGGCGACGTCGAACTGCGCTTCACCGTGGTGCCGGACGACGTGCAGGTGAGCACCGGCTCGGGCACCGGGGTCGTCCGGGTGCCGGCCGGGAACTACAACGTGACCACGAACACCGGGTCCGGCGACAAGACGGTGGGCGTCGCCGCCGACGCCTCCTCGCCCCACCGCATCATCGTGAAGACCGGCTCGGGGGACGCCAAGGTTCTCAAGGCCTGACCCGCGACGAGGGAAAACCAGGGTGATAAGGAGATGATTCCGCCGGTCCGGCGTGGCACCATCGGGGAAGACACCATGTGTCGCCAGTGTTGAACTGTGTGACAGCGGTGAACCCAACGAGCGCCGAGGAGCGCGACATAACCACGAAGACGACATTCATGCAGAACGAGCCCTACGAGACCCTCGCCAACGGCGACTACGAACTCGAGGAGCGCCAGGCGCTCCGCCGGGTGGCCGGGCTCTCCACCGAGCTCCAGGACGTCACCGAGGTCGAGTACCGGCAGCTTCGCCTGGAACGCGTCGTACTCGTCGGAGTGTGGACCACCGGCACCGTGATCGACGCCGAGAACTCCCTGCAGGAGCTGAAGCTCCTCGCCGAGACGGCCGGGTCGGTGGTCCTGGAGGGCGTCATCCAGCGCCGCCAGCGTCCCGACACCGCCACCTACATCGGCTCCGGCAAGGCCGCCGAGCTGCGCGACATCGTGATCGCCAACGGTGCCGACACCGTGATCTGCGACGGCGAGCTGACCCCCGGGCAGTTGCGGCAGCTCGAGGAGGTCGTGAAGGTCAAGGTCATCGACCGCACGGCCCTCATCCTCGACATCTTCGCCCAGCACGCCAAGAGCCGCGAGGGCAAGGCCCAGGTCGAGCTGGCCCAGCTCAGCTACCTGCTGCCGCGGCTGCGCGGCTGGGGCGGCAACCTGTCGCGCCAGGTCGGCGGCCGCGCCGCCGGCGGCGTCGGCATCGGCGGCCGCGGCCCCGGTGAGACGAAGATCGAGCTGGACCGGCGGCGCATCCGCGAGCGCATGGCCAAGCTGCGGCGCCAGATCGGCGGCATGTCGATCGCCCGCGAGACCAAGCGCTCGTGGCGCCACGCCCGCGAGGTGCCGTCGGTGGCCATCGCCGGATACACCAACGCCGGCAAGTCGTCGCTGCTCAACCGCCTGACCGGTGCCGGGGTGCTGGTGGAGGACGCCCTGTTCGCCACCCTCGACCCGACCGTGCGCCAGGCCCGCACGCCCGACGGCCGGCGGTTCACGCTGACCGACACCGTCGGGTTCGTCCGGCACCTGCCGCACCAGCTCGTCGAGGCGTTCCGCTCCACGCTGGAGGAGGTCGGCGACGCCGACCTGATCCTCCACGTCGTGGACGGCTCCCACCCCGACCCCGAGTCCCAGATCGCCGCGGTACGCGAGGTGATCGCCGACATCGAGGGCGGCAGGGGCATCCCCGAGATCGTCGTGGTCAACAAGGCCGACGCGGCCGACCCCGTCGTGCTGGCCCGGCTCCAGATGCGGGAGCGGCACAGCGTGGTGGTGTCCGCGCGCACCGGCGCCGGCATCGCCGAGCTGATCGAGGTCATCCAGCGGGAGCTGCCGCGGCTTGACCACGAGGTGCGGCTGCTGGTGCCGTACGACCGGGGCGACCTGGTCGCGCGGGCCCACGAGGAGGGCGAGGTGCTGTCGGTGGACCACACCGGCGACGGCACCGTGCTGCACGCCCGGGTCCCCGCGGTGCTGTACGCCGAGCTGGAGCGGGTCGCCAAGCCCGTCGAGACGGTCTGAGCCGTCTGAAAGCATTGGTCCGCGGAAGGACCGGCCGGTCGTCCCGGCCGGTCCTTTCCTTTGTGGTCTCTCAGTGGGTGCGGCGCAGGGCGACCACGGCCACGTCGTCCTCGCGCGCGCCGAAGTGGTCGATGAGGCGGTCGCAGAACAGCTCGGGGTCCTTGTCGAACGCCATGGCGAGCTGCCGCACCACCTCCATGCTCTGGTCGAGCGGCACGTCGCGGTCCTCGATGAGCCCGTCGGTGAACAGCAGGATCGCGCCCTTGTCCGGCAGGGTGAACCGGTCCACGCGGTACGCCTCCGGCGCGGCCCCGATGAGGAGGTTGCCCCAGCCGTGGTAGCGCGCCTGGCCGTCCCCGATGATCACCGGGGGGATGTGGCCCGCGTTGGCCATCTCCACCGAGCCGTCCACCGGGTCGATCAGCATCAGGCAGACCGTGGCGGTCATGCTCGGGTGGTAGAGACGGAGCATGTCGTTGAGCCGCCCGAGGATCTTGCCGAGGTGGCAGCCCTCCACGGCCAGGGCGCGCAGGCCGTGCCGCAGCTCCGCCATGACCGTGGCCGCGTAGAGCGAATGGCCCTGCACGTCGCCGATCGCCACCAGCAGCCGGTCGCCGAGCGGCGAGACCTCGTAGAAGTCGCCGCCGACCTCGACGTTGTCCACCGCCGGCTGGTAGCGCACCGCCAGCTCCAGGCCCGGCACCTGCGGCACGTGGGCGGGCAGGAAGCTGCGCTGCAGGGTGAGCGCGATCAGGTGCTCCTCGGCGTAGGCGCGCAGCGCGTCCACCGCCAGCGCGACGGCCTGGCCGAGCTGCTTGAGGATGTCCAGCTCGTCGGGGTCCAGCGGCAGCATGCCCTCGACGGCGAGGTACACCGGCTGGCGGCCCACCTTGGTGCGGGAGAGCACCCCCACGGTGCCGGCCCGGGTGTCGGAGTCCGGCAGGATCTCCCGCCACTGCTCCTTGGTCATCGACAGCTCGGCGGTGCCCGCCGAGTCGCCCAGCGTCAGCCGGGACACCTTGCTCAGGATGTCGGCCGGCGCGCCCAGCCGCACGGCGGGGTGGGCCGGCTCCATCGCCGTGTAGCGCCGGACGACGCCGTCGAGCGCGACCGCCAGCGCCCCGCTGCGCCGTCCGAGCACGGTCGCGGTGCCCTCGACGGCGACGCGCATCAGCTCACCGAACGTCGTGGCGGAGTTGATGTCCAGGGTGATCTGGGTCAGGCGCCGCAGCCGGTGGGCGATGCGCTCGGCCCTGGTGCGGGCCCGGGAGTAGCGCAGCGCCGCGTGCACGGTGGCGATGAACTCCTCCGGCTCGATCGGCTCGGCCATGTACGCGTCGGCGCCGCGGTCCAGCCCGTGGGTGCGGTCGGCAACGCCGATGGCGTGCGCCGAGATCTGCAGCACGGGCAGCGCGGCGGTCTCGGGGTCGGCCTTGATGCGCTCGCACACCTCGTAGCCATCGATGTCGGGCAGCCGCACGTCCAGCACCACCACGTCGGGGAGCAGCTCGCGCACCAGGGTCAGCGCCTCTTGGCCGCCACTGGCCTCCACCACCTGATGGCCCGCGCGGCGCAGCCAGCTCCCGAGGATGTACCGCTTGGTGGGAGTGTCGTCCACGACCAGGATCGTGCCAGGGGGCTCTGTGGTCATCATCCCTCCTCAGAGGTGACGCCGCCCGTCGCGTCCCCGGCGAGGGGCAACCGCACGGTGACCGAGGTGCCCGCGCCTGGGGTGCTGGACAAGTGCAGCGTACCCCCCAGCGCCTCGGCCAGCCTGCGGGCGTACGGCAGGCCGAGGCCGGTGCCCCGGCCGTTCAGCGCCGCGGTGCCCGGCACCTGGTAGAACTCCTCGAACACCCGTTGCTGGTGCTCGCGCGGGATGCCGATGCCGGTGTCGGCGACCACGAACACCACGTCGCAGTCGTCCACCCGCGCCGTCATGGTCACCTGCCCGGCCTCGGTGAACTTCAGCGCGTTGGACAGCAGGTTGCGCAGGATGCGCACCAGCAGCACCTCGTCGGTGACCAGCGTCCGCGGGCCGCCCGTCACGTCCACCGTCAGGCGCACCGTCTCGGTGCCGCTGATGGGGCGCAGCGTCATGCGCAGCCGCTCGGCCAGCTCGGGAAGATCGACCTCCGACAGCGCCGGGGTGATGCGCCCCGACTCGGCCTTCGCCATGTCGAGCAGCTCGCTGACCAGGGCGAGCAGGGTCTGCGCCGAGGAGCCGATCAGCTCGATCTGCAACTGCTGCTCCTCGGTGAGCGCGTCGCCGCCCGGGCCGAGCAGCAGCCGCACCAGGCCGATCACCGAGTTGAGCGGGGTGCGCAACTCGTGGCTGACCGTCGCCCAGAAACGGTTCCTGGCCTCGCTGGCCTCACGGAGCTGGGCGGACTTCTCATCCAGCTCGGCGTACAGCGCCACCACGCCGCGGTTGGTCTCCTCCAGTTCCTCCGAGATCTGGTTGTACAGCGCGAGCACGCCCGCGTTGGTCTCCTCCAGCTCGGCGTTCACCTGGACCAGTTGCTCGCGGTGGGCCTTGGCGTCCTCCAGGGCGGCGGCCAGCTCGCGGTTCTGCTGCCGCAGCTCGTCCAGCACGCCGGTGGGCGCCGACTCGGTCATGCGCGCCCGAAGCGCGGCGAGCGCCTGCTCGCCGCCCGCCCGGCTGTCCGTGACCCTTTTCGTCATGGTGATGATCCGTAGTACGGTGTCGTGCCGTACGTCGTCCATGAGCCGCCCGGCCAGAGTCACCCCGGCCGGGGCGATGGCCTGCTTCCCGGGCGAATAGGTGATCTCGACGACCAGCCCGGCGGGCTCCTCCAGCCGGAACGCGATGTGCGCGTCCCGCGCGCCCGCGACGATCTCGCGGCCGACCTCGCTGAGCGCGGTGCCGACCCTGATGCGGTCCAGGTCGTCCAGGCCGACGGCCTCGGCCACCTCACGGCCGATCTGGCGGACGGCGAAGACGTCCCGGTCGTCGCGGACCGCCGTGGTGAGCAGCTCACCGGCCATCGTCACCCCGGTCGTCGGGCCCGTCCCCGTACCGCTCATGGCTCTGCCCGGAGGACCAGCACACAGGCGTCGTCGCGGCGGACGGCCCAGTCGCGAAGCAGCGTGCCGGCGATCACCGAGGCGGAGTGGGTGAGCAGACCGGGGTAGGTCTGCAGGGACCAGCGGTCGGTCAGGCCGTCGGAATGGAGCACCACCAGGCCGTGATCGGGCAGGTCGTAGCTCGCCTCACGCACGCCGCGGGCCCGGTGGCCGGCGATTCCGGGCACCGACACCATGCCCTGCCGGCGGTCGGCGCGCACGATCCAGCCCGAGATGTTGCCCACCCCCGCGTACGCGGCGGTGCGCGCGGCCCGGTCGACGTGGACGACGGCCACCGCGCCGCCCCGCGTGCCGCCGAGCGCCTCGTGCACCCGCGTGACGATCTCGCCGGGCGAGGTGCCGGCGTGGGAGCGGAAGACGCGCATCGCCTCGGTGGACGCCGCGGCGGCGGCGATGCCGTGGCCGAGGCCGTCGCACACGATGGCGGTCACGGTGCCGCCCTCGTCACGCACCGCGAACGCGTCGCCGCAGGCCACCTCCTCGCCGACCGGGCGGTACAGGCCGCACTCACGCGTGCCCGCGGCGACGCTGCCCGGCACGCGGAAGCTCATGCACAGCACCGTGCCGCGGCCGGGGCGGGAGTCGACGTCCCAGGTGTCCGCCAGGCGCGAGATGGCGCCGAGGCCGATGCCGAGCGTGCCCGAGGTGGAGTGGCCGTCCTGGATCTTCGCCGTCACGTCGGCCATGCCGGGGCCCTCGTCCACGCAGACGACCTCCACGGTGGTGGCGGCCTCGGGGTGCGAGCGGATCAGCATGACACCCGCGGTGGCGTGCTTGACGAGGTTGGACGCGGCCTCGCTGACCGCGACGCCGACCCTGCCGGTCCGCTCCTCGTCGAAGCCGCCGGCCTTGGCGAGTGCGATGGCGATCCTGCGGGCGGCGCCGATGGCGCTCGCGTCTTCCATCCTGAGCCAGTGGTCCTGCGGCGGGGTCAACGGGTCCATTTCGTCACCGTCACGACCGTGCCACGGCCAGGTTCGGAGTCCAGCTCGAACTCGTCGACGAGCCGCCTGCTGCCGCTCAGGCCGAGGCCGAGGCCGCTGCCGCTGGTCCACCCGTCGGTCAGCGCCAGCCGGGTGTCGGGGATGCCGGGGCCGTCGTCGCTGAAGGTCAGGCGCATGCCGCGGCGCCCGCCGGGCTGCTGGAGTATCTCGATGCGGGCCCGGCCGCCGCCCGCGTGCACCAGGGTGTTCCTGGCCAGTTCGCTCGCCGCGGTGACCACCTTGGTCTGGTCGACCAGGGACAGGCCGAGGTCGATGGCGCTCGCCCTGACCTTCTGGCGCACCATGACCACCTCGTCGTTGGAGGTGATGGCGAGTTCCGCGACCGTGCCGGCGGCAGGGGGAACGCTCACCGGCCGACCGCTGACAGATCATCCTCGGTCGCGTCGGCGCGCTGGTTGAGCAACGCGATGCCCTTCTCCAGGTCCAGCGCCGTGCGCAGTCCGCCGAGGGACAGGCCGAGCTCGACCAGGGTGATGGCGACCGCCGGGCGCATGCCGACGACGATGGTCTCGGCGTCCAGCATGCGCGCCATGCCGGCGATCGTGGACAACATGCGGCCCACGAACGAGTCGACGATCTCCACGGCGGTGATGTCGATGATCAGCCCGATGGCGCCGGTGGCGACGACCTTGTCGGCGATGTCCTCCTGCAGGGTCAGCACCGTGTGGTCGTCGAGGTCGCCCTGGATGGAGACGAGCAGGATTTCGCCGATCTTGAGGATGGGCACCCGGTCCATCAGGCCTCCTCGGTCCGCACCGCGACCCGCGTCCTCGCCTTGGAGGTGATCTGGACGCCGCTCTTGCGCAGCACGTACGCCAGGGCGTCCGCGAGGGAGGCCTTGGTGACGATGTCGCCGAACTCGATGCCGAGGGTGACGATGGTGTGCGCGATCTGCGGGCGGATGCCGGAGATGACGCAGCTGGCGCCCATCAGCCGGGCGGCCATCACGGTCTTGAGAAGGTGCTGCGCCACCTCGGTGTCCACGGCGGGCACGCCGGTGATGTCGATCACCGCGTACTCCGAGCCGGTGTCCACGAGGGTCTGCAGCAGTTTCTCCATGACGACCTGGGTGCGCGCCGAGTCGAGCGTGCCGATGAGGGGCACGCCGACGATGCCGTCCCACAGCTTCACCACCGGGGTGGACAGCTCGAGGAGCTCCTCCGCCTGGTCGGTGATGATCTTGTCGCGGGCGGCGCTGTAGATCTCGAAGGTCAGCAGGCCGAGACCGTCGATGGTGCGCGACAACCAGACGAAGCCGCGCAGGGCCTCCTCGGTGTCGTCCGCCTCCACGATCTCGTAGACCGCCTCCTTCAGCCCGTAGACCGTGACCGCCGTCTCGCTCGGGGTGAAGCCCTGGCGCGCACGGCTCCGGGACAGGTCGGCGAGCAGGCCGTTCAGCTCGGCGGAGGCGTCGGGGTCGCTGAACGACCGCACGAAGGCGCGGTAGATCTCCTGGAGCTCCTTGCGGGTGTCGTTGTCGTTGAGGCGGCCGCGCAGGGGTTGACTGGAGATCTCGACCCAGCGCTGGAGGATCTGATCCTCCTTGTCGCGCATCAACTCCTGGATATGGCTCCTGCTGGTATTATCCTGCACGGTCAAGGCAACTCCCAGGCCCAGCCAATGTGTAGCGAGTAGAACATGCTCTCGATGCAGGCTACACGGTGCCGCAGTAAGATCATTTCATCCCGCGGGTGGGGGGCCGACGTCCCTCTGGCCTGCCGAACGGGATAGACCGGTGCAAAGGCTGACATATGCGGTAAACCTCGCGAACATGCAGGAAAACCGCTGTGGCCGGTGCGCCTCTGTTATTGCTACGATATGGAAACCCTAACCAAGACATTCTGGCGCTGGTTTCGCATGACGACGCTTGTGACTGCTGCTGCCGCAGGGGCGGGATCGGCGCCGGTGGAAGCTGGGGTACGGAGTTTCGTCATGGCGGGGTGCTGGTGGTCCCGTCCCGGACAGGGGAGACGAACCGGTGTTCTTCTCAATAACCCTGTACACCGAGCCGACCTGTGAAATAACGTAACTGAACTGAATCGCCCGGCCAAGATCCGGGCGGTGCCGTCATCGCACCTCAGTGCGGATGAGATCAGGAGACCCCCCAATGACGTCCGGAAACCTGGCGGACCCAGCGGGCGTGGCGCCCGTCGCGAGCTGGGCTCCGAGGGCGTGCCGGGACGTCTCCGCGGTCTTCGGCGGGGCGGTGATGCCATGACCGTACGGCTCCTGACCAACATCGGCCGGCTCTGGACGGGCAACGACGTCTGCAGCAACGCCGCCATCCTCGTGCACAACGACCGCATCGCGTGGGTCGGACGCGCCGCCGACCTGCCGCAGAGCGTGCCCGGCGTCGTGGACGACATCGTGGACGTCGACCACGTCGAGAACCTCGGCGGCGCCCTGGTCACCCCCGGGCTCATCGACGCGCACACCCACCCGGTCTACGCGGGCAACCGCTACGCCGAGCTCGCCATGCGCTCCGGCGGCTCCTCGCCGAGCGCCATCACCGCCGCGGGCGGCGGCATCGGGTCCACCGTCACCGTGACCCGCGGCACCGACCCGTGGACGCTGTGCAACGGCGTCCGCGAGCGCCTGCGCGACTGGCTGCTCAACGGCACCACCACCGTCGAGGCCAAGACCGGCTACCACCTCACCCGCGACGGCGAGCTTGCCGACGTCCGCCTGCTGCGCGAGCTCGAGAAGGAGCCGATGATGCCGCGGGTGCACGTCACCTTCCTCGCGGCACACGTCGTCCCGCCTGAGTACTTCGGCCGCCAGCGCGACTACGTCGAGGCCGTGGGCGCCTGGTGCGCCGACGCCGCCGCGGCGGGCGCCGACAGCGTGGACGTCTACTGCGACGACGGCCACTTCACCCCCGACGAAGCCCGCTTCGTCCTCACCTGCGGCCGCAACGTGGGCCTGCTCCCGCGCGTCCACGCCGGCGCCTACAAGCGCCGCGGCGCCGTCCAGCTCGCCGCCGAGCTCGGCTGCTCCTCCGCCGACCTCCTCCACCACACGGCCGACGAGGACATCGCGCTGCTGTCCCGCTACGGCGTCCCCGCGGTCGTGTGCCCCGGCACCGCCCTCCAGCAGCAGACCCTCCCCCCGGTCCGCCGCATGCTGGCCCAGGGCGTCACAGTGGCCCTGGGCAGCGACCACAACCCCGGCCACTGCGGCATCACCTCGATGTCCCTGGTGATCAGCCTCGCCGTGGCCGCCTTCGGCATCAGCGTCGGCGACGCCCTGCGAGCCGCCACCCTGGGCGGCGCCACCGTGCTCGGCGCCCCCGACCGCGGCGTCCTCGCCCCCGGCCGCCTGGCCGACATCGTGCAATGGGACGCCGACCACGAAGGCGCCTTCGCCTGGGGCTTCGGCCTGAAGCCCCGCCGCGTCTGGCGCGGCGGCACTCCCGTCCAGTAGCCCCGTTTCCGCCGTACCCGCGGTGAGCGCGGTCGGCCCGCACCTCTGTACCCGCGGCGGACGCGACGGGCCCGCTCCGCCGTGCCTGCGGCGGGCGTGGTCATGGTCGGGGGAGCGCCTTCGCGATCACGCCGGCGAGCTCGGGCACCACCTTCGCCACCGACCGCCAGGCGCGCAGCGTGGCACGGTCGCGGGTCGCCCTGACCGAGTCGGCGACGAGCCGGGCGTCAGCGGACGCGATGGCGTCCTCGTCCAGGAAAGGGCCCGCCTCCCATGGGCTGTCCGGCGAGAACCCAGGGAGATCGACACGTGAGGACGCGGGGCCGGTGTCGGCGGGAGCCAGGGCGACGAGGATCCGGTGTGCCGTGCCTGTCCGGTCCCGGTACCGGATCGGCACGAGCCGCGGGCGGCCGTCCGGAGCGGTGATCTCCAGGGTGGGGCTCTCGCCCGCCAGGTCGTGCAGCACGAACAGCGCACCGTCCGGCGTCGCCACCGCGTAGGAGCCGGTGGCGGCCGCGGCCACGTCCGTCCGCACGGAAGGCATGGGGTAGGCGCCCGGCCGGTCACCGGGCGAGGAGTGCGTCAGGAGGTCGAAGGTCCAGCGTCCCGCGGGGACGTTGGAGAACACCGCGACACCCTGCGCGGTGAACTGGGCGAGGTAGCGGACCGGCAGGCGTGCCGCACGCGGGCCGGTCGCCCTGGCGGCCAGCCAGAGCCCGGCCAGCTCGCCCACGGCGAGGGTCGCGGACTCGGCCCGCAAAGTGACGGCGAACCTCGGACCGGCCGGGCGCGCGGTGGCCGTCAGCTTCACGGCCTCCGTCTCGACCTCGGCGGCGAGGGCGTCGGGTGAGAAGTCCCGGCCGCGCAGCCTGCCGAGCAGCTCCAGCACGGCCGCCCTGATCTCCTGCCGCGCCGCGTCGGCCCGGAGGTCCGCCATGGCCACCGCGCGGTCGGCCGCCGCCAGGGCGCTCGCCGTGTGCTCGTCGAGCCAGCGGGCATCCGCCTCGGGGTACGCCTCCGCGAGGAGCTCGCGGCAGAGCCGTTCGAAGCCACCGTGCACCGGCTCCTCAGTGGTCACGACCGCCTCCTTTCACTGACGCACCGGGGGCAGCGGCTCTGCAGCGGTGTCTCGTGCAGCACCGAGCTCGCCGCCGCCACCGCCTGCTTCATGGCCCGTTCCCCCTGCGCGTAGGGTTCGACCCGGTCGCTGTCCAGAACCCGCTGGACGAAGCGTTCCCAGTGGTCCTGGGCCCTGTTCCAGTCGTTCTCGTGCAGTTTCACATAGGACTCGGCGAAGCCGTCCGGAACCACGAACCCGCAGTGCACGAACAGCAGGTCGGACAGCAGGGGGATGAGCTCAGTCATCGCCGGGCTCGGGGTAAAGGTCCTCCAGCGGCCTGGTGCGCCGGGACGTGATCGCGCTGCTGACCGCGTAGCCCGCCACCGCGCCCACGACCCCCGGGACCAGCAGCCACCCCGCGACGGACAGGAACCACGCCGGCACCGGGGCGGCGGTGGCCGCCGGCGAGGTGATGCCGACGCTCACGTCGTACGCCTGCCGCCAGCCGATCCACACGCCGTTGACGACGAAGAGGACCGCGTACACGAGAAGTACGGAAACTCCCCGGGTGAGCAGCCAGTGACGCAGGCCGCGATGCCGTCCCACGGAACGCCAGCGGCGCCGGACGGCGTGACGCAACGACTCCCTGGGGGGTGGGACGAGATCGACTCCGTCCCGCGGTTCGCCGGGCGGCGTGGGCATGGGGTCATGGTATCGCCGGTGTACTCGGCGGATCGGCGCGTTCCAGGGACAACGCGGCCTCGGTGTCCTTATCGTGGCATCACCCGGGCGCGACCTGGCGTACGCGGTCAACCGGTCACGGACTCAGGTGATTATCTGGCTATGGCGCTGGCATGGCGACCGGCCTTCCTGACGAGGAAGACCTCTGTTTCCGCCCTTGACTCCCTCCTGCTGCTCGAACGACGCGACACGAACTTCCTCGACGACCCGGAGAACGGGCTGGAGGAGCACGAGGCGTGGGACCGGCTCACCGGCGGCCTGTGGTGGGACGCCTGCCGGGACGCCGCCCGTTCGCGCCCAGAACTCCTGCGCGAATGGGCGGACGACCCCTCGGCCTGCTGGGCCCTGCGGGTGCTCGACAAGCAGGACCCCGACTCCCACGGTGAAGGCCTGGTCCCCACGGGGACCCGGGCCGTGGACACGGGCGACGGCCCCGGCCCGGCGGGGACCCGGGCCGTTCACACGGGCGACGGCCCCGGCCCGGCGGGGACTCCCGCCGTTCACACAGGCGACGGGCCGGGTCCGGTGGCGACCCGGGCGCTCCACATCGCCCGGCTCGCGGTGCTCGCCGGGGACGGCGGCGAGACGACGGACGGCCGTACGGCGCGCGGCCTCCTGTCCGGCATGGTGGACGCCTGGGCCGGGGCCTGCACGCTGCCCACCCGCCTGCTGCCCGCCGACCTTCCCGGCCGCCCCGGGCTGCACCGCGTCCAGCGCCTTGCCGACACGCTCGCCCCCATGCCCGGGGGAGCGGCCCGGTCCATGGTGCTGATGCAGGCGCTGCTGCTGGCCGAGGACCACCGGCCGCCTCCCTCGCGGCGACGGGAGATCAAGGTCCTGCTCGCGCCGCAGCGGCCCGAGGGGACGGGCCTGCTCGGCCGCCTGGAACTGGAGATCTTCCGAGGACCGCAGGGGCTTTATCCCGATCCGCGGACCATGAGCATGTTCACCGCCGACGAGGAGTTCCAGCGGGCGCTGACCGCCGCGTGGGAGTACCAGACCGGGGGCCGCCCGCGCGTACCGTGCGTGCTCTGGCGGCTGGAGGTCCCCGGGTACCGGCGTCAACGGGTCATCGGGGCCTCCCTGGGCGCCGCGTTCGCCGTCCTGCTGGAAGAGCTCCTCGGCCCGCCGTCCCCGAGGGCCCTGGCCGCCTCACGCGCCGTCGCCGCCGGCCGTCGCCTGTCCGGGCTGCTGCGCCACCCCTACCGCGACCACGCCGTCACCGGGGACGTCACCCCGGACGGCGAGCTGACGAAGGTCGGCGGCCTGCAGGCCAAGCTCGACAGGGCCGCGGCCGAGAAACTGACGGTGGTCGCGCCCGCCGCCAACCGGCGGGAGGTGACGAGCGAGAACGTCATCTGGGTAGCGACGGCGGCCCAGGCGCGCCGCCGCCTCTACCGGTGGAACCGGGTGCGCACCGCCGTGCTCGCCGCCGGTACGGCGTTCGTCCTGGCATCGGCCACGACGGGGCTGTGGGCGATACAGGTCGGAAGGGCCCGCGAACGGGAGAACGGCGACCTGTCACGGCGTCTCGCCGCGCAGTCGATCGCACGCTTCGACGCCTCGCCCCTCGAGTCCATCGCCCTCGCTCTGGCCGCCTGGACGGCCACTCCCTCGCCAGAGGCGTGGGGAGCCCTGCTCACCGCGCACGGCCACCTGGCCAACGACCGGTTGCCGCGCGCCGGCGACGTCTCCACGATCGCCTTCAGCCCTGAGGGACGTGTCCTCGCCACGGCGGGCGACGACCGTACGGTGCGGCTGTGGGACACGGCGAACCGCACCCTGTCGGCCACCCTCACCGGCCACACGGCCCCCGTCGGCGTGGTGGCCTTCAGCCCGGACGGCTCGATGCTCGCCACCGCTGGTGAGGACCGCACCGTGCGGCTGTGGAGTGTCGCGCGCCGTGAACTCCTGGCCACCCTGACCGGTCACCCCGGGGAGGTCCGGTCCGTCGTGTTCAGCGCGGACTCCCGGCTGCTGGCCAGCGCCGGGGGCGACGTCCGGCTGTGGCGGACCGGCGGTTTCCGCCTGGCGGCGACCCTGCCGGCGAAGGAAGCGGTCGCGGCGGCGTTCGTGCCGGGCCGGAACCTGCTCGCCGTACTCGGCGAGCGGCTCGAATTGTTCGACACGGGATCCCTGCCGGCGTTACGGAAGACGAGGACACTGGACAGGGCCACGTCCCTGCCGAGGGGCATCTCGTTCAGCCCTGACGGCCTGACCATGGCGGTCGGCGAGATGGACCTGCTGAACGCGGAGATCACCACCTTGTGGGACACCGGGAAGTGGGTCAAGGAGACGAGGCTGAACGGCGGGGCGACGGCCGCGTTCACGCCGTCCGGCGACGCCATCGCCGTCGCTGACGGCCTGTCCTCGGGCGGCCCCCCTGTCACGCTCTGGTCGGTGGCCGACGGCAACCCCCTCGCCTCCCTCGGCGGATTCGCGGAGACGGCGTGGGCGCCGGCGTTCAGCCCTGACGGCCAGACCCTCGCGATCGCCGACGTCGACTCGTCGGTGACCCTGCTCCGCGGCGGCCGTCCCGGACCCGGTCCCGGCCTCTTCACGGCGGTCAACGCCGTCGCGTTCGGCGCCGCCGGGCGGATCGCCGCCGCGGGTGGCGGCGACGGCACCGTCACCTGGTGGAACCCGGCCGAACGGATGGCCGGCGCGGTCCGGGTCCCCGCCCACCGCCGGGGCGTGCGCGCCCTCGCGATCAGCCCCGACGGCACGACGATGGTCAGCGCGGGCAACGACCGGACGGCGAAGGTGTGGGACTTCTCCGGCACCCGTCCCAAGGCGACCCTCACCGCGCACACCGAGCCCATCGTCTCCGTGGCCTTCAGCCGTGACGGCAGGACCATCGCCACGGCCGACGCCTCGGACAACGCCGTGCTGTGGGACGCGAGAACCTTCCACAAGATCCGCGAACTTCCGCACGTCTTCTCCAACTGGAGCAAACCCCTGCTGACCACGGCGGTGGCCTTCGGCGCCGACGGGCACACCCTGATCGGCGCCGGCGCGGGAGGGGCGATCCACTTCGTGGACCTGGACGGCCGCGGCAGGGACGCCCTGCTCGCCAACTGGGGCGGCTACATCAAGCGGATCAGGGACATCGCCGTGAGCCCCGACGGGCGGACCATCATCAGCACCGACGCCGACGGCGGCATCACCCGATGGCCCGCCGGGGCCGTGTACGACGGCATGCGTACCGGCGCCGGCACCCCGGTCCTGGCGAAGGCCGACGCGAACACGGCCGCCTTCAGCCCCGACGGCCGCCTGATCGCCCTCGGAGGCAACGACCAGACGATCCGCCTGCTGGACGCGGCCACGTACCAGGTGGTCGGCGACCTGTACGGCCACCGCGGCGAAGTACGCGCCCTGTCGTTCCGCCCCGACGGCCGCACGCTGCTCGCCGGCGACTCCAGCGGCGCCGTCCGGGAATGGAACCTCGACCCCCGGCAAGCGGTGACCGACCTCTGCCCCGTCGTCGCCCGCTCCAGCCTTCCCCACAACCTGGCCGACGGCTGGGCGGACTTCCTCGCACGCTTCTCCCTGTCGGACACCTGCCACCCGGAACCACAGGGCCGCGGGTAACCTTCGGTCATGTCACAACCGGTCGCCGTGGTCACTGATTCGACCGCCTACCTCCAGCCGGCGGAAGTGGAGCAGCTCGGGATCATCGTGATCCCGCTCCAGGTCATCGTGGGCGACCGCACCCTGGACGACGGCACACAGATCGACGTGGCCGGGCTGGCCGCCGCCCTGAAGGACTGGTCCCCGGTGTCGACCTCCCGCCCCGCCCCCCAGCGCTTCGCCGAGATATACGAGGAAGCCGCCGCGAGAGGCGCCCGCGAGGTGGTCTCGATCCATCTGTCAGGCGCGCTGTCCGGCACAGTCGACTCGGCCCGCCTGGCGGCTCAAGACGCCCCCATCCCGGTCGACGTGGTGGACAGCCGCTCACTGGCCATGGGCCTGGGCTTCCCGGTACTGGCCGCCGCGAAGGCCGCGCAGCAAGGCCTCTCCCGCCCCGAGGTGGCCGCCATGGCCAAGCGATGCGCCGAAGCCGCCCACAGCTTCTTCTACGTGGACACCCTGGAACACCTACGCCGCGGCGGCCGCATCGGCGCCGCCGCCACTTTCCTGGGCTCCGCCCTGGCCATCAAGCCGCTGCTCCACATAACCGGCGGCACCATCGCCCCCCTGGAAAAGGTCCGCACCTCCACCCGAGCCCTGGCCCGCCTGGAAGACCTGGCCATCCGCGCCGCCGGCCCCCACCCCGTGGACATAGCCGTCCACCACCTGGCCGCCCCCACCCGAGCCCAAACCCTCGCCGACCACCTGACCACCCGCATCCCCACCATCACCACAATCCGAATCCTGGAGGTAGGCCCAGCCGTAGCCGTCCACACCGGCCCAGGAATGCTCGCCGTCACCGTAGCCCCCACCCCGAACTAGCCCCTCCCCACCCCGAACCAACCCGGTCCCGCCTCGAACCAACCCGTCCACCCCGAAGCATCCTCCGCTTCGAACCAACGCGTCCGGCCCGAATCAACCCGTCCGTTCCGAACCACCCCGTCAGCCTCGAAGCATCCTCCGCTTCGAACCAACCCGTCCGCCTCGAACCAACCCGTCCCCATCCCTAACCCGTCCTCACCCTGAACTAACCCGTCCCCACCGTGGGTTCCCCGTGGATGGCCACCCTCTCCAACACGCCCTCCGGGAGTTATCCACAGAACCCCACTCGGCTAACCCCTCACAAGCCGACCCCTTCTAAATTCCCCTTCATGCGCCGCCCCCCGAAGCCCCTCTCCACCAGCACAATCGCCACTTCCCGCCTCCAAGCCCTCTCCCTCCCCCAACGCACCCCCGCCCGTTCAAACAACACGAAGACCCCCCAGGCACCCCACCCGATCCCGCCCGATTCCCGTCCAGATCCTCTGTCCCTCCCTCAAGGTGACCTGCCACAGCCATCACTGGACCCGGATGCGGACGGTGCCCCGGACGACCATGTGGGCGATGGTGCCACCCAATGGCAACCACCACCCGAGGGGCTGCCCCCGAGCAGTACGCCCCCCGATTCCCGTCCGGATGCCCTCTTCCAGACCCAAGGTGAACCCCGCCAGTCGTCGCTGACCGTGACCGCAGCCGGCACCTGGGACAACCGGATGCGCCACGTGATCCCCCCATGGCAGGCGCACACCGAGGAAAACCCATCCACAGACGACCACTCACCTTTCACCCGCCCCTGGACACCCGACCACCCACCCTCTGCTCGCGCTGGGGCGGAGGACCACCCGCCCTCCGGCCACGCTTGGGCGGACGACCACCCGCCTTCCGGCCGCGCCTTGGCGGACGACCAGCCATCCTCTGCCCGTGCTTGGGCGGAGGACCCCCCGCCTTCCGGCCGCGTCTTGGTGGACGATCGCCCGCCCTCAGCCCGAATCTGGTCCGGGCCGCTTGTCGCCCCCTCGCTTCGTGCCCGGCTCAATCGTTTTCTCGCCGGTCACGTGCCCGCACTGGACATCGGCCGCCCAGGGCTGCGCGTGCTACTGGTCGCCGGCCTGCTCGCTCTGTTCGCCGGCGGCGTCTACCTGTGGCGCTCCCGCCCCGTACCGGACCCCCTCCTCCCGCTGCTCCCCGCCACCACGACCACGCTCCCGGCGGCGGCCACCGCCGTTGCCGGTACGCCCGCACCCACCACCGCCGTCCTACCTCCCGTCGCCCAGCCGCCCTCGTCCGGGCCTGTCGGCGTCACTCCCCAGACGGCTCAGGTCGTCGTCCATGTGACCGGGAAGGTCCGGAAACCAGGGTTGGTGACCCTCCCTCTGGGCTCCCGCGTGGCCGACGCCGTCACCGCCGCCGGCGGTTTCCGCACCGGAGTCACCCCGACCGGTCTCAACCTGGCCCGCCGCCTGATCGACGGCGAACAGATCATCGTCGGCGCCAAGGCCGGCACAGCCGCCCCACCGCCCGCCGTCCCCGACCCGGCGGCGACCACGACCGAGCCCTTGGACCTGAACACCGCCACCACCGGCCAACTGGAGACCCTCCCCGGGGTCGGCGAGGTGCTCGCCACCCGCATCATCGAGTACCGCCAGACCCACGGCGGCTTCCGCAGCGTGGACCAGCTCCGCGAAGTCACCGGCATCGGCGAACGGAAATATGCCGATCTGCGGACGAGGGTGCGCGTATGACCGCCGTCATCCGTCCCCGTGACGAACCCGGGTCTTCGTCGGGGCGCACCGGTGAGGTGGGGGGCGTGACCGGGGGAGTGTGGACGTGGCGGTTGGTGCCGCCGGGGCTGGCGGCGTGGGCGACGGCCGCGGTCCTGCTTGGGTGCTCCTCGATCACTGGCATGATCACATGTGCGATCGCGGTGGTCACCCTTGGGGCTCTCGTCACGTTGCCCCTGCTGTCGCGACGTGGCACCTCGTTGCCCCTCCGTCGTCTCCGTCGGCTGGAGGGGGCGTGGGGGAGCGTGTCGATGGCGGTGCTGATAGGGGTGGCGGCGGCGAGTGGTGGTGTCGCGCTGCCAGTTCATGCGGTCACCACGGGGCCGGTGGCGGAGCTGGTGCGGGAACGGGCGGTGGTGACGGCCGAGGTCGTGGTGAGCGGGGATCCCCGGGTGCTGCCGAACCACCACGGGTCGTCGCGGCGCGAACGGGTGGTCGTCGAGGGAGACATCGTGTGGATCGCGCCCCCTCCGGCGACCGCGCATCCCTCGGAGAGCTCGCGGACTCCGGAGGTCGGTGGGGTGAGAGTACGGGCGGCGGTGGTGGTGTTCGGGGAGGGGGACGGATGGGCGGTGGTGCGGGTGGGGGAGCGGGTGCGGGTTCGTGGGCGGTTGGGGGGTGCGGATGGTGGGGGGTTGCTGGTCGGGGTGTTGTCGGCTCGGGGGGAGCCGGTGGTGGTGGGTGGGGCGGGGGTTGTGCAGCGGGGGGCGGAGGTGTTCAGGGACGGGTTGCGGAGGGCGGCCGAGGTGTTGCCGCCGGAGGAGAGGGGGTTGTTGCCGGGGCTGGTGGTGGGGGACGTGTCGTTGATGCGGGAGGACGTCAGGGAGGACTTCCGCGACGCCGGGCTCAGTCATTTGCTTGCGGTCTCCGGGGCTAATTTGGCAGTGATCGCGGGGTTTGTCCTGGCGGTGGGGAGGGGGGCGAGGGTGCCGCCGGTGGGGCGGGCGGTGGTGGCTGTGGTGGCGATGGTGGGGTTCGCGGTGATCGCCAGGTTGTCGCCGAGTGTGTTGCGGGCGCTGGTCATGGGGTCGGTGGCGGCGCTGGCGCTCGGCACCGGGCGGTCCAAGGACGGGCTGGCGGCGTTGTCGGTGACGGTTCTCGGGCTGATCCTGTTCGACCCGGCCCTCGCCAGGGAGTACGGCTTCGCCCTGTCGGTGTTCGCCACGGCAGGCATCCTGGTGCTCGCGCCGCGCCTGCGGGACCGCATGGCCCGGCGCATCCCCCGCTGGGCGGCCGAGGCGGTCGCGGTGGCCGCAGGGGCGCAGGCGGCGGTGACACCGCTGCTCGTACTGATGTCCGGCGAGCTGAGCCTGGTGGCCGTCCCCGCCAATCTGCTGGCCGCCCCCGCGGTGCCACCCGCCACCGTGCTGGGCTTCGCCGCCGCCGCGCTCGCCCCGATCGACATCGAGGCCGCCCGGTTACTGGCACACCTCGCCGGTTACCCCGCCGCCTGGCTCATCCAGGTGGCCCGCCACGCGGCCGCGATCCCCGCCGCCACCCTCCCCTGGCTCCCGGGCCTGGCCGGACTGCTGCTCCTCCTCGCCCTGGCGGCCGCGATCTGGCTCCTCCTCCGCCGCCCCGCACTGCGCCTCGCGGCCTGCGCCGTCGCCACGGCGCTGATCGTCTGCGCCGTCCTGGTACGCCCGGTCCTCGCTCCCTGGCCCCCGAGGAACTGGTTGCTGGTGTCCTGCGACATAGGCCAGGGTGACGCCCTGGTCCTCAACGCAGGCGACGCACAAGCGGTGGTGGTCGACACCGGCCCCGCGCCTGCCCTCATGGACCGCTGCCTGCGCGACCTCGGTGTCCGCCGGATCCCCCTGCTGATCCTCACCCACCCGCACGCCGACCACACCGGCGGCCTGACCGGTGCCCTGCGCCACCGCCCCATCGGCACGATCCTCCTCGGCCCAGGCGATCTCGACTCCGACGACCGTTCTCATGCCCCGGGGCCGGCGAGCGGGTCGCGGGGGCCGGGACCCAGCGGGCACGGGGAGGCCGGCGCTGCTGACGGCGTCGGGGGTGGCGGGTTCACGGCGGCTGAGCTCGTCGGGCGTTACTGGGGGCGAAGTGGCGTGGTGGTGGACGACCTGCGCTCGCGGCGGATCCCCGTGCGGGGGGTGGCGGCCGGTACGGCGTGGCGGGTGGGGCAGGTCTCGTTGACCGTCATCGGACCGGTCCCTGGAGTGGCCAAGGCGGGCGCGGGGGAGGGGGCATCGATCAACAACGGGAGTGTCGTGCTCCACGTCCGGTGGCCGTACGGGACGGCGTTGCTCTGCGGCGACATCGAGAACGAGGCCCAGGCCGCTCTCGTGCGGCACGGTCTTCCACCGGCCGACGTCCTGAAGGTTCCGCACCATGGGTCCGCCCGGCAGGACCACGCTTTTCTGGCCGCCACCCGGGCTCGCGCCGCCTTGATCAGTGTCGGGGCACCGAACGACTACGGACACCCGTCACCACGTACCGTGGCCCGGCTCACCTTCCTGGGCATGCGCGTCTACCGGACGGATCGTTCCGGCGATTTGGCGGTGGCCGTCACCGGCCGTCAGCTCGCTGTCGTCCCCCGTCGCCGTTGACGGCCCGGGGACGTGTCGTCGGCGCCTCGTGCGGACGCCGGATGTGAGGGCCGGTGGTGCGTCAGATGACGTCGGTGGCGTGGGCCACGGTGCGGAACTCGGTGTCGAGGTCGGCGGCGTAGACGTAGCGGTGGCACATCGCGCAGCGGTAGAGGACGGGACCTTCGTCCAGGGGCGAGCCACAGCGTGGGCAACTGTGACGCTGCTGAGCCAGCTTCACGGATCTTCACCTCCTCCCGGCGCGTGGTTTCTCTCATCTGCAGAATGCCCGAGCATACCTGCAGGTGAATTGCCGTTGACTTGCAATGGGACACATGGTTGCGCAGGTGTGTCGTGTGACCGACGAGATTGCAGAATTTTACCTTTTACCGGGGGGCGGTAGGGGGATCTCAGCCTCGGGGAGGAGGTGGTGACTCTGAGCCCAGGGGCGCTGCCGGGCCAAAAGCGAACTGCCGACAGAACTGCTGACACCACTTCGTCAGTAAATGTTCTGCCGGCACCCCGTCTGCGGCCGCCGTTCGGGCGCCGCGCACCGGGCGAAGGGCAGGCCGGCTGGAGCCGAAAAGAGTGGCCCCCCGGCCGCTGGGGGCGGTGGGGGGCCTTGGTGGGGCCGCGCGCGGTGAGGTAGCGCGCGGCCCCGGAAGGGTCAGTTGATGGTGAGGGTGAAGGTGGAGGTGGTGTTCTTGATGTTCTGGTAGTTGTTGCTCATCCGGAGGTTGTTGAAGGTGGCGGAGCCTACTGCGGGGCCCTGGCCGGCTTCCGGCATCTCGTTGACCCAGATGCCGAAGCCCGACTTGGCATCGAAGGCGTCGCCGCTTCGCTGGGCGCCGGTGATGGAGACGTTGGTGAAGACGGTGTCTCTCACCGGGAACTGGGGCTGGCCGCCGACGTAGTTGGTCTGGAACATGATGCCGCTGTAGGTCGGGTCCACGATGTCCACGTCGGTGACACGGATGCCTTGGAAGACCTTGGAGGCGGAGAAGATCCAGATTCCGGGGAACGTCTGCGCGCCCCAGAAGTGGCCACCGGCGCGGATGATCGAGATGTTCTCGAACCGGGTCGGCGGGTCGGCGCCGAAGCCGTTCATCGGGTATCCGAAGTCGAGAGAGCTGATCGTGATGCCCGAGTAGGTCAGCGTGTCGGCGATGTAGATGTTGCGGAACGTGTTGGCGTACCCGCCGTAGACCGCGAGGCCCGCGGCCCGCCACGGCAGGATGGCCGTCAGGTTCTCGTAGACGTTGTTCTTCTCGTCGGCGCCGCCGGCGTCGATCGCGGAGAACAACGCGAAGCTGTCGTCACCGGTGGACCTGGCTTCGTTGTTGGTGACCAGGTTGTCGGTGCTGCCGTTGGTCATGTTGACGCCGTCGGCGAACAGGTCGCGGATACGAGAGTTCTTGATCGTGATGAAGTCGGTGTTGGCGCCCCAGTAGAGGCACACCGTGTGCTCGTTCCAGATGTTGTCGATCACCATGTTGGCGACGTTGGAGAAGTCGAACACCTTGCCAGGCCCGTCGATGCGCGACGTGTAGTTGCCGAAGAAGGCGAAGTTCGAGAACGTCGAGCCGTTCGCCGACGACTCGGCCCGGAAGCCCGCGTCGGTGTTCTCCTGCGTGGACGGCGTGGAGAAGCGGGTGAACCACGGCCCGGCGCCGACCACCTTGACCGGCTTGCCGTACACCTGGAACTTGTTGCTGGTCTGGTAGTCCCCCGTCGGCAGGTAGACGCCCACCAGTGTGCCGGTGGTGTCCATCCGCACCCGGTCCAGCGCGTTCTGCACGTCCTGGTGGGTGAAGCCGGCCGGGACGGTGTACCGCGCGGGGTCGGGGTTGGCGATCGGCGCCACCTGCTCCAGGTTGACGAAGTCGATCGCGTAGGTGTGGGTGTTGGCCGGGTCCTTCTGCAGCCTGATCTTGCTGCCCGCTGGGACGGTGGTGCCGAGCAGGACGTTGGCCTCGTCGTAGATGTGCCGCGGCGACCCGGCGCCCGGCGAGTTGCCGGGGGCGGTCTCGTTGCCGTACAGCCAGGCGTACCGGGACGTCAGGTTGATCGGCTTGAGGAAGGTGCCGTTGACGTAGATGTTGAGCGTGGAGTTGATCCCGCCGCCGCCCGGGGCGTCGGGGATGGAGAACCGGGTGACCAGCGTGTTGGTGCTGGCCTTGGTGGTCCACTCGACGTAGCTGCCGTTGGAGTTCAGCGTCACGGCCTTGCGGCCGGACGCCTCGCCCGCGGGGTCGCCGATGGTGCGGTTCGGCCCGACCACCTGCGCGCCGCCGCCGGTCACACCGTCCTCGGCCTCGTACATGTCGTACGGCATGTTGGCGCCGCGGCCGACGAAGAACGGCTGGTTGCCGGTGTTGTTGGCCTGCTTGACCGGCAGCTCGTTGCCGTCGTTGGCGAGCACCGTGCGCACGGTGTACTTGCCGTTGGCGGCCGTCCAGGTGCCGAGGTTGACCGGCGGCGCGGTGGCCCCGGCGGCGATGGTGCCGCTGTAGGACCCGGTGAGGGTGCGCACCACGGTGCCGGCGTCGTTGAGGACGGTGAGCGTGATGCCGTGCGCCCCGGCGGCGGAGGCGATGGTGCCCTGGTTCCTGATCGCCACGCTGAACGTCACGGTGTTGCCGACGGCGGGGTTGCTCGGCGACCAACTGGTGCTCGCGACCAGGTCGGAGCTGTCCACCGGCCGCACCACCAGCGAGGACGGGCTGGTGAAGGAGTTGTTGGTGTCGTTCTGCTCGATGACCGTGCCGCCCTCGTCCACCTTGGCCGTCAGGGCGTACGTCCCGGCGTCCCTGGTGCCGATATCGGTGGTCACCGTGGCCTGCGCCCCGGCGGCCAGCGCTCCCACGGTGGCGGTGGCGACCTTGGTGGTGGCCAGGGAGAAGCCGACGTCGGTGGCCGCGCTCGCCGCGTTGCCGATGTTGCGCACCGTCGCGGTCAGCGTGACCGCGTCGGTCTCCACCGGGGAGGCGGGCGAGGCGGTGAGCGCGGTGACGGTGAGGTCCGGGTTGGGCGCGGGCACGCCGATCACCTGGAACTCGGCGATCTGCCCGGCCGGGGCCCCCGAGTTGGACGTGATGCGCAGCTGCGCGTCCGCGATCCGCCCGGAGACCGGGATCGTCACGGTGTTCCCGCTCGCCGGGTTGAAGGTGTGGGTCGCCGCCGACGACAGGTTGGCGAACGACGACGAGCTCTGCTCGCGGCCGAGCACCTGGATCGTCTGGGTGCGGGTGCCCCACGAGCTGTCGGGGTTGAGCTTCAGCACGACCGAGGACACGTCGGCGTTGGAACCGAGCTGCACGGTGAGCACGCTCGGGTACGCCCCGCCGGCGCCCTCCCAGTAGGTGGCGGTGTTGTTGTCGTTGGCGTTGGCCGCCACGAACGTGAACACCGAGGAGGAGGCGGTGATGGGCTTGCCGACCGCCATGTTGGAGCCGCCGCCGCTGCCGTTGCGGGTCACCACGTTGCTGTTGGACGACTGGTTGCCCGCGGCGTCCTTGGCCCGCACGTGGTACGACACGGTGGCGGAGGCCGGCTGGGTGTCGGTGTAGGTCAGCACGTTGCCCGCGACGCTGCCGCGCAGCGAGTTGTTGGCGTAGACGTCGTAGCCGGTGACGGCCACGTTGTCGGTGGACGCCGACCAGGTGAGCCGGATCTGCCCGGTGGCGGGCTCGGTGTAGGCGAGGTTGCCGGGCGGGGTGGGCGCCTGCGTGTCACCGGACGAGCCGTTGCGGGTCACCACGTTGCTGTTGGGCGACTGGTTGCCCGCGGCGTCCTTGGCCTTCACGTGGTACGTCACCGTGGCGGAGGCCGGCTGGGTGTCGGTGTAGGTCAGCACGTTGCCGGCGACGCTGGTGAGCAGGGTGTTGTTGGCGTAGATGTCGTACCCGGTGACGCCGGTGTTGTCGGTGGAGGCCGACCAGGTCAGGCGGATCTGCCCGGTGGCGGGCTCGGTGTAGGCGAGGTTGCCGGGCGCGGTGGGCGCCTGGGTGTCGCCGCCGCTCGGGCCGTACGCCTCGAGCTCCGCGAGTTGCCCGGCGGGCCAGCCGGTGTTGGCGGTGAAGGTGAGCCGCAGGTACCGCGTCGTGGCGGCGGTGAAATTGATCGTCACCGTGTTGTTGCTCGTCGGCGCGAACGAGTAACTGGCCGCGGCCACGATGTCGGAGAACGACGTGCCGTTGGTGCTTCCTTGCACCGACAGGGTCTGGTTGCGGGCGCCCCACCCGGCGGTGGGCAGCTTGAGCACCACCCGGTTGACCGCGAGCGCGGAGCCGAGGTCGGCCTGCACCCACTGCGGGAAGGCGTTGTTGGCGCTCTCCCAGTACGTCGCCTGGTTCCCGTCGCCCGCGTTGCCGGCCACGTACGACTGGCTGACGCTGCTCGCGGTGAACGGGCGGCCCTGGGCGAGGTTGGAGCTGGAGGCGGCGGCGCCGTAGACCTCGATCTCGGCGAGCTGCGCGGCCTGCCAGCCGGTGTTGGCGGTGATGTTCACCCTGATGTACCGGGTGCTGGTGGCGCCGAAGTTGATGGTGACGACGTTGCCGCCGGAGGGGCCGAAGGAGTACCCGGCCGAGGCGACGACGGTGGAGAAGCCGCTGCCGGTGGTGCTGCCCTGGACCGACAGGGTCTGCGTCCTCGCCTCCCAGCCCGGTGGGAGTTTCAGCACCACCTGGTCGACGGAGGTGGTGGCGCCGAGGTCGACCTGCGCCCACTGCGGGAAGGCGTTGTTGGTGCCCTCCCAGTAGGTCGACTGGTTGCCGTCGTTGACGTTGCCCGCGCCGTAGGGGGAGTTGCTGCCGCTCGCCGAGGCGGTCTTGCCCGCCGCGAGGTTGGGGCCGCCCGCCGCGGAGACCGGCGTCACCGGCCACCCCAGCACGAGCAGGCCGGCCGCCACGAGGGCAGCGACCAGCCGTGGTACCTGCTTCGTTCTCATCGTGTTCTCTATCTCTCGACGGATGGGGGGTAGGCGGGCGCACGGACGCAGTACGTTCCACCGGAAGTTGCGGAGAGAAGAAAGAAATAGAGCAGCTACTTGCAAGATTCTTGCAGGGTGTTGGCCAAAGGTTACATACGTGCTACGGCCGCGTCAACGGGTCGGTAAGCACGGCTTTCGCGCGGTGTGAGGGGCGTGGCGCGGGGGCCGTCCGGCGGAGGAGGTGGGTCGCGCGGGGGCCGGTACGCCGGGCCGTCCGAGGCCGCGCGGGGCCGGTGCGGCGGGCCGTCCGGGGTCGTGCGGCGGTTCGCTCGTGGCCGGTGCGCCGGGCCGTCCGGGGCCGCGCGGCCGGGTGCCGTGCGGCCGTCCGGACGTGGGATGCTGCTGGCATGGCGACGGACGCGGCACCGGTCACCCTGGTGATCGGCGACGAGGAACTGCTGGCCGACCGGGCGATCGGCGCGGTGGCCGCGGCGGCGCGGGCCGCCGACCCCCCGGCACAGGTGCACGACCTGACCGGCGGCAAGGTCGAGGCCGGGGAACTGACCCGGCTCACCTCGCCCTCGCTGTTCGGCGACCGCTCAGTCATCGTCGTCCGCGCCGCACAGGACCTCACCAAGGACGTCATCGCCGAGGCCGTCCAGTACGCCAAGGCCCCGTCGCCCGACGCCGTCGTGGTGTTCGCCCACCCCGGCGGGGTGAAAGGTAAGGCCCTGGTGGACGGCCTGAAGAAGGCGGGGGCGGCGGTCGTGACCGTCACCAAGCTCACCAAGCCCGGGGAGCGGCTCGACTTCATCAAGACCGAGATGCGCGCCGCCGGCCGCACCATCGGCGCCGACGCCGCGCAGGCCCTCCTGGACGCCGTGGGCAGCGACCTGCGCGAACTGGCCGCCGCGTGTTCCCAGCTCGCCTTCGACACCCCCGGCAAGGCCGTCAGCGAGGCCGCCGTCGCCCGGTACCACCGAGGCCGCGCCGAGGTCACCGGCTTCACCGTGGCCGACAAGGCCGTGGAGGGCCGCCTCGGCGAGGCCCTGGAACAGCTCCGCTGGGCCCTCTCCACCGGCGTCGCCCCCGTCCTCATCGTCAGCGCCCTGGCCGGCGGCGTCCGTTCCCTGGCCAAGGTCGGCGACGCCCCCCGCAACCTGCGCGGCCCCCAACTCGCCGCCCACCTGGGCATGCCCCCCTGGAAGGTCGACCGTGTACGCCGCCAGCTCAACGGCTGGGGCCCCGTGGGCCTGGCCAAAGCCATCCAGGCCGTGGCCACCGCCGACGAACAGGTCAAAGGCGGTGGCACCGACCCCGCCTACGCGCTGGAACGCACCGTCCAGCTCATCGTCGCCAGCCGCGACGGCCACTAGCCTTCCCGGCATCCCCCACCTGACCTGACGGGGCCGGTGGCCTACCTCTGGGCGGCGTGGTGGGTTGGTGTCCGCGGTGGGTGGGTGTGCCCGGGCGGGTGGGGTGCCGTGAGGGCCAGAGCAAGGGGGCGGCTGTGGGGTGCCGTGCGAGCCGGAACGTGAGGGCGGAGCGTGGGGGCGGAGCGTGGGGGCGGAGCGTGGGAGGGCGGG
>NZ_JBDPMD010000108.1:0-1832 GCF_039871875.1 Sphaerisporangium sp. B11E5 | reverse complement strand
CCACTGCCCCACCACCCCGTGAGACCCCATCCCCCTCGAACCCGGACGCCACGTCCTCATTCGACCCGGACGCTCCCTCCCTCCGGGACCCGGACGCCTCCTCCTCAACGGAACCAGTCACCACCGTCCCTTGAGGCCCAGATACCCCTCCTCTCCCAGCCCCGGTCGCCGCCTCCGCTCCGGGACCAGAGACTCCCTCCGCACCGGACTCAGAAGCAGTCTCCCCACCGACCCCAGACATCACGTCCCCACCGGCCCCGGACACTCCCTCCCCACCGGAGGCAGGTGTCCCAACCGCGTGATACTCAGCCCACGCCCCCTCCGGGTGCACGGTACCTCCGGCTTCAGCGGCCCCCATGGTCACTCCGGACGCGGACGCCCTCTCCTCACCGGGAGCCGGCATCCCACCCCGCGACACCGTCCCGGCCTCGTCCGAACCCGGCACACCCTGCCCCACCGGCCCCGCCCCGCCCGGTTCACCCTCGCCCACCCGCCCTACGGCCGCCGCCCCCTCGCCCGGACGCCCCTTCCCCAGAGTGCCCTCACTCTCGACCGGCTCCGCTTCCACCCGAGCGTGCCGCGGAGGAACGGCGAGCCGGACGACGTCCGACATGGTGCCCGCGTACCGGTCCGCCACGGCGCGGCACAAGCTCGCGATCTCAGGGGTGAGCACCGGCTCCGCGGACACCACCCGCTCCAGCGCGAGCAGCCCCCCCTCATGCTCACTGCTCTCCACCCGCTCCAGCAGGAACCCGTCCGTAAGCTTCCCCGCGAAGCGCACCCGCACCCGGCACCCCGCCACCGCGTCCGCATCCATCCCCGCAGGCACGAGATAGTCGAACGGCCGATCCAGATGCGGCAACGGCGTATCCACCAAGACCCGCGCGACAGGCGCCACCCCCGCCGCGACGATCCCCCCCACGGCCTTCTCCGCCACCGCCTTCCGCGGCACCGGCATACCTTCCAGAGAGGTCTGCCCTTCAGCCCCCGGCTCTCCGGAGCCCCCAGGCGACATGGTCTCGGTCACCCCTAGGTCCTACCAGAAGACACCGACGCCAGATCCCACCACCCACACCGCACACCCACGACAGCCCACCGTCCCTCATCCCCACCGTACGCCGACACCGAATTCCCCCACCTCGCCCCGCCACAACGACACCGGTTGGTGGCGAATACACCGGCCGAGGCGAGCAGCCCCACCACCGCACCATGCCCGGCCGTACCGGCACCGGTGAACAAGCAGCGAGGCGGGAAGGCGGAGCCTCGTGGCGCCGCAGCCCTCGCGAAGGGGAGGCGTGCCCGGCGGCCAGGAGCCCGCAGGCACAGCGGTGTGTACCGTCTCTGGCCCAGGTCGAGTGGGTGGACAGGTCCGATGGAGCGGTGAAACACGAACGGGTGGGCCATGACCACACCAGCCGATGACGGGGTTGACAAGGATTGATCTCCCCGACAGTTCCGACTGGTGAGTACGCCGGTGGCCCGCCCACACGAGGGCGCCGGATTCACCGCACACATCCCTCCGTACCGACACCGTCGAACAAGCACTCCGACGGAGCGGGAAGCGAGGCGGGATTGATCGCCCCGCTCCGGGCTGCCGGGCACGCCGGTCGGCCGCCGTAAGACGGCGCCGAAATCGCCGCACCACGTCGCGCCGTACCGGCGCCGATTGAGTGGCCAGCCGAAGGCCGGGCCCATCGGGCTGCGCCCGTCCCGTGGTCCCAGCCGTCCCGTGGTCCCAGCCGTCCCGTGGTCCCAGCCGTCCCGTGGTCCCAGCCGTCCCGTGGTCCCAGCCGTCCCGTGGTCCCAGCCGTCCCGTGGTCCCAGCCGTCCCG
>NZ_JBDPMD010000107.1:0-1832 GCF_039871875.1 Sphaerisporangium sp. B11E5 | reverse complement strand
TGCCGGGGTTGGAGCCGAAGTTGGTCACCTCGGTCAGCGTGGCCGCGGCGGCCGGGTGCGTGAACACCAGGGCCGCGACAGCCGACAACAGCACGGCGCAGGCTCCAGCCAGCGCTGCGATCGTTCGCTTCATCCGCGCTCCTTCGCTTGACGATGTCAGGGGTCTTCTCTGGTTGCCGCACGGGACCGCGGCGCCGCGGGCTCACGAGGTCTCACCGCACGCCGGTATAGATGTGAGGTCACGTCGTGGTCAAGGCGCCGCCGGACGGCCGTGGCGGCTCACGTCCGGGCGCCGCGCCAATCCGCTGCATATCAAGCAACTTGATAACAAGTCTCTTTATATGGGACACGAAACTTTCACTCAGGGGCCGCACGTTATCGTCGTCTGGTGACCCCTCACCGCACCCCTCGCGCCCCCCTGCCGACCGCGCCCGCACCGCGCCTGAGCTACCTGGTGTACCGCCTGGAGCGCCGCATCCGTACCCGCCTCGAGGAGGCACTCACCCGGTACGGCGTGACCACGACGGCGTACATGGCGCTCAGCGAGCTGCGCACGCGCGACGGAGTCTCGTCGGCGGAGCTGGCCCGCATCGCCTTCGTCACCCCGCAGGCGATGAACCTCGTGATCCGCGACCTGGAACAACGCGGGCTGATCCGCCGGGACCCCCACCCGGACGGCGGCCGGGTGCTGTGCGTCCGCCTCACCCGTGAAGGGGTGTCCGCCCTGCGCCACTGCGACCGTGTGCTCGACGGCATCGAAGAGACCATGCTCGCGGAGCTCGACGACACGACACGCGAGACGCTGGTGGAGAACCTGACCATGTGCACGCGGGCCCTGCGCGCGGACGCCCCCGCCGAATGACGCGCGGGGCACCCGCGCCCCCGTCGGACGCGGGAGGGGGTGGGAGGGTCAGCGGCCGGAGGTGGTCAGGTCCTGGAGGGTTCTCAGGGTTACCTGTTTCAGGGATTCCACCACCAGGCGGCGGGGAGCCGGGGGGATGGGGAGGACGCTGGGGACGGCCACCACTGCGCAGCCCGCGGCGGTGGCGGCGGTCACACCGTTGGGGGAGTCTTCCAGGGCGGCGCAGTCGTGGGGGGGCACGCCCAGGAGGCGGGCGGCCAGGAGGTAGGGCTCGGGGTCGGGTTTGAAGCGGGTCACGTCGTCGCCGGTGACGATCACGTCGAAGTTGTGGCGGCCCACGGTGGCCAGCACCGCCTCGGCCACGGGGCGGCCGGAGGAGGTGACCAGGGCCGTGGGGATGCCTGCGGTGCGGATCTCGGACAGGAGTTCGGGGGCACCGGGCATCATCTCCACGCCGGATTCCAGGAGGGCGAAGAGGCCCTCCAGCATCCAGCGCTCGATCTCGGCGGGGTCGCGGGAGGAGTTGCTCACGCGGAGCATGTAGGCCACGGTGGCGGGCATGGAGCCACCGACCAGGCGTTCCTGGTCTTCTACGGTCCAGCCGTGGCCCAGGCGACGCATCACGTCGGTCTCGACCTGGAACCAGTACTTCTCGGTGTCGACCAGGAGCCCGTCCATGTCGAACAGAACCGCTTCCAACGCATTTCTCCTGACGCCGCCGAAGTACCCCGGCAACGTTAGCGTCAGACGTTGAAGTACTTGGCTTCGGGGTGGTGGGTGACGAGGGCGGAGGTGGACTGCTCGGGGTGGAGCTGGTATTCGGGGGACAGTTCGACGCCGATGCGGGCGGGGTCGAGCAGGGTGAACAGCTGGGCCTGGTCCTCGAGGTCGGGGCAGGCGGGGTAGCCGAAGGAGTAGCGGCAGCCGGTGATGTTGACCTTGAGCATGTCGGCGAGGGTTTCGTCGCCGC
>NZ_JBDPMD010000106.1:0-2054 GCF_039871875.1 Sphaerisporangium sp. B11E5 | reverse complement strand
GCACGCCGGCCGGGGGTGGGGAGGAGTGCGGGGTCGATGGTGTCGGGGTCGAGGATGATCAGGTCGTCGCCGTCGGACTGGCAGGGGTAGTACCCGTAAACCACGGCGGCTTGCAGCAGGTTGTCGGTGTGCAACCGGTCCAGCCACATCCGCAACCTGGGCCGGCCCTCGGCCTCGACCAGGTCCTCATACCCCGGGCCGTCCTTGCCCCGGGAGGGCTTCAACCCCCACTGCCCCATGAACGTGGCCCGCTCATCGAGGAACGCCGCGTACTCGGCCAGCGCGATGCCCTTGACCACCCGGCTGCCGTAGAACGGCGCCCCCGGCACCGGCACATCCACCGCCACATCCGAGCGCGCCGGCATCGCCTCGGGCTCGGTCCGGGTCAGCGCCGCACCCGTGGCGACCCGCCGGGCACGCAACGGCGGCAGCACCTGCTCCGGTGCGGCCCCGCGCTTCACCGCCACCAAACCCTCCATCAGCCGCAGCCCCTCGAAGGCGTCCCGGGCGTAACGCACCTGCCCGGGGAACATCTGCGCCAGGTCCTGCTCCACATACGACCGGGTCAGCGCCGCACCGCCCAGCAGCACCGGGAACTGGCCGGCCAGCCCCCGGGAGGTGATCTCCTCCAGGTTCTCCCGCATGATGACGGTGGACTTCACCAGCAGCCCCGACATGCCGATCACATCGGCCTGATGTTCCTGCGCCGCCTCCAAGATCGCCGACACCGGCTGCTTGATCCCCAGATTCACCACATCGAACCCGTTGTTGGACAAAATGATGTCCACCAGGTTCTTACCGATGTCATGCACATCACCCTTGACCGTGGCCAGCACGATCCGGCCCTTGGACCCGTTGCCGTCCTCCACCTTGGGCATGTGCGGCTGCAGATACCCCACCGCCGCCTTCATCACCTCAGCCGAGGCCAAAACGAACGGCAACTGCATCTGACCCGAGCCGAACAGCTCACCGACCGTCTTCATGCCCTCCAGCAGCACCTCATTGATGATCTCCAACGCCGGACGCTGCGCCAGCGCCTCGTCCAGATCCTCCTCCAGCCCCTTACGCTCCCCCTCCACGATCCGGGCCTGCAACCGCTCCCACAACCCCAGCCCCGCCAGCCGCGCCGCCCGCCCGGCACGCAACTGCGCCACATCCACCCCCTCGAACAACTCCATGAACCTGGCGAGCGGGTCGTAACCCTCACGGCGCCGGTCATACACCAGATCCAGCGCCACCTGACGCTGCTCCTCAGGGATCTGCGCCACCGGCACGATCTTCGCCGGGGACACGATCGCCGAATCCAGACCCGCCTTCACCGCCTCGTGCAAGAACACCGAGTTCAGCACCACCCGCGCCGCCGGATTCAACCCAAACGACACATTGGACACCCCAAGGGTGGTCCGCACCCCGGGGTAGGCGGTCTTGATCCGGCCGATCGCCTCGATCGTGGCCACCGCATCCCGCCGGGTCTCCTCCTGCCCCGTCGCGATCGGGAACGTCAGGCAATCGATCAGAATGTCGCCGACGTTCATGCCCCAGTCACCGGTGAGCTGAGCGATCAACCGCTCGGCCACCCGCACCTTCCACCCGGCGTCCCGCGCCTGACCCTGCTCATCGATGGTCAGCGCCACCACCGCCGCACCATGCTCACGCACCAGATGCATGATCTTGCTGAACCGCGAATCCGGCCCATCACCGTCCTCGAAGTTCACCGAGTTCACCACCGCACGGCCACCGAGCATCTCCAGCCCGGCCGCCAGCACCGCCGGCTCGGTCGAATCCAGCATCAACGGCAACGTCGACGCCGTCGCCAGCCGAAACGCCAGCTCCCGCATATCCGCCACACCATCACGACCCACATAATCCACACACACATCCAGCAAGTGCGCACCCTCACGCACCTGCGCCCGGGCGATCTCCACACACTCCTCCCACCGCCCCGCCAGCATCGCCTCACGAAACACCCGCGACCCATTGGCATTGGTCCGCTCACCGATCGCCAGATACGACGCATCCTGCGAGAACGGCACATGCGCATACAACGACGCCGC
>NZ_JBDPMD010000105.1:0-2549 GCF_039871875.1 Sphaerisporangium sp. B11E5 | reverse complement strand
GTCTCCGCGGTGTCGGGCTGACCGACGATCTCCAGGGTGCCGCCGGCGGCCGAGCGGATAACATCGCGCCGTTCACGGAACGCCGCGAGCAGCACCTCGGCTATGTCGTCCTGCTCGGCGAGGGCCTGGCGTAACCGCTTTGCCCCGATTCGTACGACCGTCCCTGCGGACACCACCCGAGCAGTCAGATAGACGTGCTGGCCGGTCAGCAGGTTGAGCTCGCCGAGGAAGTCGCCCGGGACACCCTGATAGATCACACGTTCGGGCTCGATCGCCGTCGCGTTCCGGACGATATCCACTTCCGCGGTCAGGAGCAGGAAGAAGTCGTAGGAGTCGTCGCCGGAGGCGTACAGGTTCCGGCCGAGTTCGGCGGGCTCCTCCTCCCCATAGCCGGCGAGCCGGTCGAACTGCTCGCCGTTCAGGACCGGCCCGCGCGGTGCCGCGCTGTCGTTCACGTGGTTCCTCCGTCACACCGGGTCGGAACGGGTCTTCTGCTTCGGCACCGGCCGTGCCCAGCTCAGGTGGAAAGCGGGACGACGGGCCGTTTTCCCCCGGGCGACGGTCAGGACGTAAAGGATCAGGCCCGCGGTGGTGAGGGCGAAGCCGGCCCAGACGGTGGACAGGGTTCCCCAACCGGCGTCGATGGTGATCGCGCCGCCGATCGCGCCGAGCGAGTTGGCCAGGTTGAGGGCGGCAAGGTTGAGCGCGCCCATCAGGGTCGGGGCGTCCGGCGCGAAGCCGGTCAGCCGGACCTGGATGGTGGGGATCGCGAACATCATGGTCGCGCCGACGCCGAACAGGCAGGGCAGCAGGATCGCCAGGTCGGCCCCGGCCAGGCCGATCAGTACCAGGAGTGCCAGCACGCCGCCGTAGCCGTAGACCAGGCCGCGGTTCTCGTACCGGTCGGCGACGTGGCCGCCGAAGTAGTTGCCGACCGCCATGCCGAGGCCGAAGACGGCGAGTGCGACCGGGATGAGCCAGGCGTCCTGCGGCGCCGCGTCGGTGACGAACGGGCCGATGAACGTGTAGACGGCGAAGATGCTGGAGATGCCGAGCGCCGCGACGGTGCTCATCAGCCAGACGCCGGGCCGGCGGAGGGCGCCCAGCTCGTTCGTGACGGAGCCGCCGCGCAGGTCGTCGGTGCGTGGCAGCCAGGTCACCAGGGCGGCGGCGGCGAGCAGGCCGATGGCGACCACGGTCCAGTACATGATGCGCCAGCCGGCGTTCTGGCCGATGAAGGTGCCGAGCGGCGACCCGATGACGGTGGCGACGGTCAGGCCTCCCATCACGGTCGCGAACGCCTTGCCGCCCTTGCCCGGCCCGTACACGTACGCGGCGACGACGGCCCCGGCGCCGAAGAACGCACCCTGCACGCTGCCGGCCACGAACCGGAAGACGACGAGCAGTTCGATGTTCGGTGCCAGCGCCGAGAGCGCGTTGCCCGCCAGGAACAGCGCGATCAGGCCGAGCAGCAGAGCGCGCCGGTTGACGCGTGCGGCGAGCAGGGTGATCGCCGGAGAGCCGATCACCACCCCGATGGCGTAGGCGGTGATCGCATAGGTGGCGACCGGGAGAGATATGCCCAGATCGGAGGCGAACAGCTGGATGACGCCGTTGCTCCCGAACTCTCCGGTGCCGATCGCGAAGGTGCCCAGCGCCAGCGCGAACAACACCGGCTTCGGATCACGGATGGGGGACGTCGCCGAGGTGTGCCGCTTCTCCTCGGCCGCGCACTGGCCCTCGTAGGCACGGTGATGCATGGACCTGTCCTCCAGAGAATCAGCCGAGCGACGTGACGGCCCGCGGTGACGCCGGGAGGCGACCGTCACGCCCGTCCCGGCCGCTCGGACATCGGTCCCGGGTCAGCGTGCGGCGCGCTTGACCAGGTCGGCCGTCACGGCGGGCTGGGAGATCATCGCGACGTGCGAGGCGCCGACCTCGCGGACCTGCGACCCGGCCCGCCTCGCCATGAACCGCTGCGCCGCGGCGGGGAGCACCTGATCGTCGCGGGCGACCAGGTAATACGAAGGAATGGTCTTCCACGCCGGGGCTCCGGACCCCTCGCTCAACGTGCGCGTGTCGGCGGGCCGCTGGCCGGCCCACATCAGGTCGGCGGTCGCTCTCGGCACGTCGCCGGCGAAGACGCCGCGGAAGACGTCCTTCTTGATGTATCCGTCGACGAAGTCCTCACCATAGGGACGGAAGTCCAGTGCCGCTTCGTCGAGCCTGCTTCCCGGGTACTTCGACTGCAGGCCCACCAGCGTCTCATCCTCGTCGGGGGCGAACGCGGCCACGTAGACCAGCGCTTTCACGTTCGGGTTGCCGGCTGCGGCGTTCGTGATGACGATCCCGCCGTAGGAGTGCGCGGCGAGCACGATCGGGCCGCCGAGAGTAGCGAGGATGCTCGCCAGGTAGCTGGAGTCGGCGGCCACACCGCGCAGCGGGTTCGCCGGGGCGATGACGGGGTAACCGTCGCGGATGAGCCGGGCCGCGACGCCGCTCCAACCGGAGGCGTCGGCGAACGCGCCGTGCACCAGTACCACCGTGGG
>NZ_JBDPMD010000104.1:0-3198 GCF_039871875.1 Sphaerisporangium sp. B11E5 | reverse complement strand
GGTGCGGTTTTCCTGTTTGTTGTTTGTGAATTGCATAGTGGACGCGAGCATCTTTTGTGGCCAAGTTTTTTAGGGCACACGGTGGATGCCTTGGCATCAGGAGCCGATGAAGGACGTGGGAGGCTGCGTTAAGCCTCGGGGAGTCGCCAACCAGACGTTGATCCGGGGATGTCCGAATGGGGAAACCTGGCACCAGTCATGTGGTGTCGCCGCCGTCTGAATGTATAGGGCGGTTGGTGGTAACGCGGGGAAGTGAAACATCTCAGTACCCGTAGGAGAAGAAAACAATAGTGATTCCGTTAGTAGTGGTGAGCGAACGCGGATGAGGCTAAACCGGGCGCGTGTGATCAGCCGGCAGGCGTTGCGTGTCCGGGGTCGTGGGATCCCTCTTGTGGTCTCTGCCGGGACTGCGGGGAGTGATAAATCTGTGGGGTAGCCGAGCCTGTTGGGATGCAGGGCCGTAGACCGTGACAGCCGGGTAGGCGAAACTTCATGGACTTCCTTGAGGGTGTTCCCAAGTAGCACGGGGCTCGAGAAATCCTGTGTGAATCTGCCAGGACCACCTGGTAAGCCTGAATACTTCCTGATGACCGATAGTGGACCAGTACCGTGAGGGAAAGGTGAAAAGCGCCCCGGTGAGGGGTCGTGAAATAGTACCTGAAACCGTGTGCCTACAAGCCGTGGGAGCGTACACCGGGCTTGCCTGGTGTGTGATGTGACCGCGTGCCTTTTGAAGAATGAGCCTGCGAGTCATGGTGTGTGGCGAGGTTAACCCGTGTGGGGGAGCCGTAGCGAAAGCGAGTCTGAATAGGGCGATCGATAGTCGCATGTTGTGGACCCGAAGCGGGGTGATCTACGCATGGGCAGGTTGAAGCGCGGGTAAGACCGTGTGGAGGACCGAACCCACCAGGGTTGAAAACCTGGGGGATGATCTGTGTGTAGGGGTGAAAGGCCAATCAAACTCCGTGATAGCTGGTTCTCCCCGAAATGCATTTAGGTGCAGCGTTGCGTGGTCCTTGCCGGAGGTAGAGCACTGGTTGGCTGATGGGCCTTACCGGGTTACTGACGTCAGCCAAACTCCGAATGCCGGTGAAGTGTAGCGTGGCAGTGAGACCGCGGGGGATAAGCTTCGTGGTCGAGAGGGAAACAGCCCAGATCGCCGACTAAGGCCCCTAAGGGTGTGCTAAGTGGGAAAGGATGTGGAGTCGCAGTGACAACCAGGAGGTTGGCTTAGAAGCAGCCATCCTTGAAAGAGTGCGTAATAGCTCACTGGTCAAGTGATTCCGCGCCGACAATGTAGCGGGGCTTAAGCACACCGCCGAAGTCGCGGCACTACCATCCATGTGGTGGTGGTGGGTAGGGGAGCGTCGTGCGTGCTGTGAAGCGTTCTGGTGATGGGGCGTGGAGTGCGTGCGAGTGAGAATGCAGGCATGAGTAGCGATTCGAGGGTGGGAAACCCTCGCGCCGGATGACCAAGGGTTCCTGGGGCAGGTTGATCCGCCCAGGGTAAGTCGGGGCCTAAGGCGAGGCCGACAGGCGTAGTCGATGGATGACGGGTTGATATTCCCGTACCCGCTAGCACGCGCCAATACCGAGCCCAGTGATACTAAGACTTGCTCGAGCATCTGTCCGGCTTCGGCCGGCGGGTAGGAGAGGGGTCGGCCTGATCTGGTAGTAGGTAAGCGATGGGGTGACGCAGGAGGGTAGCCCAGCCCAGGCGATGGTTGTTCCTGGGGTAAGCATGTAGGGACGGAGCGCAGGCAAATCCGTGCTCCCGTTAGACAGTCCTGAGGTGTGATGCCGAGCCGATTGTGGCGAAGTGGGTGATCCCATGCTGCCGAGAAAAGCCTCTAGCGAGTGTGCCGGCGGCCCGTACCCGAAACCGACTCAGGTGGTCAGGTAGAGAATACCGAGGCGATCGGGTGAACTGTGGTTAAGGAACTCGGCAAATTGCCCCCGTAACTTCGGGAGAAGGGGGGCCTCTGCTGGTGATAGCACGTGCTGCTTGAGCTGGTGGGGGTCGCAGTGGCCAGGGGGAAGCGACTGTTTACTAAAAACACAGGTCCGTGCGAAGTCGTAAGACGATGTATACGGACTGACGCCTGCCCGGTGCCGGAACGTTAAGGGGACCGCTCAACTCGGGGTTTTGCCTCGGGTGAAGGTGAGAACTTAAGCGCCGGTAAACGGCGGTGGTAACTATAACCATCCTAAGGTAGCGAAATTCCTTGTCGGGTAAGTTCCGACCTGCACGAATGGCGTAACGACTTCCCCGCTGTCTCAACCGCAGACCCGGCGAAATTGCAGTACGAGTAAAGATGCTCGTTACGCGCAGCAGGACGGAAAGACCCCGGGACCTTCACTACAGCTTGACATTGGTGTTTGGGACGGCTTGTGTAGGATAGGTGGGAGACGGTGAAGCCTTCACGCTAGTGGGGGTGGAGTCATTGGTGAAATACCACTCTGGTCGTTTTGGATGCCTGAACCCGCGCCCGTGGATCCGGGTGGGGGACAGTGTCTGGTGGGTAGTTTAACTGGGGCGGTTGCCTCCTAAAGAGTAACGGAGGCGCCCAAAGGTTCCCTCAGCCTGGTTGGCAATCAGGTGGTGAGTGTAAGTGCACAAGGGGGCTTGACTGTGAGACCGACGGGTCGAGCAGGAGCGAAAGCTGGGACTAGTGATCCGGCACCGGCGTGTGGAAGCGGTGTCGCTCAACGGCTAAAAGGTACCCCGGGGATAACAGGCTGATCTTCCCCAAGAGTCCATATCGACGGGATGGTTTGGCACCTCGATGTCGGCTCGTCGCATCCTGGGGCTGGAGTAGGTCCCAAGGGTTGGGCTGTTCGCCCATTAAAGCGGTACGCGAGCTGGGTTTAGAACGTCGCGAGACAGTTCGGTCCCTATCCGCTGCGCGCGCAGGAGACTTGAAAGGAGCTGTCCCTAGTACGAGAGGACCGGGACGGACGAACCTCTGGTGTGCCAGTTGTACCGCCAGGTGCATGGCTGGTTGGCTACGTTCGGCAGGGATAACCGCTGAAAGCATCTAAGCGGGAAGCTCGCCTTGAGATGAGGTCTCCCACCCCTGCAAGGGGGGTAAGGCTCCCAGTAGACGACTGGGTTGATAGGCCGGAGGTGTACACACTGTAAGGTGCCCAGCCGACCGGTACTAATAGGCCGAGGACTTGACCACAAAAACATTCCAA
>NZ_JBDPMD010000103.1:0-3382 GCF_039871875.1 Sphaerisporangium sp. B11E5 | reverse complement strand
GGGTGTGGGGGTGGGTGTCGGGGTGGGGGAGCCGTCGAGGCCGAGGAAGGAGATGGCGTACGCGAGCATGCCGGTCATCGGTAGGTCGTGGCCGACGCCGCTGACGCTGATTCCCTCGATGGTGGCTTGTGTTCCCGTGGCGCCGTACCGGGTCCGCGTCCAGGACGACTGGGGGCGGTCGGTGAACGCCGGGGCCTGGCTCAGGCCGTGGAGGTTGGTCCACTGCTTGATCGATTCACCGAAGTTGGGGTAGGCGAGGGTGGTGTCGTTGACCCCGTGCCACAGTTGCATCCGCGGATAGCGCCCGGTGTACCCCGGGGACATGGCGCGGGCCTGGTCGCCCCACTGCTGCGCGGTCTTGATGAGCTGCCCGCCGGAGCACTGGCTGTTCCACAGGGATCCGTTGGTGGTGGCGAAGCACCCCGCGGGGACACCGGAGAACGCCGCGCCAGCCGAGAAGACGTCCGGGTACTGGGCGGCGAGCACGTTGGTCATCATCGCGCCGGAGGAGAAGCCGCTGACCACGATCCGCCCGGAGTCGACGTTGTAGCGCTGCCGGGCGTAGGACACCATCGACATGATGCCGGTCGAGTCGCCGCCGCCGTCGCGCCGGAGCGCGGCCGAGGTGGACACGTCGAAACACTTCTCGCTGCGGGTGGCCTCGGGGAACACGATGATGTACCCGTACCGGTCGGCCGCGGTGACGTAGTCCCGCCCGTTCCAGCCGAAGACGGAGCTGGCCGAGCCGCCGCAGTAGTGGACGAGCACCAGCAACGCCGGCCGGGCCGCGACCCTGTCCGGCACATAGATGTACATGTTGAGGTTGGTCGGGTTGGTTCCGAAACCGGTCACCCGGGTCAGCGACGCGGCCGTGGCCGGCCGGATCACGAGGACGCTCGCGGCGAGCACCGGCAGGACGGCCGCCACCAGGAGGGCCATCAGTCTTCGTTTCATGCCATGTCCTTTCTTGGGAGGGGTCAGCCGCCACCTCCCGGCCGGCCTACGTGCAGATGCGTGTGAGCGTTAACGTCTAGTCCGCCTCGCGGTCTCAACTGGCCCCGGCGGTCGAATGAAGCTCTTAATGACATTTCTGTTATCGCTAACAGCAAATGTGCTCGGGAAACGCCTCCCGTCGGGACGGTCCACGGTGATGACGCGGCGAAGCAAATAGGCCCCGGCCGACCCCCGTCAAGCGTCCGTTCTCGTCCCCCACGACCCCACCGCCCCGGGCCATGTCTCATCTGCGGTGGGAAGAACATGGCCAGGCCACATGAGCAGCTCCGTGGTGAAAAGTTCATCGGCGGCGAGCACGTCCCGGAGCCACGCCAGGCACGAGAACGGCACCCTCGCCCGGTGACGAGGGTGCCGTTCGGTTCAGCCGGAGGACGGCCGCGCTAGGGAGTGACGCGGAAGGTGGCGTCCTGCCGGTCGATGGCACTGGAGGACGAGCTGATCGGGTCGATGCGCAGCAGGTGGTCGTAGTGCCGGAGGTAGCGGGTGGGGAAGTTGTGGGAGCGGAAGGACGACCAGGACGGGTCGGCGAGGCCGGCGACGCGGTGGAAGGTGGCGTCGGCGCGGAACGTCGCGGTGTTCTCGACGGGGTCGAGGCGTAGCGCGTAGTCGTAGTGGCGCAGGTAGTTGCCCGGGTAGTTCACCGACTCGAAGGACACGCCGGCGGAGTCGGCGAGGCCGGCGACCATGCGCCACATCTGGTCCTGGTAGGGGTCGAAGGGATAGGTGTCGACCCGGGCGACCCGGTTGGCGTGCCGCACGTAGCGGTCGGGGAGGTTGGAGGACTTCAGCCGCACCCAGTTCGGGGTGCCCCAGCGGGAGACCATGGCGTTGTACTCGGCGTCGCTGATGCCGATGATCGAGCCGTGCTTGGAGTTCAGCGGCGGGGTGTAGTCGCGCTGGTTGAGCGGGGTCCAGGAGTTGCCGCCGATGTTGTTCGACGACCAGGCGTAGTAGTCGTTGTTGACGGGGCTGTAGGAGTCGCCCCACAGCCGCCATCCGCCTTCGTTGGTCTTGAGCAGCATCGGGGCCTCGATGCCGCTGCCCTGGATCAGGCCGCTGGTGTAGGTGGTGAAGGTGTTGGGGTTGCCGGTGGAGGAACGCGATCCGTAGAGGCGGCCGTCGTTGAGGTTCTTGTAGTACAGGTACGTCGTCGCGCCGTCCACGACGATGTCGCCGTCCAGCACGCCGAAGCCGGGGCTGAAGAAGGTCTGCGCGGCGCTGACGTTGACGAAGTCGGACGTCCAGTTCACCCGCAGGATGTCGGCCGCGGAGTAGACGATGCCGTACTGCCCGCGTGAGGCGTTCCAGAACACCGTCGGCGCCCAGGTGTGGTCGTTGGTGGTCTGCATGCGCAGGCGGCGGTACCCGGTGAAGTCGGTGAGGTGCACCGAGTCCCACACGTGCAGGTACTGGCTGTTGCGGCTGAAATCGGTGCCCCTGAGGTCGGTGGCGATGACGAGGAACGTGCCGTCCTGCTTGCGGAACAGGAACGGGTCGCGCAGCCCCAGCTCACCCGCTGTCGGGGTGACGACGGGGTTGTTCTGGTTGAGCGGTGTCCAGTTGAGACCGTCGCGGCTGACCGCCAGGTGCAGGCCGTAGTCGGCGCCCTGGAAGCTCGGCGTCTCGGTGAAGTAGGCGAAAGCGTAGGCGGTGTTGGCCGCCCACGCCGTGCGGGTGGTCGCCACCCCGGTGGCGGCGAGTGCGGCGGTCGTGACGGCGGCCCGGGTGAACGTCCGTCGGCTCAGGGTCATGGGGAGTGACCTTTCGTGAGTGGAACCCGGCCGGGGACGGCTACTGGAACGACGCGTCGTCGATGGAGAAGCCGTCGGTGCCCGACGCCGTCTCGACGTAGAAGGAGGCGTTGGACAACGTCCCGGTCCACGAGACGGTGGCCGTGCCGGAGAGCTGGATCCAGCCGCTGGTGTTCGCCGTCGCGGCCGGGGTGAGCTGGAGGTAGCTGGTCGTGCCGTTCGCGGTCAGCGTGAGGGTCGCCTTCACGCTGGGCGTGCCGCTCTGCGCGCGCACCCACACGCTCGTCGTGTAGCTCTTGCCGTTGACGAGCTTGGAGGTGACGTTCTGGTGCGGGCCGTTCCACGCGGCCGTGCGGCCGGTGATCTGCAGCGACCGCGCGCCGCCGTGCGGGGAGCTCGTGCTGGACGCCAGCGTCCCGCCGGACGTGGTCCAGTTGGTCGTGCCGCTCTCCATGTCGCCGTTGGCCAGCACGTTCCCGCCGCCGCCGTTCCTGGTGAACTGCCACCAGTTGAAGTTGAACAGGGTGCCGGTGCCGCCGGTGAAGCGCAGGTAGAGGTCGTGGGTGCCGGTGGCGCCGTTGACGGGGCAGGTGATGGTGGTCCAGGTCTGCCAGCCG
>NZ_JBDPMD010000102.1:0-3440 GCF_039871875.1 Sphaerisporangium sp. B11E5 | reverse complement strand
CCCCCAGAGCCCCCGCCACCGCCACACCCGCCCCCGCGAACGCGTGACCCGCGAGTACAGAAGCCCCAGCCCCACCAGCACCGCCACCCAGGTGAACACATGGAACAACCCGTCCCACAGGGTGTTCATCCGCAACCCCGCCACCGTGTCCACCGGGTAGTAGCGAATCCCGATGTTGTCACTGTCCGTACTGGACAACATGTGATGCCACTGCAACACCTGATGCAGCACGATCCCGTCGACAAACCCACCCAGCCCCACCCCGAGCACCGCCCCAGGCAGAGCGACACTCGGCTGTCCCTCGCTCCCCATCACGGCATCCCTCCCCGGACTGACCACCGAGCCCTCACCTTGCCAACACCGATCAAGGCAAACGACCGGCTTGAGGTCAGGGTCGGGTAAGAGGTCGGCGCGCGCGGACCGCTGAGCGTCTCAGCGCAGGTACGAGGCGCCGTTCAGGTCGATGACGGTGCCGGACGCCCATTCGGCCTCGGGGGACGCCAGGTAGACGACGGCCGCGGCGATCTCGTCGGGGCGGGCCACCCGGCCGAAGGGGCTCTGCGCGCGGATCGCGTCCCCGCGTGCCGACTTCAGGTGCTCGTTCGTCATGTCGGTGTCGACGTAGCCGGGGGCCACCGTGCCGACCGCGATGCCGTGCGGGGCCAGGGCTATGGCGAGCGACTGGCCGAGGGCGTTCATGCCGGCCTTGCTGGCGCCGTACGCCGGGGCGTGCGGCTCGCCGCGGAAGGCGCCGCGGGAGGAGACGTTGACGATCCGGGCGCCGGGGGACATGTAGCGCACCGCGCACCAGGTGACGTTGGCCGCGCCCATGAGGTTGAGGTCCAGCGTCGTGCGCCAGGCCCGCTGCCACTCCTCGTACGACACCTCGGTGATCGGGTGGTGGAAGAAGACGCCCGCGTTGTTGACGAGCACGTCGATGCCGCCGAGCGTCCCGGCCGCCTCGTCCACCATGAGCCGCACCGCGTCCGGGTCGGTGATGTCCGCCCCCACCACCACGTGGCCGTCGCCGGGGAGCGTGTCCCGCAGGCCGGCCGCGAGCTCCGGCGAGTCGCGGTGATGGATCGCCACCCGGTCGCCGAGCTCCGCGAACGCGGTCGCGACGGCCCGGCCGATGCCCCGGGACGCCCCCGTGACCAGTACTCTTCGTCCCCCCACGGGCGTGACGTTATCATTCGGGGCGCTTGTGATCATCAGGGAGGGTCTGTGCGTTTCCACGACCTGTCGGACGGCGACGGGGTGCTCGACCGGGTGGCGGCGGTGGCGCGGCGTGCGCTGCGGCGCTACGACATGTCCCCCGGCGCGGAGGTGTCGCTGCTCAACGTGTCGGAGAACGCCACCTTCCTGGTCGAGGACGGCGGAGCCCGGACGGTCCTGCGGGTGCACCGGCTCGGCTACCACCCACCCGGCGCGATCACGTCCGAGCTGGACTGGCTGACCGCGCTGCGCGAGGAGGGCGTGGTGCCCACCCCGGCCGTCGTGCCCGCGCGGGACGGCTCACGCGTCGTCACCGTCGAGGACCCGGGGGCGCCGCCTCGCGACTGCGTGATGTTCGCGTTCGTACCCGGCGCCGAACCGCCCGAGGACCGCCTGGTCCAGGACTTCGAGCCGCTCGGGGCCGTCACCGCGCGCATGCACGCGCACGCCCGGCGATGGGCGCGGCCCCCCGGGTTCACCCGCTTCCACTGGGACGTGGACGCCGCGTTCGGGCCCGCGCCGCGCTGGGGCCGGTGGCGGGACGGCGTGGGCGTCGGCCGCGAGGAGCGCGAGGTGCTCGGGCGGCTGGAACGGGAACTGCGGGCCCGGCTGGCGGCGTTCGGCGCCGGGCCGGACAGGTACGGGCTGATCCACGCGGATCTGCGCCTCGCCAACCTGCTGGTGGACGCCGGCGCCGGCACCACCGTCATCGACTTCGACGACTGCGGTTTCGGGTGGTTCATGTACGACTTCGCCGCCGCGGTCAGCTTCATCGAGCACCGGCCCGAGGTGCCGGACATGCTCGACGCGTGGGTGCGCGGCTACCGCACCGTGCTCGACCTGCCCGAGGAGGACGAACGGGAGCTCTGGACGTTCGTCATGCTGCGCCGCCTGCTGCTGGTGGCGTGGATCGGCACCCACCCCGTGGTGGACATCGCCCAGCAACTCGGCGCCGGGTACACCGAGGGCACCTGCGCCCTCGCCGACCGGTATCTCACGAACCCCCGCTGACCTCCCGCCGTAAAACGGTGTGCACATCTCTGTGAATGACCGCCCCGCATGGTCACGTAATGTGATAGTCATGTGACGGCATGTGATCGGTAAGGCGACCGCGCGGCCTTGCCCAGACAAGATCTATGGAGATGGTCATGCTTGTCCTCGCAATCGCCGTCGCCGCGGCACTCGGCGTGGTCGGCACGGCGGCCTTCCTGTTCCGGAGGCTGAGCCGCGGCACCGACGACCTCGCCCCGAACGGTCCGTCCGCCGGGCACGCGGGCTCGATGTTGTCGGCGCTGTTCCTGCTGGTCTTCGCCATCGCGATCGTCGTCCCCTGGACCACCGCGGACTCCGCCCGCCTGAACACCTACGCCGAGACCCAGGCCGCGGTCGAGACCTACTGGTCCGCCACCGGCCTCCCCGTCGCGGCCGCCGCCGCGGTGCAGTCCCAGGTCCGCGGCTACCTCGACTTCGTGGCCACCAGGGAATGGCCCCTGCTGGCCCAAGGCCGGCTCAGCCCCGAAGGCACCACAAGACTCAACGCCCTGCGCACCCAGGTGGCCGCCCTGCCCCTGAAGGACGACGACCAGAGAGCCGCGCAGTCCGCCGTCCTCGAACAACTCCAAGCCATGTCCTCCGCCCGCCGCCAGCGCGCCGCCGACGCCCGCTCCGAGCCGCCCGCCGGCATACTTCCCCTCGCCATCCTGACCGGCACCATCGTCATCCTGTTCCCCTTCCTGGCCGGCGCCCGCCCCCGCGGCTGGACCCTGGTCCCCCTGACGGTGATGTCCGCTCTCCTCGGCGTGGGCATCTTCCTGGCCTGGCAGATCTCCCACGTCTTCGCCAGTGGCCTGTCGGCGGGCCCGGAGGCCTTCACCGCCGCCCTCCTGGAAATCCAGCAGATCCCCACGAGCGGCTGACCATGGCCTTCTCCCGCACCGCCACCCTGCTGGCCGCGTTCCTCGCCATCACCTTCCCGGCCCTCCCGGCCGCGGCGGCCGGGCTCACGGCGCCGTCCGTGCCTCGGGCGCCGTCCGTGCCTCGGGCGCCGTCCGTGCCTCAGGCGGCGGCCGTCCGGGCTCAGGATCTGCTGAACGGGGACGGCGTCGCCATCTGCATCGACCTCGACGTGGTGGTCCGGCTGCGTGTCGGCATCAGCGTGCTCGGCCCGCCGATCTGTCCCCGCGCCCGGCCGGAGCCGCCACCCCCACCTCCACCCCCACCTCCAC
>NZ_JBDPMD010000101.1:0-3504 GCF_039871875.1 Sphaerisporangium sp. B11E5 | reverse complement strand
ACCCGGCTCCGCCTCATCCCAGGCGACACACCCCACAAGAACCCACACCCGCACACACTCACCGCTTAACCTGCAGAAACAGGATCACGCAGAGATCAACTCATACACCACTCCCCTGGACGTGACCTGACGGTGTGCAGAGATTCGATGAAACATGTTGAGGTTGGTGACTACCTACCGAGGTGGGTGATCACGTGCCGAGGTTGCTGGTGACGTGCTGAGGTTGGGTGTGAACGTGCTGAGGTTGGGTGTAAACGGACCGAGGTTGGGGGCAAACGGACCGAGGTTGGAGGCAAATGGGCTGAGGTTGGTGATAGCGCGCATTCGGTCCGTGTACGGCCGGCACGACCCGCGGCCGATTGGCGCAGCCCGAGGACGGCGGGCGCGGCCCAGTGAGTGGGGGAACCGCTAGAGACCGCCGGCCCCGGCCACCCCTGGTGGCTGGGCGTTTTCCGCCGTGTCGTGAGGCCAGGGAAATGGACGGTTGATGACAGGCGTTCGACTCGTCCAGCCGGGAGGGCCGACGCGGCGGGTCAGGACCGGGGGCGAGTGGCGGCTGAACGGTCATGTGGAGCATCACATGCCCGTGCCCATCCTGGTGACGACCTGGAACCGCGTGACGGCCGACCGGCAGGCGGACGCCGGTGGCAGTTCCCCAGCGTCGGCTGTCGCGTATTCCTGGAGGGCGATGTCCTGTGGGGCGGCTCAGCGGTGGCCGATGGCGCCCCCGGCGGGGGGCTGCTGTGCCGGTAAGGGCGCGGTTCCCGTAGGAACCCATTGAAGAAACGCCAGGCGCAGGCCACGCGCCCGGCGTCCCCGTGATCCGGAGGCCGTTCCACCGAAGATACGACGAATGCCCGGATTGATTACTTGTCAGGTTTGAAAGTGGCGGTGAAGGTCTCGAAGAGGTCGTACATCTTCTTCCAGTCCTTGTCGGCCGTCTTCCAGTAGATGGCGTACCCGTGCTTCTTGTCGGTGACGAAGCCGCGGTTGACCACGTGGGCCCGGCCGCCGTTCGCGCTGTAGGTGAACTCCCAGTCGGCGGCGGTCTTCCAGTAGTCCACCTCCTTGATGCGGATCAGCTTGTAGCCGGGGAAACGGCCCCGGGCGGCGGGTTCCTGGTTGCGCCAGTCCTTCGCGGCGTCGGACTTCGGGCTGCTGGTCTGGTCGATCATCAGGAAGGCGTCCGGGTCCGGGCCGCGGAAGTAGATCTGCGTGCCTCTGCGCTCGGCGCGCTTCCAGCCTTTCGGCAGGGCCAGCGAGAAGCCGGTCCCGTCCTTGTACCGGTGCCAGCCGTCCGGTGCGTCCGCCGGGCTGGACCCGGTGGGCTCCGGTGTCGGGCTGAGCGAGGGTGACGCGGTGGGGGACTCCGGGCTGGCCGACGAGACCGCCCCTGAGGAGTCCGGGGAGCCTCCCGGCGACCCTGGGCCGCTGCTGGGCTCGCTCACCGCTGTCCTGCCGCCGGCTCCCGCAGGCTGATCCCCGGGGGTCTCCTCCGCCTGCCTCATCCCCAGCCACAGCGCGACCGCCGCCACCACGAGCACAACAGGCACGGTGACCAGGGCGATCGTCCGCACGGGCAACGCCCGCTCCCGGGCGCCCTCCTCGGCGTCCCCGCGGGCCCACCAGTCCGCGTCGCCGCGGACGGTCTCCCCGGCGTCGTGGTACCCGGCCACCGTCCCACCTCGAGAACCGGCCGTCGTGGCGCTTGGCTGGTCCTCCGCGGCACTCCACCGGTCGTCGGCGATGCCGCCGCTTCGAGAGGCGTGCAGGGTTCCACCCTGGGCGCCGGCGGCCGCGCCGGTCCGGCCGGCGTCCATGGCCGGGCTGTGCGAACCGGCGGCTGCGCCGGTCCGGGGGTCGTGCGTGGTTCCTTCGCGCGAACCGGCGGCCGCGCCGGTCCGGGTTCCACCGCCGGAACCGGTGGCTGTGCCGGCCCGAGAGGTGGACGTGGCCCCACCTCCAGGAGTGGCTGCTTCTGCGGGGTGGTCCGTCTCACCGCCCGGCGAGGCGGTCATCGGGCCGGGGCTTTGAGGGGCGGCCAGCGGGCCGGGGGGTGTGGTGCCGCGCTCGGCCGCCTGGGCGGCGGGCATCTCCGGCACCACGTACGGGTCTCGGTCGGCCGCGCCGGCCCCATAGGGGCGCCGCCTGGTGTCAGGCCGGTTCTCCGGACGGGTTTCCCCGCTCGGCGTCCTTCCCGGCCGGGGTACACGCGTCGGACGGTGCACGTCCCCGTCCTCGTACACTTCTGCCGGGTCCGGCTCGGCGGCACTGTCCTGTCCGTCGTGGGAGGACGCGCCTGCGGCGGTCCGGCTCTTGCCGGGGGACGGCCGGTCCGCGTCGGCAGCCGCTGCTTCCGCGCCGGGCATGTGCGCGGCGTCCGGGTCGGCGGGCCTGTCCTGCTCGTCGGGGGCGGGGGTGCCGGATGCGGCGTCCGGGGCCTGGGCTCGGTCGTCACCGGTGTGGCCGGGGGCGGCGGCGCGGGGTGCCGCGGCCTGGCCGCTCTCACCGGGGGCCGCGGGGGAGGGGCGGCTGCCGGTGGCCGGGTCGGCGGGGGCCTGGGCAGGGGTCGGTGGGGCGGGGGTGCCCTGCTTCGCGGCCTTGGCGAAGTCGTCGATGTGCTTGCCCGTCACCGGGACGCCGGCGCCTTCGCTGGACGCCTCGCGAGACGCTCCTGCGGAGGACGGAGCCCCCGGGGCGCCCGGGACCGCGGGAGCGCCTGAGGCGGACGGCGCGGAGGACGCGGCGCTGGGCGCGCCGGGGCGCCCGGCGGGGGTCGCTTCGCCGCCGGCTGTCCGGGCTCCGGGCTTCTGGGTGCCGGGAGTGCGGCCACCGGCCGTCGAGGAACCCCCGGATGGCGGGGTACCGGCCCTCTGGGCGGCGGCGGTCGAGGCCGCGGCCTGCTCGGAGGACCGGCCCGCGCCCCGGCCCGTGCCGGGTTCTGCGGCGGACGGCGCGCCGGATCCCGCGTCCTGCCCGGCGCCGCGTTCCGCGTCCTGCCCGGCGCCGCGTTCCGCGTCGCCTGCGGCGGCGGGGGCCGCCTGGCTGCCTGCGCCGGCAGCCGCGTCCGGTGCGGCGCCTCGTCCAGCCCGGGAGGCCGCGTCGCCCGCGGCGGCGGGGGTTGCCCGGCCGCCTGCGCCGGCGGCCGCGTCCGGTGCCGTGCCTCGTCCGGCCCGGGAGGCCGCACCGCGTCCATCCTCGACCGCCCGGCCGCCTGCGCCGGCGGCCGCGTCCGGTGCCGCGCCGGGTCCGGCGCCGGGTGCAGCGCCATGGCGACTGTCAGGCGCCGGGTGGCCGTCCGCGCCGGGTGCCGCGCCCGGTGTCGTGCGGGGTGTCGCGCCGCGTCCGCTGTCCGGTGCCGCGGGGCTCTCTGCGCCGGGTGCGGCGCCGGCGCGTCCGCCGTCTGGTGCCGCGGCGTATCCGGGACCGCGGTCGGCGCCGGCTGGGGCGGCGCCGGGGGGTGCCTGGTCGCGGGCGGCGGGGGAGGGGTCGGGGGTGTTGGGG
>NZ_JBDPMD010000100.1:0-4091 GCF_039871875.1 Sphaerisporangium sp. B11E5 | reverse complement strand
CCCCACCCCTGAAGGTCCGCCACATCCCCTTGATGGACATCCTCCGCCCCGCCTACCGAACCCTCCCCCCCGAAGCCCAAGAACGCCCCGACGCCTGACCGGCCCCCCGAGACGGACGAAGGACCGGCCAGAACCTTGTTCCAACGGGACACCACCAATCTCGGCGACTGGCAGCCAGAGGGCCAAGGCGTGGCCTCCCCAGTGCGGGGCGGCGAGGGCGGTGGGGGGCGACCCCGCGCCCACCGGCGCCGGGATGCCGTGCCCTAGGACATCGACGTCGCCCCCCGCGATGTACGGAACGACGGAGATGGCGAGGGCGTCGTTTCCTGAGGGGACCGCGAATGCCGGTGGTCGGCGGTGGGTGGCGGGGGGGGGTGGTGGATTTTCCGGTGAGCGGTCGAGGCCGGGCGGTCGAGGCCCCGTGCCGTGCCCTGGGTCTCGACGTAGTCGCTCGCGATGTGCGGAGGGACGGGGATGGCGGTGGTGTCGTTTCTTGAGGGGACTGCGAACGCTGGTGTCGGTGGTCGGTGGTCGGTGGTCGGTGGTCGGTGGTCGGTGGTCGGTGGTCGGAGGTCGGAGGTGGGTGGCGGGTTTGCCGATGAAAGAGCGAGGGCATCGAGGCCCGATGCCGTGGCATAGGGCCTCGACGTCGCCCCCGCGATGTACGGAGGGACAGAGGTGGTCAGGGGCGCTTACAGGACTTCAACTCCTGGTGACGGTGACCCGCGTGACGGACGGGTGGGTCAGGGGCGTTTCCAGAAGGGGCGGCGGGGAGCTGGGGGGTCGGTGGTGGGAGGTGGGGTGGAAAGATCGCTGGTGAGCGTGGCCAGGACGGTCAGGGCTCGGTGCCAGAGGGCCTCGACGTCGATGTCGGGGCTGGGGGTTTCGCAGGCTTCGAGGTCGTGGGCCAAGGTGGCCAGGGGGCCGTCGTCGCCTAGGTAGGTGGCCAGGGCGGACAGGCGGCTGGCGAGGTCGGCCAGGTAACTCATGCGGTCGGCGGGGGACAGGTCCTGGTTGGCGCGCAGGCGGGACAGTTCCTCCGTCAACTGGGGACGGATGGTCTCGGGGGAGTGGCGCACCAGGCCGGGAGCGGGGCGCGGCATGCGCTTCGCGATGCCGAATCGCCCGCGGGGGGCGGGTCCAGGGACGGGGCCGGTGGGTGGCGCCGAGGCGGGACCGGGACCGGGGCCGGTGGGCGGCGCGGGGGCGGCGCCGGGGGGTGGCGCGGGGGCGGCGCCCAGAGTGCCCTGGACCATCTCCTGGCCGGCGGCTGGGTACTTCTGGCCGGTGCCGAAGAACGACGGTGCGGCGGCGGTGGTGTACGCCACCGGTGCGGCGGCCATCATCGGTGCCGTGGCCAGGGGCATCTCCCAGCCGCTCGGCATCTCCACGGGCTGGATCACCCGGTGCGTCGCCCCACCCGGAGTGGTGACCACTCGGGTGTCCACCGCCACGAAGGCGGTGAACCGGCACAACACCCCGTGCCGCAGCGAGGTACGCACGATCTCCTGCTCCAGCTCGTACTCCCCGGCCGCGTACCGGTCCTCCAGCCTCCGCAGGTGGGCCCGAGCCCAAACGGCCCGCACCGCCCCGTCCACCACACCACCGAGCCCGGCCTGCCCACCATCGGTGGTCGTGCCGGCGACCGCGCGCGTGTCGGCGGTCACGCCGCCGTCAGGTGAGCTGGCGGGGGAGGAGGTGGGGAGGACGGCGGTGAGGTGGTGGTCCCAGGGGTGGCCGGTGGGGGTTTGGCCGTGGATGGTCGCGGTGCCGTGGGCGGGGCCTTGGTAGCGGCCCCAGACGCGGAGGGGGACGCCGGGGTAGAGGGAGGACAGGTGGGTGACGGTGGAAGGGAGGACGTTCAGGCCGTCGGGCTTCAGGGTGAGGGCGGTGACCAGGGGGGAGCCGATGCGGCGGTGGATGTGTTCCATCGCCTCGTCAAGGCGGTCCTCGGACTCGACGAGCTCGCAGCGGCCGGAGCCCAGGCCGGCGAGTCTGCCGAGGAAGCCCGCGTTGACGGCGCGGTCGATGCCCACGGTGTGCACGCGGACGGCCGCGAGCCGGGTGGTGAGCCGTTCCAGGATCTGGTCCTCGTTGCCGACCTGGCCGTCGGTGACCAGGACCAGGACGCGGTCCCGGCCGGGGTCGTCGAGGAGGGCCAGGCCCTGCTCCATGGGGTCAAGCATCTCGGTGCCGCCGCGTGCCTCCAGGCGGGAGAGGTGCTCGACGGCGCGGTACCGGTTGCGGTCGGTCGCGGGGGACAGGCCGGCGCCGAGGTCCTGCGGGCGCTCCACCACCGAGTCGAACGACAGGACCGCGAACCGGTCCTCCGAAGTGAGGGTGTCGACGATGCGCGCCGCCGCCCGCCGGGCCGCGATGATCTTCCACCCGGTCATGCTGCCTGACCGGTCCAGCAGCAACGCCACGTCCCGCGGCCGTCGCCTGGCCTCCTCGTCCAGGTCGGGCGGCAGCACGGTGAGCGCGAACGTCCCGTCCCCGTCCTCCGCGGCATGGACGCCGGCCTCTCCCTCACCCGGCGCGGTGCCGGAGAGGGGGGACGCCGTGCGGTCGCCGGGGGTGTCGGGGAACAGTTCCAGGGAGGCGGAGGCGGCGAACTGGAGGCGGAGGAGGAAGTCGCGGTCCAGGCGCTCGCCGGGGCTGAGGCGGACGGTGCCGTTCTCCTCGGTGACGGTGTGCAGGCTGGAGCGCAGTTCACGCAGGTCGAGGCCGGCCGGGTCCACGTGGACGGCCAGGGACAGCCGGACAGGGTTCGGGAAGCCGGGGAGCAGGACCGGCGGCGTGATGCGGGAGGCGTCGGGGACGGCGTCGGTGTCGGGGGCCACGCCGGAGCCGGACGCGTCGCCGTCAAGGGGCGTGCCGGGGATGTAGCGGGGGGCAACGACCAGCGGGAACCGGAACGTCGCGGCGCCGTCCTCGTAGGGGAGGGGCTGGCTGAGGGTCAGGCGGACGGTGACCCGCTCGCCGGGGACGATGTTGCCGACGCGGATGGTGAAGACGTCGGGCCGGTCCTCCTCGGCGATGGCGGCTCGTTTGCCCTGGGCCATCGCCTCGTCGTAGTCGCGCCTGGCCTCGCCGCGTTCCTTCAGCGTGCCCTCGATCACCCGGTCGTCCGCCTCCATGCGGAAGGCGGTCACCGCCGCGCGGTCCGGCAGCGGGAAGACGTACGTCGCCTCCAGCGGCACGTCGTGCGGATTGCGGAACCCCTGGGACATCTCGACCCCGGAGGTGAGCCCGGTGACGCGCGCCGTCACCTCGACGCTCTCCAGCGGCAGGTTCCCCTTGCCGGTGCTCAACGCGCCGATCCCCGCGTCGGGAAGCGGGGTGTACTCGCCGGGCTTCAGCGGGGCGATCGGAACACTCATCTCTGCATCCCTTCGGGGTTTCCGGCGATCGTGTCAGCGGCGTCGGGGCCGGCGTCGGCAGGCTCGGCCGGCTCCTGACCGGCCACCAGGTGCCGCTCCTGGAGGACGGCGAGCAGCGGCCCCGCGGCGCTCCGGATCGCCGCCACGTCGTCCAGGCCCGGCGTGCGCCCGTCGAGCATGAGCGTCACCCCGCGCGCCAGCCGCACCCCGTAGACGAGCGCTCCACCTCCCGGCGGCACGAGATCCGGCCCCCGGTGACCGCCGTCAGCCGAGCGCTCCGGCATGGCGGGGTAGAAGGCGGCGGGCCGCTCCGCCCAGAAGCGCGGCCGTGCGACGTCCGGCGTGGCCCACGGCCCCGCCCCGGCCGGCTCATGTCCGAATGGAGGCGCGGAGGGCGGGATCAAGGGCTCCAAGGGCGAGGCACCCCCTTCCAGGAAAGGCTGCGGGACGGTGTCCGGCGCAGCGGGAGGTGGAGGGGTTTGCGGGGTGCCACCCGGCGCGGCGGGAGGCGGAAGGGTGTGCGGGGTGCCACCCGGCGCGGCGGGAGGTGGAGGGGCTTGCGGGGTGGCGCCCGGCGGAGTGGAGGGGGGATCGGGCCGCGGGGCGGGAGTCGCGTGAGGCTGAGCGGGAGTCGCGTGGGGCTGTGGAGCGGCGACCGGGGGGGCGGAGGGCGTCAACGGGTTCGGGACGCCTGCTTTTGGTGGCGGG
>NZ_JBDPMD010000010.1:0-211382 GCF_039871875.1 Sphaerisporangium sp. B11E5 | reverse complement strand
GCCGGGGTGAGCTCAGGCCCTTGTCCAGGCGGTTGGGGTGTGGCGCGGCCGGGGTGAGCTCAGGCCCTTGTCCAGGCGGTTGGGGTGTGGCGCGGCCGGGGTGAGCTCAGGCCCTTGTCCAGGCGGTTGGGGTGTGGCGCGGCCGGGGTGAGCTCAGGCCCTTGTCCAGGCGGTCGGGGTGTGGCGCGGCCGGGGTGAGCTCAGGCCCTTGTCCAGGCGGTCGGGGTGTGGCGTGGTGGGGGTCAGTTCAGGCCTTTGTCCAGGCCGGCCTTGCGGAGGGCCTCGGCGAGGGCGCCGCTCGGGGGCGGGTCCTGCTTCGGACGGCCGCCGCCGCGGCGCTGGGGGGTGCCGGAGCGGCGGTCGCGGGGGCGCTGGTCGTCCTGGGGACGCTCGGCGCGGGGGGCGGGCTTGGTGTCGTCGTCGAGGCGGAGGGTGAGGGAGATGCGCTTGCGGGGGATGTCGACGTCCAGGACCTTCACGCGGACGATGTCACCGGGCTTGACGACCTCGCGAGGGTCCTTGACGAAGCGGTTGGACATGGCCGAGACGTGGACCAGGCCGTCCTGGTGGACGCCGACGTCGACGAAGGCGCCGAAGGCGGCGACGTTGGTGACGACGCCTTCGAGGAGCATGCCGGGCTCCAGGTCGGAGATCTTGTCCACGCCTTCCTTGAAGGTCGCCGCGCGGAACGCGGGGCGGGGGTCGCGGCCGGGCTTCTCCAGCTCCTTCAGGATGTCGGTGACGGTCGGCAGGCCGAAGGTGTCGTCGGCGAAGTCGGACGGCTTCAGGGAGCGCAGCACCGAACCGTTGCCGATCAGCTCACGCAGGTGGCCGCCGGTGCGGTCCAGGATGCGGTGGACCACCGGGTAGGACTCCGGGTGCACGCTGGAGGCGTCCAGGGGGTCGTCGCCGCCGGGGATGCGCAGGAAGCCCGCACACTGCTCGAACGCCTTCGGGCCGAGCCGGGGGACGTCCTTCAGGGACCGCCTCGACCGGAAGGGACCGTTGGAGTTGCGGTGGAGCACGATGTTCTCGGCGAGGCCGGAGCCGATGCCCGACACCCGGGTCAGCAGGGGCGCCGAGGCGGTGTTGACGTCCACGCCGACGGCGTTCACACAGTCCTCGACGACGGCGTCCAGCGAGCGGGACAGCTTGGTCTCCGAGATGTCGTGCTGGTACTGGCCGACGCCGATGGACTTGGGGTCGATCTTGACCAGCTCGGCCAGCGGGTCCTGCAGGCGCCGGGCGATGGACACCGCGCCGCGCAGCGACACGTCCAGCTCGGGCAGCTCCTGCGCGGCGTACGGCGACGCCGAGTACACCGACGCGCCGGCCTCGGACACCACGATCTTGGTGAGCGGCAGGTCGGGGTGGCGCTTGATGAGGTCCCCGGCCAGCTTGTCGGTCTCTCGTGACGCGGTGCCGTTGCCGATGGCGATCAGCTCCACCTTGTGCTGACGCGCCAGCCGCGCCAGCACCTCGATCGACTCGTCCCACCGCCGCCGCGGCTCGTGCGGGTAAACGGTCTCGGTGGCGACGACCTGGCCGGTGGAGTCGACCACGGCGACCTTCACGCCGGTGCGCAGCCCGGGGTCCAGCCCCATGGTGGCGCGGGTGCCCGCCGGGGCGGCGAGCAGCAGGTCGCGCAGGTTGGCGGCGAACACCCGCACCGCTTCGTCCTCGGCGGCCTGCCACAGCCGCATGCGCAGGTCGATGCCGAGATGCACCAGCACCCGGGTGCGCCACGCCCACCGCACGGTGTCCAGCAGCCACCGGTCCGCGGGCCTGCCCCGGTCGGCGACGCCGAACCGCTGGGCGATGCGCGCCTCGTACCCGGTCGGCCCCTCGACGGGCTCCTGGTCGGGCTCCAGCGTGAGGGTGAGGATCTCTTCCTTCTCGCCGCGGAACAGCGCGAGCACGCGGTGGGACGGCAGCTTGGTGAACGGCTCGGCGAAGTCGAAGTAGTCGGAGAACTTGGCGCCCGCCTCCTCCTTGCCGTCGCGCACCCGCGACACCACGCGCCCGCGCGTCCACATGCGCTCGCGCAGCTCCCCGATCAGGTCGGCGTCCTCGGCGAACCGCTCGATCAGGATGGCCCGCGCGCCCTCCAGCGCCGCCGCGGCGTCCGCCACCCCCTTGTCGGCGTCCACGAACACCGCGGCGGCGGCCATCGGGTCGCGCGTGGGGTCGGACAGCAGGCCGTCGGCCAGCGGCTCAAGGCCCGCCTCCCGGGCGATCATGGCCTTGGTGCGGCGTTTCGGCTTGTACGGCAGGTAGATGTCCTCCAGCCGGGCCTTGGAGTCGGCCGCCATGATCTGCGCTTCCAGGGCGTCGTCCAGCTTGCCCTGGGAGCGGACGGACTCCAGGATCGCGGTGCGCCGTTCCTCCAGCTCCCGCAGGTAACGCAACCGCTCCTCGAGGGCGCGCAACTGCGCGTCGTCGAGCATCTCGGTCGCCTCCTTGCGGTAGCGGGCGATGAACGGCACGGTGGCGCCGCCGTCGAGCAGCTCGACGGCCGCCCGAACCTGCCGTTCCCGCACGCCGAGCTCGCCGGCGATCTGCTGATGGATGGAGGTCGTCACGATTCCTGGCCCGCCTTCATATCGAGGACATCGAAGGTCCGGGGAAGATTCTGCATGCTCCCGGCCCCGGTTGTCGCGCCGGGCGCCGTGCCTGTGGACAACTCCGTTGTGGCTCCCGCCACCCGCGACGACCGGCGGGCGGCCGAGATAGGCTGCCGTTCGCGGGGAAGTGGAGGATGGCGTGAGAATTCTGCTGACACTCGTCGGGGTCGTGGTGATCCTGAGTTGCGTCCTCATCCTGGTCCGCACCTGGGTCTCGGCCCGGCGCAGAGAACTGCCCGCCACGGACGACCCCAAGGAGATCCTCAGGCGGCGCTACGCGGCGGGCGAGATCGACGAGGACGAGTACCTGCGCCGGATGTCCGGCCTCTCGCAGGACTGGTAGGAGAGCTTCACAGGCGAACGGGGAGCCGGGCGGGCGCCCGGCTCCCCGCGCCGGGGAGGCAGGGGCGTCAGCCCAGGCCGTTCCTCATGGCGGTGATCAGCTCGCCGTTGGTGGTGTCGCCGGACAGCTCCCAGAAGAAGGCGCCGCCGAGACCCTGGTTACGGCTGTAGCCCATCTTGCCGCCGATGGTGCTCGGGGTGTCGTAGCTCCACCACTGGTTGCCGCAGTGGGCGTAGGCGGTGCCGGCGACGGTGCCGGTGGACGGGCAGCGGGTCTTGAGCACCTTGTAGTCCTCGATGCCCGCCTCGTACGTCCCCGGCGCCGCCCCGGTGGCCGTGCCGCCCGGCGCGCTCTGCGTGACGCCGGTCCAGCCGCGGCCGTAGAACCCGATGCCGAGCAGCAGCTTGCTCGCCGGCACGCCCTTGCTCTTCAGCTTCTGGATGGCGGCGTCGGAGTTGAACCCGGCCTGCGGGATGCCGGTGTAGGAGGTCAGCGGTGAGTGCGGGGCCGTCGGACCCTGCGGGGCGAAGGCGCCGAAGTAGTCGTAGGTCATGACGTTGTACCAGTCGATGTACTGCGCGGCGCCGCCGTAGTCGGCCGCGTCGATCTTGCCGCCGTTGGAGCCGTCGGCGGTGATGGCCGCGGTGACCAGGTAGTTCTGCCCGAAGCGGGTGCGCAGCGCCGACATCAGGGTGCGGAACGCCGCAGAGCCGCTGGTGTCACAGCTCAGGCCGCAGGCGTTCGGGTACTCCCAGTCGATGTCGATGCCGTCGAACACGTCGGCCCAGCGCGGGTCCTCCACGAGGTTGTAGCAGGAGTTGGCGAACGCCGTGGGGTTGGCCGCCGCCTGGCCGAAGCCGCCTGACCAGGTCCAGCCGCCGAACGACCACAGGATCTTCAGCCCGGGGTACTTGGCCTTGAGCTTGCGCAACTGGTTGAAGCTGCCGCGCAGCGCCCCGGTGTCCCAGGTGTCGGCCACGCCGTCCACGCTCTCGGCCGCGCTGTAGAAGCGGTCGTAGTCGGCGTAGGAGTCGCCGATGGCGCACTGGCCGTTGGTGACGTTGCCGAAGGCGTAGTTGATGTAGCCCAGCTTGGCGGCCGAGCCGCTGGTGTCGATGTTCTTGACGTGGTAGGCCCGCTGGTACACACCCCACTGCACGAAGTAGCCGAGCAGCTTGTTGCCGCCACCGCCGCCGCCCGGCTGGGTGGTGGCGCTGATCTGGTTGCTCACGGCCGACAGGTTCCCTGCGGCGTCGCGGGCGCGCACGGTGTAGGTGTAGGCGGTGGAGGCGCTCAGGCCGGTGTCGGTGTAGGTGGTCCCGGTGACGGTGGTGACGAGGGTGCCGCCGCGGTAGACGTTGTAGCCGGTGACGCCGACGTTGTCGGTGGAGGCGTTCCAGGCGAGCGAGACGCTGGAGGAGGTCGTGCCGGTGGAGCGCAGGCTGCCCGGGGTGCTCGGCGGCGTGGTGTCGCCCCCGCCGGTGCCCTGGGTCGTGACGCTGATCTGGTTGCTGACCGCCGACAGGTTCCCTGCGGCGTCGCGGGCGCGCACGGTGTAGGTGTAGGCGGTGGCGGCGCTCAGGCCGGTGTCGGTGTAGGTGGTCCCGGTGACGGTGGTGACCAGGGTGCCGCCGCGGTAGACGTTGTAGCCGGTGACGCCGACGTTGTCGGTGGAGGCGTTCCAGGCGAGCGAGACGCTGGAGGAGGTCGTGCCGGTGGAGCGCAGGCTGCCCGGGGTGCTCGGCGGCGTGGTGTCGCCCCCGCCGCCCCCGCCGGTCACCGCGATGGCCGACACGGTGGCGTAGTTGGCGCCGCCGTTCATGTTGAACTGCACGTTGAGCTGCCCGTCGCTCACCGTCGCGGAGAACGTGCGGTCGCAGGCGGTCAGCGCCCCGCAGGAGGCGAAGATGTCGAAGGCGGTGAGCACGGTCGTGCCCTCGGCGCGCACGTCGAACCGGCGCTGCCCGGCCGCGTTCGCCCAGTCCTCCACCATCTTCAGCGTCACCTGGTAGGTGCCGTTGGCCACGTCGAACTTGTAGCCGGTCCACCCGTTGAAGGTGTTGTAGTTCTGGTAGAGCGAGTCGTCGGTCGTGCCGGCGATGCCGCTCCCGGTGGAGCCGGTCCCGTACGAGGTGTCGTAACCCCAGTTCCCGCTGCTGTAGGCCTTGTCGGCCACCCACGAGTTCCCCGAGCCGTCGGTGACCGCGGGGCCGCCGGCGTTGGCCCGGACCGGCACGCTCACCGCCCCGAGCGCTCCGGGCGCCATCGCCACCACCGCTCCGAGCGGCATCAGCAGTGTCGCCGCCGCCGCGAGGAACCTCGTGAGGAATCTTCTGTTCATGTGCTGCTCCACGTCCATCGGGCTGACTGAGATGGGGGGTCGATCAGGACGTCAGTACGGGGGCGAGCCCCGCGTCAGAGAAGTAACTTTTAAGAAGCTTTCCTTTTAATTAACTGCGAACGTACCTGCCGTCGAATCGCCAGTCAATGTCGTGGCGCCCGCCCGTTCCCGTCCCGCCCCGGCTGGGTCTACGCTCTGGACCCATGAGCCGGACGCGAGCCCACGAGCACCACTGCACGGCCCTGGAGGCGGAGATCCGCCGCTTCGCCGAGGCCGGGGCGCAGGCCGGCCCGGCGCCCGCCGTGCCCACGTGCCCCGGGTGGACGGTGGGCAAGCTGCTCAAGCACGTCGGCATCACGCACCGGTGGGTCGAGCACATCGTGCGGAACCGGCTGACCGAGCCGGTGCGGCCGAGGGACGTCCCGGCGGGGGTGCCGGAGGACGAGAAGGACTACCCCCGGTGGATCGCCGAGGGCGGCGCGGTCCTGGTGGACACGTTGCGGGCGACGCCGCTGGACGTGCCGGTCTGGTCGTGGAGCGACGGGCGGGACGCGGGGACCTGGTCGCGGCGCATGCTCTTCGAGACGGCGGTGCACCGGGCCGACGCCGAGTTCGCGCTCGGGCTCGAGCCGCGGGTGGAGGCGGCCCTCGCGGTGGACGGGGTGGACGAGTTCCTCGGCAACCTCGCCGCGGCGGGGCGGTTCGTCGCGGCGCTCCGGGAGCTCGACGACCACGGCACGCTGCACTTCCACGCGACCGACGTCGAGGGCGGCGAGTGGATGGTCACGCTGGCCCCCGAGCGTTTCATCTGGGCGCACGGGCACGGCAAGGGCGACGTCGCGGTGCGCGGCGCGGCGAGTGACCTGCTGCTCCTGATATACGGCCGGGTGCCGCCCTCCGACCCCCGCTACCAGGTGTTCGGCGACACCGGGCTGCTCGGCCGCTGGCTGGAGAAGACCGCCTTCTGAGAGGCGGGGCTCAGGTGACGCGGGCCAGCAGCAGGGCCACGTCGTCGTACTGGGTGGGCAGGGCGTCGGTGATGGCCGCGCAGGTGGCGTCCAGGGTGGGGCCGGGGGAGCGGAGCCTTTCGAGCAGGGCGGCGATGCCGGTGTCGATGTCCTGCTCGCGGCTCTCCACCAGGCCGTCGGTGTACAGCGCCAGCGTGCCGCCGGCCGGGATGGTGATCTGGGTGGTGACGAACGCCTGCGAGTGGTCGGGGTCGCCGACGCCGAGCGCGAGGCCGGACGGCAGGTCGAGCACCGAGGCCGTGCCGTCGGGGTTGACGAGGATGGGCGGCGGGTGCCCGGCCCGCGACAGCGCGCACACGCGGGTGGACAGGTCGATGGTGGCGTACAGGCAGGTCGCGCACTGGATGGCGTCCAGGTCCTCGGCCATGAGGTCGAGGCGGCGCAGCACCTCGTCCGGCGGCGGGTCGAAGCCCGCCAGGGTGCGGACGGACGCGCGGAGCTGGCTCATCGCCCCGGCCGCGACGGCGCCGTGGCCCATCGCGTCGCCCATCACCAGCGCCATGCGGGTGTCGGACAGCGGGATGAGGTCGTACCAGTCGCCGCCGACGGTCATCGTGCTGACCGGCAGGTAACGGTGGGCGACCTCCAGGCCGGGCGGCGCGGTGAGCGTGCGCGGCGCGAGGTTCTGCTGGAGCGACTGCGCGATGCGGCGCTCGCGGCTGTACAGGCGGGCGTTGTCGAGGCAGACCGCGACCCGCCCGGCGAGGTCCTCGGCGAGTTTGACGTCGTTGCGGGTGTACCGCGGGCGGCCCGGCCCCCGGATGAACGAGATGAAGCCCAGCAGTATGCCGCGCGCCGTCAGCGGCACGGCGAGGAAGGTGGTCTCGTCGAGCAGCGCGGGCCCCGCGCCGCCGAGCACGTCGTGGATCTTGTCGATCTCGACGGGCTCCAGCTCGTCCGCGGTGTAGATGACCGGCCGGCCGGTGGCCATGCAGCGGTGCGCGGGGTGGCGGGCGAAGTAGCGGACGATCTCGCCGGGCGGGAACGCGCCCGGCCAGTCGCGGGTCCCGGGATGGCGCGGGGCGAGGCGCAGGGCGAGCCGCCGCAGCGCCAGGGAGCCGTCCGCGCCGCGGTCGGGGTAGGCCTCGTCCCGCAGCAGGCCCTCGGCGACGTACAGGCCCGCCGAGTCGGCGAACCGGGGCACCGCCACATCCACGGCGTCCTCGGCGACGCGCCGCGGGTCGAGCGTGGCGCCGGCCCGGGTGGTCAGCTCGTGGAGCAGTGCGAGTCGCTCGCCGCCGGGGTCGCCGGCCGGCGCGGCGTCGGCGGCGGTGACGAGCACCGCGCCCCACGGCCCCGGCCGGGTCAGCGGCTCCCAGGTGAACGCGATCTCGCGGGTCCGCCCGTCCCCTGAGTCGAGGTGCAGCACGTCGCCGCCCGGCACGCCGCGCACGGCGTCGGCGACGGCGCGCAGCACGGTCTCGGCGTGGGCGCCGGGCAGCAGGTCGATGAGATGGTGCCCCACCGCGCGCTCGGCGGGGCGGCCGAACAGGCGCGCCGCGGCGCCGCCCCACTGCGTGACCCGGCCCTCCTCGTCGAGGAGGAGGGCGGCGACGCCGCTGGGACGCGGTGTCCATGGGCGCGGCCGGCGGATGCTCTCCGTCCGCGGCCCCGATCCCGACGCGTGCGCCACCGGACCCCCTGCGTGTTCAGGTGAATGACATGTCCCCGGCCCCGCGGGCCGGTACCTCGGAGCGAACTGTGAAAGCCCTGTGACCCCAGTGGTCGCCACTCCCCGTTGTGGCTACCGTGAGTAAATTATCACCTACCCATCGCCGCCATTCCCGAAAATTGCTCAATGGATGGCCGTGCATCGCGTGTTTCTTCGCACCTCGCGCCTGTCCCGTCGTGCGGTTCACCGCGGCGCGGGCGGGTCCCGGCGCAGTCCCTGGAAGGCCAGCACGCACAGGGTGTCGGCCAGTTCGTCCGCGTCGACCCCGCCGCGCGGCCGGTACCACTCGGTCAGCGAGTTCACGAGGCCGAACAGCATGCGCGCCGCGATCGCGGGGTCGACGTCCGGCCGCACGTCGCCCTCCTCCTCGGCCTGCCGCACCAGCGCGCCCACCATCTGGTCGAACCTGCGCCGGTGGGCCAGCGCCCGCCGCTCGATCTCGGTGTTGCCCCGCACCCTCAGCAGCAGCGTGACGAACGGCAGCCGGTCCACCAGCACGTGCACGCTGCGCCGCACCAGGTGTTCCAGCCGGTCGATGGCGGGGCCCGGCATGGCGGCGGCCTCGGTGGCGGCCTCGAACAGCCCGTCGAGTGCACGGTCCACGGCCAGCCGCAGCAACTCGTCCTTGCCGGTCACGTGGTGGTAGATCGCGGACTTGGTGATGCCGAGGCGCCGGGACAGATCCTCCATGGTGGTGGCCTCGTAGCCCCGTTCGTTGAACACCGTGACCGCGACGGCGAGCAGTGATTCGAGGTCGTACCCGGGGCGGCCGCGGCGTGGGGTGGTGACGCGCCCGATGGTCATCGCAGCACCGTCCGTTCATCGAGGTCAGGTCCATCGTGGCCGGTGGCCGGGCGGCCGGGCAAGCGACTTGGCGGCGGTAGGCGGCCGGACACGCCGGGTTAGTATTCATCACGAGGGAATGTCAGCGGATCCTCGACGAGGAGGTCCCGGATGGCCCCGCTCGCAAGTCTTCTCCGTGGTTCCTGGCACGTACCCCGGGACGAGGGGGTCCCGCTCCGTGACGCGGCCACCGGCGAGGAGGTCGCCCGGTTCTCCGCCGAGGGCACCGATTTCGCCGCCGCGCTGGAGTACGGCCGCCGCGCCGGCGGCCCCGCGCTGCGGGCCATGACCTTCCACCAGCGGGCCGCGCTGCTGAAGTCCCTGGCCACCTACCTGCGCGAGCACCGCGAGCAGCTGTACGAGCCGTCGCTGCGCACCGGCGCCACACCCGCCGACGCCCGGTTCGACGTGGACGGCGGCATCGGCGTGCTGTTCTCCTACGCGAGCCGGGGGCGCCGCGAGCTGCCGGACGACACGGTGCTCACCGAGGGCCCGGCGGAGCCGCTCGGCAAGGGAGGTCACTTCGCCGCCCAGCACGTCATGACGCCGATGCGCGGGGTGGCGGTGCAGATCAACGCGTTCAACTTCCCGGTGTGGGGCCCGCTGGAGAAGCTCGCCCCTGCCCTGCTCGCGGGCATGCCGTCCCTGATCAAGCCGGCCGCGCCGTCGGCGTACGTCACCGTGCGGCTCGTGGAGCTGATCGCCGGGTCGGGCCTGCTGCCGGACGGCGCGGTGCAGCTCTTCTGCGGGGACGCCCGTGGGCTGCTCGACCACCTCACCGAGCAGGACCTCGTGGCGTTCACCGGCTCGGCCGCCACGGCCCGCGCGCTGCGGGCCCACCCGGTGGTCGCGGCCCGCGCGGCGCGCTTCACCGCCGAGGCCGACTCCCTGAACTGCTCGATCCTCGGCCCGGACGCCGGGCCCGGCGGCGCGGAGTTCGGCCTGTTCGTCGATCAGCTCGTCACCGAGATGACCGTCAAGGCGGGCCAGAAGTGCACCGCGATCCGCCGGGCGCTGGTCCCGGCGCCGCTGCTCGGCGCGGTGGCGGAGGCGGTGGCCGCGCGTCTCGCCGCCGTCACGGTCGGCCACCCGGCGCACCCGGACACCCGCATGGGCCCGCTGGTGAGCCTCGCGCAACGCGACGAGGTGCGGCGCGCGCTCAAGGAGCTGACCGCGGCGGGCACCGTCGTGTACGGCGACCCCGACCGGGTGGAGGTCGCCGGCGCCGACCCCGGCACGGGCGCGTTCCTGTCGCCGGTGCTGCTGCGGGCCGCCGACCCGGGCAGGCCAGAGCCGCACGAGGTGGAGGCGTTCGGCCCGGTGAGCACGCTCATGCCGTACGGCACGGCGGACGACGCGATCGAGCTGGCCGCCCGGGGGCGGGGCAGCCTCACCGGGTCGGTGGTGACCGGCGACCCGGCCTTCGCCCGCGCGGTGGTGCTCGGCCTCGCGCCCTGGCACGGCCGGCTGCTGGTGCTCGACGCGGCGTCGGCCGCCGAGTCCACCGGCCACGGCTCGCCGCTGCCCTCGCTGGTGCACGGCGGCCCTGGGCGGGCCGGGGGCGGCGAGGAGCTGGGCGGCCTCAGAGGCGTGCTGCGCCACATGCACCGCACGGCGGTGCAGGGCTCGCCCGCCACCCTGGCGGCGGTCACCGGCCGGTGGGTGACGGGGGCGCCGCGCGCCACGGGCGGGCCGCACCCGTTCCGCAAGCACCTGGAGGACCTGCGGCCGGGGGACACCGTGGCGGCGGGGCCGCGCCGGGTCACGCTGGAGGACATCGAGCGGTTCGCCGCGCTCACCGGCGACACGTTCTACGCGCACATGGACGAGGAGGCGGCGCGGGCCAACCCCTTCTTCGACGGCCGGGTGGCGCACGGCTACCTGGTCCTCTCGCTGGCCGCCGGGCTGTTCGTGGACCCCGAGCCCGGCCCGGTGCTGGCCAACTACGGCCTGGAGAACCTCCGGTTCCGCACCCCGGTCTACCCCGGCGACGAGCTCACGGTCACGCTCACCGCCGAACACGTGGACCCCCGCGCCGGCGCGCCGTACGGCGAGGTGCGCTGGGACGCCGAGGTGACCAACCAGCACGGCGCGGTGGTGGCGGCGTACGACGTGCTCACCATGGTGGCCCGGCGGCCCGGGGTTGCGCCCGAGGGAGGGGCGGGCGAGACTGGATAACTGACCGACCATTCGGTATAGGGGTGGCGCCGCATGGCTGACCTGGAAGAACACTTCGAGCGGACGATCGCGTCGGACCGCCGGGTGGAGCCCCGCGACTGGATGCCCGACGGCTACCGCGCCACCATGGTGCGGCAGATCGCCCAGCACGCCCACTCCGAGATCATCGGCATGCAGCCCGAGGGCGAGTGGATCACCCGTGCCCCGTCCCTGCGCCGCAAGGCCATCCTGCTCGCCAAGGTGCAGGACGAGGCGGGCCACGGGCTGTACCTGTACTCCGCCGCGGAGACCCTCGGCGCCGACCGGGCCGAGCTCACCGAGATGCTCATCGAGGGACGGCAGAAGTACTCGTCGATCTTCAACTACCCCACGCTGACGTACGCCGACGTGGGGGTGATCGGCTGGCTGGTGGACGGCGCGGCGATCTGCAACCAGGTGCCGCTGTGCCGCAGCTCCTACGGGCCGTACGCCCGCGCGATGATCCGCATCTGCAAGGAGGAGTCGTTCCACCAGCGGCAGGGGTACGAGCTGCTGACGGCCATGATGGCGGGCACGGCGGCGCAGCGCGCGATGGTGCAGGACGCCGTGGACCGCTGGTGGTGGCCGTCCCTGATGATGTTCGGCCCGCCGGACGCCTCCTCGCCCAACACCGCCAGGTCGATGGCCTGGAAGATCAAGCGGCACACCAACGACGAGCTGCGCCAGCGGTTCGTGGACATCACCGTGCCGCAGGCGCGGGCACTCGGCGTCACCCTGCCCGACCCCGAGCTGCGGTGGAACGCCGGGCGCGGCCACCACGACTTCGGGCAGATCGACTGGTCGGAGCTCAAGCGCGTGATCGAGGGCGGCGGGCCGTGCAACGCGCGGCGCATCGCGGTGCGCCGCGCCGCGCACGAGGACGGCGCCTGGGTGCGGGAGGCCGCCGCCGCGCACGCGGCCAAGCACGCCAGGGAGGTGGCGGCATGAGCGAATGGCCGCTGTACGAGGTGTTCGTGCGGGGCAGGCGCGGCCTGAGTCACGTGCACGTCGGCTCCCTGCACGCCGCCGACGACGAGACCGCGCTGCGGCACGCCCGCGACCTGTACACCCGCCGGGGGGAGGGCGCCAGCATCTGGGTGGTGCGCTCGGACCGCATCGCGGCCACCAGCCCCGACGAGAAGGACCCGTTCTTCGCGCCCAGCGCCGACAAGGTCTACCGGCACCCGACCTTCTACACCATCCCCGACGACGTCCCGCACATGTGAGCCCGCCATGCCTGCCTACGACGATCCCCACGGCACCGGCCTCGCCGATCCGTACGCGGAGGCCGGCGGCGAGGTGCCCGGCGGGGTCCGCGGGGTGGACCTCGGGGCGTACTGCCTGATGCTCGGGGACGACGCCCTCGTGATGTCGCACCGGCTGCAGGAGTGGGTGACGCGGGCGCCCGAGCTGGAGGAGGAGGTGGCGCTGGCCAACATCGCGCTGGACCTGCTCGGGCAGGCCCGGCCGCTGCTGTCGCGGGCCGGGGCGGTGGACGGGTCAGGGCGGGACGAGGACACGCTGGCGTTCGGGCGCGGGCCGGGGGAGTTCCGCAACGTCCGGCTGGCCGAGGCCCCGAACGGCGACTTCGCGCACGCCATGGCGCGGCTGCTGCTCTTCGTCACCTGGCGGCTGGCCCTGCTCGGGCGGCTGACCGGGTCCCGCGATCCGGCGCTGGCGGCCGTGGCCGCCAAGGGGGTGAAGGAGATGGCCTACCACCGCGAGTACGCCGCCGGGTGGGTGGTGCGGCTCGGTGACGGCACCGCGTACTCCCGGGAGCGCGTGATCGAGGGCCTCGCCGCGGTCTGGCCGTCCACCGCCGAGCTGTTCGCCCCGTCCCCCGTCGAGCTCCGCCTCGCCGCCGCGGGTGTCGCCGCCGACCCCGCGTCCCTGCGCCCCGACGTCGAGACCGTCCTCACCGGGGTCCTGACCGCCGCCACCGTCCCCGTCCCCGCCCCGCCGCCTCCCTGCCTCGCCCCGGCCGGCCGCGAGGGCGTCCACACCCCCGCCCTGACGGACCTGCTGATCGAGATGCAGTCCGTGGCCCGCGCGCACCCGGGGGCGACGTGGTGAGCGCGGCCGAGCTGTGGCGGGTGGCCGGCCGGGTGGCCGACCCGGAGATGCCGATGCTCACGCTCGGCGATCTCGGCATCCTGCGCGACGTGGAGGAGAGGGACGGCCGGGTCGTGGTGACCGTGACCCCGACCTACAGCGGCTGCCCGGCGATGGACGCCATCCGGGCCGATCTTCGCGCCGCCCTGCGGGAGGCCGGGTACGGCGACGTGGAGATCCGGGTGTCGTTGTCCCCGCCCTGGACCACCGACTGGATCGGCCCTGACGGCCGCAGGAAGCTCGCCGAGTCCGGCATCGCCCCGCCCGGCCCGGCGCCCCGCCCCGCCGGCCCGGTCCCGGTGACCCTCGGGCGTCCCCGCCCGCCCTGCCTCCGCTGCGGCGCACAGGACACCGAGGAGATCTCCCGCTTCGGCCCCACCGCCTGCACGGCCCTGTGGCGCTGCCGCGTCTGCCACGAGCCGTTCGAACACGTCAAGGAGATCTGAGATGCGCGGGCGGGGGGAGGTGCCGCGGTGACGCTGACCGGGGTGCGGGCCGGGCGTGGGGTGGAGTTCGCGGCGCTGACGGTGGCGCGGGTGGATCGGCTCTGCGCGGACGCGGTGGCGATCACGTTCGAGGTGCCGGAGGAGCTCGCCGGGCGGTACGCGTTCCGGGCGGGGCAGGCGCTCACGGTGCGGGCCGTCGTCGAGGGACGGGAGGAGCGGCGGTCGTACTCGATCTGCTCGCCGGAGGGCGGGGCGCTGCGGATCGGGGTGCGGGAGATCCCCGGAGGGGTGTTCTCCACCTGGCTGGTGCGGCGGGTGCGGGCGGGGGACCGGGTGGAGGCGGCGCCGCCGGCCGGGGGGTTCGTGGCCGATCTCGAACGGCCGGCGCATCACGTGTTCGTGGCGGCGGGGTCGGGGATCACGCCGGTGTTGTCGATCGCCGCGACCGCGCTCCACTGCCCGGGCAGCCGGGTGACGTTGTTCTACGGGAACCGGAGCGCGGCCACGGTGATGTTCGCCGAGGAGCTGGCCGACCTGAAGGACTCCGCGCCCGCGCGGGTGCACCTGGTGCACGTGTTCTCCCGGGAGGCGCGCGGGGCCGAGCTGCTCACCGGCCGCCTCGACCCGCCGCGCCTGCGGGCGCTGCTGCCCGCGCTCACCCCGGTCGCCGAGGTGGGCCACTGGTGGTTGTGCGGGCCGTACGCCATGGTGACCGGCGCGCGGCAGGTGCTCGCCGGGCTCGGGGTGCCCGCCGCCCGGATCCACCAGGAACTGTTCTACGTGGAGGACCCGCCCGCCCGCGCCCCGGCGGGGGAGCCGCGGGCCGGCGCGAGCGAGGTGACGGCCGTCCTGGACGGGCGGGCCACGACGGTCACGGCCGGCGGGGGCGTCACGGTGCTGGAGGCCGTGCGGCGGGTGCGCCCGGAGGTGCCGTTCGCCTGCACCGGCGGCGTCTGCGGCACCTGCCGTGCCAAGGTCCTGGAGGGCCGGGCCGGCATGCGCCGCGACTACGCCCTCGACCCCGCCGAGATCCGCGCCGGGTACGTCCTCACCTGCCAGGCCGTCCCGGCGACCCCCCGGGTGATCGTCGACTACGACGCCTGACGTTTTACGCCATGCCTCTTACCGCTGTTTCGGTAATGGGGGTATATGTGCAGATAAGGCGGGTGGGAACGGGGGGCCGGCCGGGGCATGACGAACAAGGCGATCGCCGACTACGCGATGGTGTCGGACCGGCATTCGGCCGCGCTGGTCGCGCGGGACGGGTCGGTCGACTGGTTGTGCCTGCCCCGCTTCGACAGCCCCTCGGTGTTCGCCGCCCTGCTGGACGAGCAGGCCGGCCACTGGTCCATCCGCCCCGCCGGCGGCCCCGGCGACTACCGCGTGTCCCGGCGGTACGTCGGTGTCACCATGGTGCTGGAGACGACCTTCGAGACGGCGTCGGGCACCCTCGTGGTCACCGACGCCATGCTGACCGGGGACAGCCTGGACGTGCACCGGCTCGGCGCCGACGCCCCCCATGTGCTGGCCCGGGTGGTGAGCTGCCCCCGGGGCACGGTGGACGCGGCGATCCGCTACCGCCCGCGCCCGTCGTACGGCATGATCGCGCCGCTGCTGTCCGCCGTGCGCGGCGGCGTGCGGGCCCGGGGCGGCCCGCAGCAGCTCGTGCTCTCCTCGCCGGTCGATCTCCACATCTCCGGGCAGGAGGCGCGTGCCGTCATCCCGATGAGTGAGGGCATGACGTTGCGGTTCGCCCTGCACGGCGCCCGTGTGGGCGATCCGGTGCCGCTGGTCTGGAGCGACGGGGAGATCGCCGGGCGGTTCGCCGCCACCGCGGTCGCCTGGCAGAACTGGTCGGACGCCCACCAGCGCTACCACGGCCCGTACCGCGACCTGGTGAGCCACTCCGGCCGGGTGCTCCAGGCCCTCACCTACCAGCCCACCGGCGCCGTCGTGGCCGCGCCCACCACCTCGCTCCCCGAGGAGCCGGGCGGCTCCCGCAACTGGGACTACCGGTACTCCTGGGTCAGGGACGCCAGCTTCACCCTGAACGCCCTGTGGGTGGCGGCGTGCCCGGACGAGGCCGACGACTTCCTGGCGTTCATGACCACGGCGGCGGCGACGTACGTCCCCGAGCGGGCGCTGCAGATCGTGGTCGGCATCCGCGCCGGGTGGGATCTCACCGAGCACGAAATGCCGCACCTGCGCGGCTGGCGGGGCAGCAGCCCCGTGAGGGTGGGCAACGACGCGTGGCGGCAGGCGCAGGTGGACGTGTACGGCGAGCTGCTCGACGCCGTGCACCGGCTGTCCGGGCAGATCCGCGAGTTCGAGCCGGAGGCCCGCGCGTTCCTCACCGCGCTCGCCGACGCGGCCGTGTGCCAGTGGCGCGAGCCCGACCACGGCATCTGGGAGGTCCGCGGCGAACCCCGGCACTTCCTGCACTCCAAGCTGATGTGCTGGGTGGCCGTGGACCGGGCCATCGCGATGGCCGCCCGGCTGCGGGCCGCGCACCACGTCCAGGAATGGACGGCAGCGCGCGAGGAGATCCGCGAGGCGATCCTCACCGAGGGCTGGAGCGACGTCGCGGGCGCCTTCACCCAGGCGTTCGGGTCCTCGGCGCTGGACGCCTCCGCGCTGATGATGCCGATCGTCGGTTTCCTGCCCGCCGGCGACCCGCGGATGCTGGCCACCATCGAGGCGATCGCGTCCCGGCTGACGGACCGGAACGGGCTGGTGTACCGGTACCGGGCGGACGACGGGCTGGAGGGCGAGGAGGGGGCGTTCCTGCTGTGCACGTTCTGGCTGGCGCACGCGCTCGCCATGGCAGGGCGGGTGGAGGAGGCCCACGACGTGTTCCGCCGTGCCGTGACGTACGTCAACGACGTGGGCCTGATGTCGGAGGAGGTCTGCCCCCACACCGGAGAGTTGCTCGGCAACTTCCCGCAGGCGTTCAGCCACATCGGCCTCGTCAACGCCGCCTGGGCCATCGCCGAGGCCGAGAGCTCCGGCGTCCTGTCACCGCCCTGCTGAGGGCCTCGGCGGGGCTTCGCGGCTTTCCGGGTCCGCCCGCCGCGGGGCTCAGCGGGCGTCGTCCTCGGGGCACCGCCGCGGGTCGGGGCGGTGCACCGGGCCGTGGGGGTCGGCGCAGTGGCCCTCGACGGGACCGATGGTGAGCAGCTCCGGCAGGGCGTGGTCCACTTGGAGCGTGGTGTGCCCGATGCCGTACTCGTCGTGGAACATGCGCTCGGCCCGGAGCCGGACGGCGTGGCAGTCGGCGCCCGGCGCCACGAGGACGTGCGCGGACAGGGCGGCGTACCCGGAGGTGACCTCCCAGATGTGCAGGTCGTGCACCTCGACCACCTGGTCCAGCGCGGCCGTCCGCCTGCCGATCTCGGCGGGGTTCATGCCGGCGGGCGCGGCCTCCATGAACACCCGGCCCGAGTCGCGTACCAGGCCCCACCCGGCCTTGAGCATCAGGCCGGCGACCACCAGGGCGGCCAGGGCGTCGGCGCGGCCCCAGCCGGTCAGCCAGATGACCACGCCGGCGGCGGTGGTGGCGACGAAGGCGTACAGGTCGTTGAGCACGTGCTGGAAGGCGCCCTCGACGTTCAGGCTGGAGCGGTCGGCCCGGCCGAGCAGCCACGTCGCCGCGATGTTGACCACGATGCCCGCGACGCCGGTGACCACCACGAAGACGGCCTCCACCTGTGGCGGCGTGACCAGGCGGCTGACGCCCTCCACGATGAAGTACACGCTGAGCAGCAGCAGGGTGATGCCGTTGATCTGCGCGGAGATGATCTCGGCGCGCTTGAGGCCGTAGGTGAAGCCGCCCTGCGGGGGCCGCTGGGCGATGCGCATGGCGACAAGCGCGAACGCGATGGCGATCGCGTCGGTCAGCATGTGCCCGGCGTCCGAGATCAGCGCCAGCGACCGGGCGATGACGCCGACGACCACCTCGGCCGCCATGAAGCCGACGATCAGCGCCAGCGCCCCGAGCAGGTAGCGCCGGTCCGCCCCGGCGGAGACGCCGTGCCCGTGCCCCGCCGCCTGCCCGTGCCCGTGGCCGTGGCCGCGCCCGAGGACGCGCCAGAACCGGGGGCCGCGGTCCGCGCCGTCCGCGGGCACCCGGGTGTCACCCATCGGACCGCTCCGCCTCGGTGTGCCGGGCATGGGTGATGGCGAGGTCGAACAGCATGCGGACGTGGCCGTCGGCGAGGCTGTAGTACGCCATGCGGCCGGACCTGCGGACCTTCACCACGCGGCGCATGCGCAGCAGCCGCAGCGCGTGCGAGGCGCCCGACATGCTCTGCCCGGTGGCGGCGGCGAGATCGCACACGCACATCTCGCCGCCCTCAAGCAGCGCCGCCATCATGCGCAGCCGGCCGGGGTCGGCGAGAAGGCCGAACACCTGGGCGAGGTCCTGCACCGTGTCCTCGGCGGGCAGGCTCTGGCGCACCGAGGAGACCCGCTCGGCGTCCACGACCGGCGCCGGGCAGCTGTCGGGGTCCAGAGCAACGACAGTTGAACGACTCTTCATATGTCGAAGTGTAAGAAGTCGTCCCCGTCCTGTCGACCCTCGGACCGGACGGAAGCGTACGACGGCCTCCGCCCCGCGCCGGGCCACTCACCGGGCCCCGGCGCGGCGCGGAGGGCCGGGTGCTCACAGAGGGGTGAAGACGCGGGCGTCGGGCCGGTAGTTGGACACCACGCCGGTGTCGACCTCGTAGAACCAGCCGTGCAGGCGCAGCCGCCCGGCGGCCAGGCGCCGGGCCACCCGCGGGTAGCGGCGCAGCTTGTCGAGCTGCGCGATCAGGTGGGCCCGCCCGGGGTCCTCGTCGCCGCAGCCGGGCCATTCCCGCCAGCGGTGCGTCTGCAGCAGCCACCATCGCGTGGTCGGCGCCGAGCGCAACGTCCAGGAGCGGACCCGGCCCTGGACCGCGCCGCAGCGGGTGTGGCCGCAGACGATGAGGTCCTCGACACCGAGGATGTTGACGGCGTACTCGATGGTGGCCGCCTCGGCGGTGAGCCGGCCGATGCGGTACGGCGGGATGACGTTGCCCGCGGTGCGCAGCTCCACCAGCTCACCGGGCCTGGCCCCGGTGATCAGCGAGGGGATGACGTGGGCGTCGGAGCAGGTGATGAACATCGCCTGCGGCGAGACGCCCTCCTCGGGGACGGCCGTCCGCTCCCGGTCGCCGCTGAGCCTCTGGTGGAACGTGCGGGCATGGTCGATCAACGACTGCATGACGGAGGACTCCTTCGTGCTGAGGACGGAAAGAGGGCAGGACCTGATGGCGTGCCTGTCCGTCAGCAGCGGAAGACCGGGAGCAGGGGCCTCGTGCCGCGGCCCGCGCGGACCTTGGAGCGGCGGCCCCGGCGGGCCCGCGCGGCACGGGCGGCCAGGGCGGCCTCACCGAGGGCGTCGCGCCTGCGGGCCCGCCGCCCGCAGTCGCGGCACGGCGGCGGTGGCGGCTTCACCCAGCCGGACTCGCCGGTCTGCTCGCCCTGCTTGGGGCAGCCGTCCTGGTCGGAGGCCGGGACCGGGCCGTCCACCGGCACCATCGGCAGCACCGCCGGCGCGGCCTGCCCGTGCGGGAGCCAGGCCGGGCCGAGCGGGGCGGGGGAGTGGGCGCCGACACCGTGCAGGAGCAGCAGGACGGCGGCGGCCGACACCAGGGCGCGCGCGATCGCCCGCCCGTCGCACCAGCGCTCCGCCAACGCACCGCCCCACTACGTGTAGCATGCAGTTGGCTACCGATAGTAGTCGAAGAGTCGGGCCGCGTACATCGGTGGTTCGGTAAAGGTGCTGGTCACCCTATGCGGCAGGGAGATCCGTCATGACCCGGCCCCTCGTGCGGGCCGGTCATCGGGTGCCATTGGCAGGGCACCGGCGGGTCACCCGGTGTTGTATGTCGCGTCATCGGGCATCCCTAGCGTGTCGCCCATGAAAAGAACCATGATCGGGCTCGGGGCCGTCGCACTGGCCCTGACCCTTTCCGCCCCGGCGCTGGCCGACCAGGGGCATGACGGGCCGGACGCCGCCACCGCGGCGCGCGGCGGGCACGGTCACGGGCACGGCGCCTTCGGCCGCGCCACGCTGACCGGTTTCGCCTCGCTGCCCGCGGTGACCTTCGTGCCCGGCAGCGAGCCGTCCGGGTCGCTGCTCGGCACCGACCCCGTCAACGGCGTCACCCCGCCGTTCCCCGGCCAGCCGGTGCAGGGCTTCAGCGGTGTCGCCCGCCGCGACGACGGCAGCTTCGACGTGCTGTCCGACAACGGGTACGGCAACAAGGCCAACAGCGCCGACTTCCTGCTGCGTGTGCAGCACGTGCGTCCCGACTTCCGCACCGGGAAGGTCCGCGCCGTCGGCGGCGTCGACCTGACCGACCCCGACCGCCGTGTCCCGTTCGCGCTCACCCGCGCGGACCGCAAGCTCACCGGCTCCGACTTCGACGTCGAGTCGATGGTGCGGGCCTCCGACGGCACGCTGTGGATCGGCGACGAGTTCGGCCCGTGGCTGCTCCACTTCTCCGCCACCGGCAAGCTGCTCGAGGCCCCCATCGCGCTGCCCGGCGTGAAGGCCCCGGAGAACCCCTACCTGAACGGCGCCACGCCCGACCTCGCGAGCAGCAAGGGCTTCGAGGGCATGGCCGCCTCGGTGGACGGCAGGAAGCTGTACCCGCTGCTGGAGGGCACGGTGGCCGGCGACCCGGCCGGCGCGCTGCGCATCTCGGAGTTCGACGTGCGGGGCCGCTCCTACACCGGCCGCCGCTGGGTGTACCAGCTCGAAAGCCCGGCGAACGCCATCGGCGACATGATCGCCGTGGACAGGAACCGCATGCTGGTCATCGAGCGTGACGGCGGGCAGGGCGACACCGCGCTGTTCAAGAAGCTCTACCTCGCCGACCTGCGCGACCGCGACCGCGACGGCAAGGTGGACAAGACGCTGGTCGCCGACCTGCTCGACATCGCCAACCCCAAGGGGATCGGCGGCTTCCCGGCCACCTTCCGCTTCCCGTTCCAGACCATCGAGGACGTCGTGATCCTGGACGACGCCACCCTCGGCGTGCTGAACGACAACAACTTCCCGTTCTCCTCCGGCCGCACCGCGGGCAAGCCGGACGACAACGAGTTCATCACCATCCGCCTCTCACACCGACTCGGCGCCGACCCTCGCGTCCTGCGCTGACGACCCCGGCGTGGCCGTGACCCTGGTCCACTCGACCAGGGCCTCGGCCGCGTTGCCGCCGGGGGTGCCGGTCACCCAGTGGGTGATCTGCGGGCTCTCCCGGCTGTTCTGCACGACCCAGGTGGCGCCGGTGTCGGCCCCGTCGCGGCTCAGGCGGGCGACGCCGGCGCTGTCCACCCGGACCCGCCAGGTGGACGGCGCCCCCGCCGTGGCGGAGGAGTAGACCTTCTCCCAGGTGGACGAGCCCTTCTTGATGGTCCACACCCCGGATTTCTGCACGGTGAGCATCAGCCGCATGTAGCCGTTGGCGATCTTGGTGCCGAGGCAGACTCCCTCGCCGGTGGCGGGGTTCAGCGCGCTGTCGTCCACCACCGAGGCGCGGAACTCCAGCGTGAAGTCGCACCCCTCGGCGACGTCCAGCCCGAGGGACGCCCGTGCGGCGGTGCGGCCGATGCTGCGCAGCCGCAGCCGGCCGTCCTCGATCTCCGCGGCCCCGCCTGAGCCGTCCAGTGCCCAGTCGCCGAAGGTGTCCCAGGTGCTGCTCGCGACGTTGTCGGCCACCTCGAACCGCTCCACCACGGCCGCCGCGGGCGCCGCGCCGGTGCCGGAGCTCCACACCGCGACCTGCGGGGCGTCCCGGGAGGCCGCGACGGTCCACCGGGCGGGGGTCTCGGCGCCGTCCAGGTACAGGGCCGCCGCGCCGTCGCCGTCCACCGACACCTGCCACACGTGGGCGGCGGTGTCGCCCTGGCGGGCGTGCACCCGCGTCCAGCCCGCGGTGCCCTGCACGAACGAGTACACGCCGTCCTGCTGGAACGCCAGCATCAGGCGGCGGGACCCGGTGGCGACCTTGACGGCGAGCGTGGCGCCCGCGCCGGTGGCGGGGTCCAGCCGCGAGTACGCGGTCACCTGGGCGCGCGTCGTGACGACGAAGCCGCCGGAGGGGCCGTAGGGGTGCGTCACCCCGGAGAAGCCCGCCGCGCCCTGCGCGCCCGCCGGGGCCGGGCCGGCGTTGGCCAGGCGCAGGCTGCCGGCGGGGCCGGTCTCCGCGGTGCCGCCGCCGGGCGTCACGGTCCAGCCCCGCAGGTCGTCCCACGTGGGGCCGACGCCGGTGAAGGCGTCAGAGACGTCCAGGCGCGCGACCTTGATGTTGGTCTGGTTGTGCTCCCAGGTGACGTAGAAACGGCCCGGCTCGTACTCGTCGGCGCTGGCGTAGACGTCCCAGCCGCGGGCCGCGCCCTTGGTGAGGCGGGCGCCGTCGGCGAACAGCCGGCCGGGGCCCCAGGGGGCGCCGGGGCGCTTGAGCTTGTAGCACAGCACCTCGCGGTACTGCTCGGGCTTGCCGGACGCGGGGCCGGTGAACGGCCCGGCCAGCGTGTTGTAGATCGTGAGGTAGCGGCCCTCGGCGTCCTTGGCGAAGAACGGCTTGACGAAGTAGTTCGGCAGGTCCCGGTCGAGGGTCATGGGAGCCCAGGTGAGGCCGCCGTCGGCGCTGGTGGTGATCGCGGCGTAGACGGCGTGCGTGCGGTAGTAGGCGTCCCGGTCCTCGGCGGAGGTGCCGCCGGTGAGGTCCAGCGTGCGCGACACCATGAGCAGCGTGCCGGGGTCGTCCTGCGAGACGACGAGCTGGGGCTCCTCGGCGCGCACGCCGGGCGGGTTGGCGGCCAGCGCCCCGGAGGTCCAGCGGGACAGGTCGGCCGAGCGCAGCACGCCGGCCCGCGTCACGCCGCCCGCCTCGCGCCAGTAGGGGAGCAGCCACAGGCCGTCGTACCAGAGGGGTTTGCCGGCGAGCACCACCCCGGCCCGGTTGGCGGGGACGTCCACGGTGACCGGGAAGCCGGACCAGGTGCGCCCGCCGTCCACGCTGCGCTTGGCGGTCATCGTGACCGGGAAGCCGTTCACCTCGCCCTCGGCGTCGCGGTCGGCGGCGACGGTGATGCGGCCGAGCAGGGCGTACAGCGTGCCGCCGTCGTTCAGGAAGATCACGTAGTGGTACCGGTGCGTGGCGGTGGCCTGGGCCAGGGTGCCGGTGCGCCACGTCCTGCCGCCGTCGGTGGAGCGGGCGAACAGGATGGACCCCTGGTCGGTCGGCGCGGGGTCGCGGGGGTCGGACACACCCGCCCGCCAGGCCACCACGAGGGTGCGGGCGTCCAGGGCCACGATGTCCGGCACGCGGTTGCCCTCGTGCGCCAGCTCGCCGTTCGGGTCGCGCTCGACCGTGCGGTAGGCGATCACGGGCTCGCTCACCGCGGGGCCGACGGCGTCCACGTCGGGCCATGAACGCGCGCGGGCGCCGTCCGGGGACGAAGTGGGGCTCATGCTCTCAAGCGAACCCGAACGCGATCAGAGGCCGCAAGCACTCCACCGTCCCTTCACCGGGAGTTCACGCCGCGCCCGCCGTGCCCGGCTCCCGACGCGGATCGGGCGGCACCCGGCCCCGGGCTGTGCCGGAGCCGGGTGCCGCCCGGGAGTCACTCACGACCCCGTCGGCTCACCCGAAGGAGAGCGTCAGGGGCTGGTGCAGGTGAGGCTCGGCGTGCCGGGCGAACCCTGCGCCACGTACCCGAAGGTCGTGGTGGCGTTGGCGCCGAGGCTGCCGTTGTGCGCGGCGTTCTTCACGGAGATCGAGCCGCCGTTCAGCGTGTAGGAGCCGTTCCAGAGGCTGTTGATGGTCGTGCCGGAGTTGAGGCTCCAGCCCGCCGTCCAGCTGCTGATCCCGCTGTTGCCGGTGTTGCGGACGGTCACCTCGGCCTGGTAGCCGCCGCTCCAGGTGCTGACGGTGCGGAAGGTGGCCGAGCAGCCGCCGGGGTTGTTGCCGGTCGGGGTGACGGACGGCGACACGGTGGGGGTCGCGGTCGGGGTCTGGGTGCCGCCGGTGCCGCGGATGCCGGTGACCTCGCCGTTGCCGCCGTCGAAGACGACGTCGGAGCAGTTGTAGAAGGTCTCGTTGCTGTCCGAGCGCTGCCACACCGAGTAGATGATGTGACGGCCGCTCTTACCGCTGGGCAGGCGGGCGTTCCAGTAGTAGTAGCCGTCCACGCTGCCGACGGGGCCGACGCTCGGCGGGTCGGTGGCGGCGTAGAAGGGCGTGGACTCCAGGTCGCTCCACGCCAGCGCGCGGGTCGGGCTCCAGGAGTCCTTGGTGATGTAGGTACGGAACGTGCCCGGGTGGGCCGCCCACTTGTTGTAGCGGAACTGGATGTTGGCCCCGGCGGTGAGGTGGGTCACCGGCCAGTCGGTGCGGGCCAGGTCGTAGCCGCTGAAGTTGTACACGGTCGCGGCGCCGCTGCAGAGCTTGCCGTCGGGGATGAACCCGCTCATCCGGCCGGCGCCGTCGGAGCGCAGGACGGCGAACCAGTTGTAGATCGAGTTGGTGCCGCTCTGGGCCACGGCGGCCTGGCACGCGGGGTTGGTGGGGTTGGCTCCACCGCTGGTGCCGACACTGTCCAGCCAGCACAGGTAGGTGCGGCTGCCGGGAATCATCATGGCGCCGTGCGCCGAGGCCGAGCTCGGCAGGAGCACGACCACCAGCATGGCCGCTATCAAAGCGGCCACGCCACCGAGTGAGAACTTCCGTCTCTGTCTCATCAACAACCTTTCAGAGGTTACGTCTGGAGGTCCTCGGCAGCCCCCCAGGGCACGTCCATCGCGGCAGCACGTCAGGCACGCGTGAAGCGAGCTCGAACGACAAGCACGTGGAGGGGTCACCGAGAACCCGTGAAGTAACCGGTCGCCGCCGTGGGGCGAACAGCCGCCGACTGCCGACCAGCGAATGCGAAAGCGCTCACGCGGGAAAAACTGTAAGTCGCCTCTCACCCCGGAGGAAACCGTGCGGTGCGGGAGGTATTCGGACCCACCCCGTGGGAGCGATCCCACTGCAGGTGGGGCCCATGATCGGCCGGTTTCGCGCCATTCATCGGATGAAACGGCATGAAATTTTCGTGAAACGGCCCTCCAGGACACCGTTTCCCCGTGACCTCAGGAACGGACGATCAGAGCCGGGTGACGGGGGTCGTCCACGCGGACCACCAGGTCGGCCGTGTCCGCCGGGGCGACCTCCTCCTCGTAGCGGGCGAAGGCGGGCAGCGTCCAGTGCTCCTCGGGCGGGGTGCGGCGGGCCAGGGCGGCCGGCGACATCCACAGGTGCGCGGTCACCTCGAACGGCAGCCAGTGCCCGAGCAGCAGCGTGCCGGACAGCAGCAGCACCGCGCCCGGCGGCAGCGTGACGTACGGGGCCCTGGTGGCGCGATCGGTGGCGGTGTCCCACAGGGACGGCAGCACCTTGCCGGTGCCACCGGGGTCCAGGGGGGCGAGCACCTCGCGGGTGAGGCCGCCGTGGTCGAGCCAGCCGGAGTAGTAGGAGTCCGGGTCGGTGCGGCCGTGCTCGAAGCGCAGCGACGCGGGGCGGAGGAAGCCGGCGGCCGGGACCCGGAGCACCTCGCGGCCCCGCAGCCGCAGGGGGCCGACGAGCGCGTCGGCCAGATCGTCCGGCCGGGTGGCCGGCGCGCCGTCGATCGCCGCCCGCACCCACGAATCCCCGGGGACACCGGCGATGCGGTCGGCGAGCAGGTCCACCAGGGCCGAGGGGGAGACCGGGCGAACGTTCACCGGACCATCTTCGCCCACGCTGTCAGATGCGCCACGGAGGGGGCCGCCGTCCGGTCACGGCGGGCGTTGGGGCACGCTGGGAGGAGTTTGACCAGGGAGAACGGCAAATCTGCTACCGACGAGACGTGGGGTCGTCGAGATGTGCGGAATCTGTGGGTGGGTCGACTATTCGGGTGACCTGCGGGAGTCGCAGGACACGCTGGCGGCGATGACCGGCACCATGGCGTGCCGGGGACCGGACGACGAGGGGATGTGGGTCTCCCCGCACGGCGCGGTGGGGCACCGGCGCCTGGCGATCATCGACATCGAGGGCGGCCGCCAGCCGATGGCCGCCGGACGGGGCGACGGCACGGCCGCCGTCCTCACCTACAGCGGCGAGGTCTACAACTACCAGGAGCTGCGCGAGGAACTGGTCGCGGGCGGCCACCGGTTCGAGACGCGCAGCGACACCGAGGTGGTGCTGCGCGCCTACCTCGAATGGGGCGCCGGCCTCGCGTCCCACCTCAACGGCATGTACGCCTTCGGCATCTGGGACACCGGGGCCGAGGAGCTGCTGCTGGTGCGCGACCGCATGGGGATCAAGCCCCTCTACTACTACCCGACCCCCGCCGGGGTGCTGTTCGGCTCCGAGCCCAAGGCCATCCTCGCCAACCCGGCCGCCAGGGCCGTGGTGGACGCCGAGGGCCTGCGCGAGCTCATGGCGTTCGTCAAGTCGCCCGAGAGCGCCGTCTACCAGGGCATGTACGAGGTGCGGCCCGGCGGCACGGTGCGGATCACCAGGGACGGCGTGGCGCGGGACCGCTACTGGCGGCTGGAGGCCCGCGAGCACACCGACGACCTGGACACCACCGTCCGCACGGTGCGGGAACTGCTGGACGACATCGTGCGGCGCCAGCTCATCTCCGACGTGCCGCTGTGCACCCTGCTGTCCGGCGGGCTGGACTCCAGCGCCGTGACCGCGCTCGCCGCCCGCGCGCTGCGCGAACAGGGGGACGGCGGGGCGCTGCGGTCGTTCTCGGTGGACTTCGTCGGGTACACCGAGCACTTCAGCCCCGACGACATGCGCGACACCCCCGACGCGCCCTACGTGCACGACCTGGCGCGGCACCTCGCGCCGCTCGGCGTCGAGCACCACGACATCGTGCTCGACTCGGGCGACCTCATGAGCCCCCAGGTGCGGGCCGCGGTGCTGCGGGCCAGGGACATGCCGATCGGCATCGGCGACATGGACACCTCGCTGTACCTGCTGTTCGAGGCGATCAGGCGGCAGTCGACGGTCGCCCTGTCCGGCGAGTCGGCCGACGAGGTCTTCGGCGGCTACCGCTGGTTCCACGACCCCGCCGCCGTCCACGCGGGCACCTTCCCGTGGCTGGCCGGCCCCGGCGCCCTGCGGTTCACCGCCCTGGAGGAGGTCCTCCACCACGACGTCCTGGAGAAGCTGGACCTCCCCGGCTACCGCGCCCGCTCCTACCGCCAGGCCCTGGACGAGGTGCCCCGCCTTCCCGGCGAGACCGGCCTGGAGGCGAGGATGCGCGAGGTCAGCTACCTGCATCTCACCCGTTTCGTGCAGATCCTCCTGGACCGGAAGGACCGCATGAGCATGGCCAACGGCCTGGAGGTCCGCGTCCCGTTCTGCGACCACCGCCTGGTCCAGTACGTCTTCAACGCCCCCTGGGCCATGAAGACCTTCGACGGTCACGAGAAGAGCCTGCTGCGGGCCGCCGCCCGCGACGTCCTGCCCGACACGATCCTGGACCGGCGCAAGAGCCCGTACCCGGCCATCCAGGACCCCGGCTACGAGAAGGCCCTGCGCGAGGAGGCCGACCTGCTCCTCGGCGACGGCTCCCTGGCCACCGCGTCCCTGGTCGACCTCACCAAGGTCCGCGCGCTGCTCGACCGCCCGCAGGACCCCTCGGCCCACGACGACGTGCGCCCCGCGCTGGAGGGCTTCCTGCAGTTCACCATGTGGCTGGAGACCACCGGCGTCCGCGTCGCCCTCTGAGGACCGCTTCGGCGGCCCGGGACTGATCGGGACGCTTGGTAGTGTTCATCCTGACGCCCGGGGGACGCGCGTGCCCCGCCGCGTCACGCAGGCAGGGCCGGTAGCGAAGGCGGGTGACGACGCTCAGCATGACCACGCCATCACCGCAGCCACCCCCGGCCGGGGGTGCCGCCGCGCGCGGCACCCGGGTGCGCGGCACCCGGCAGGCGGAGGCGCTCGTGACGGTGCTCGGCAACCTCTCCGGTTTCCACAGCGCCCAGGACATCCACGCCGAGCTGCGCCGCAGGGGTGAGCGCGTCGGCCTCACCACGGTGTACCGCCACCTGCAGGTCCTCAGCGAAGGCGACGCGGTGGACGCCATCCGCGACGAGAACGGCGAGACCCTGTACCGCCGCTGCGTCACCGGCGGCCATCACCACCACGTGACCTGCCGCTCCTGCGGCCGCAGCGTCGAGGTCGAGGGCACCGCCGTGGAACGCTGGGCCGAGCGGGTCGCCGCCGAGGCGGGCTTCGTGGACGTCGACCACACCGTCGAGATCTTCGGCCGCTGCCCGGACTGCGCGTAGGGACCCCATGGGGGAGAAGGACGCGAGCGCGTCCCGTCCCGCTCCGGGCACGGCATCGTCCCGCGTCGGTCCCGGCACGGCCGCGTCCGGCGTCGCTCCGGGCACGGCCGCGTCCGGCGTCGCTCCGGGCACGGCCGCGTCCGGCGTCGCTCCGGGCACGGCCGCGTCCGGCGTCGCTCCGGGCACGGCCGCGTCCCGCGTCGCGAGGTACGCCGCCGTGTCCGGCGCGCTGGCGTTGCACAGCGACCGGCGGCTCGGGGAACTGCTGGAGCGGGCGGGGGACCTGCCGGCCCGGATCTCCGTCGACGGAGTGCCGGTGTTCGTCAAACAGGTCGCCCTCACCGACCTGGAGCGGCGCCCGGAAAACGTCATGTCCACCGCCAACCTGTTCGAGGTGCCGGAGTTCTGCCAGTACGGCATCGGCTCCCCCGGCATCGGCGCCTGGCGCGAGCTGGTCGCCAACATCATGACGACCGGCTGGGTGCTCGCCGGCCGCACCGAGGCCTTCCCCCTGCTGTACCACTGGCGCGTGTTACCGGGCGCCCCTCCGATGACCGGGGACTACGCCGACCCCGACCGTTTCGTGGCCTACTGGGAGGGCTCCCCGGCCGTACGCCGCCGCCTGGACGCCCTGGCCGAGGCGTCCGCGAGCATCGTGCTCTTCCTCGAACACGTCCCCCACACCCTCCACGACTGGATGACCGGACGCGCCACGGCAGGCGACGATGCCCTCACCGAGATGTCCGCGCTGGTGGAGTCCCACCTGATCACCGACGTCGCCTTCATGAACGCCGCCGGCCTGACCCACTTCGACGCCCACTTCGCCAACATCCTCACCGACGGTCACCGCCTGTACATCTCCGACCTCGGCCTGGCCACCTCCCCCCGCTTCGAACTGTCCCCCGCCGAGGCGGCCTTCCTCGGCCGTCACCGCACCCACGACGTGGCCCACGTCATCGCCGGCATGGTCAACCGCCTGGTCACGGTCGCCTGCGGCATCCCGGGCTCCCACACCGCCCCGGTGGAACGCGACGCCTTCGTCCGCGCCTGCGCGGCCGGCGCCGAACCGGCCGGCGCCCCACCCGCCGTCGCCGCCGTGATCCGCAGGTACGCTCCCGTGGCGGCCGTCATGAACGCCTTCTACCGGGACCTGTTCGGCGTGAGCCGTGCCACCCCGTACCCGGTGGAACAGGTCACCGCCGCCCTCGCGGTGGCCGGCTACGGCGGTGTCATGTACTGATCATCGAGAGGCAGGGCATATTTCTACATATGGATTGCCGGGCAGGTACTGCGCCCACTCTTCTCGGCTAAGCCCTGTGGACATGTCGGGCCGTGACGATTTGACGAGAGCGCAGACTTTCCCAGCGAGGTCATCAGGCAGCGTCACATCCCACATCAGTATCCTGCCGTCGATTCCGGCGCTGGCGAGGGTGCGTCCGTCGGGCGAGAAGGCCACGCCGTATACGTCGTTGGTGTGACCAGTGAACGTGGCGGTGGTGCGGCCGGTGGTCACATCCCATAGTCGAATGGTCTCGTCGTTGCCGGCGGTGGCGAGGGTGTGTCCGTCGGGCGAGAAGGCCACGCTCCGTACGTCGTTGGTGTGACCAGTGAACGTGGCGGTGGTGCGGCCGGTGGTCACATCCCATAGTCGTACGGTGTCATCGGCACTGGAACTGACCAAAGTCTGTCGGTCGGGAGATAAGGCGATGGTGGTCACGGTTTCGGTGTGGCCGGTGAGGATCTTGGTGGTGCGGCCGGTGGTCACATTCCATAGTCGTATCGTTTCGTCGTGGCCGGCGCTGGCGAGGGTGTGTCCGTCGGGCGAGAAGGCCAGGCTCCACAGAAAACTGGTGTGGCCGGTGAGGGTTCTTGTGGTGCGGCCGGTGGTCGCATCCCAGAGTCGTACGGTGTAATCGTCGCTGGCGGTGGCGAGGGTGTGTCCGTCGGGGGAGAAGGCTACGGCGGTTACGTCCTCGGTGTGGCCGGTGAGGGTTTTCGTGGTGCGGCCGGTGGCCGCATCCCACAGTCGTGCGGTGTCGTCGGTGCTGGCGGTGGCGAGGGTGTGTCCGTCGGGGGAGAAGGCTACGGCGGTTACGTCCTCGGTGTGGCCGGTGAGGGTTTTCGTGGTGCGGCCGGTGGCCGCATCCCACAGTCGTGCGGTGTCGTCGATGCTGCCGCTTGCGAGGGTGTGTCCGTCGGGGGAGAAGGCCACGCTCCATACAGGCTCAGTATGGCCTTGGAGGATGGCAGTATGGCCGGCGCGCACGTCCCATATTCGTACGGTGTCGTCCGCGGCGGCGCTTGCGAGGGTGTGTCCGTCGGGGGAGAAGGCTACGCCCCATATGGAATTGGTGTGTCCTGGAAAGACGCTCGTGGTACGACCTGTGCCGACACTCCACAGGCGTATGGTCTCGTCGTTGCCGGCGGTGGCGAGGGTGTGTCCGTCGGGGGAGAAGGCCACGGTGGTTACGTCGTCGGTGTGGCCGGTGAGGATCTCGGTGGTGCCGCCACTGGTGACATCCCAGAGTTGTACGGTGTCGTCGGCGCTGGCGCTGGCGAGGATGCGTCCGTCGGGGGAGAAAGCCAGGTCCCATATGTCGTCGGTGTGGCCGGTGAGGGTTTTTGTGGTGCGGCCGGTGGTCACATCCCATAGTCGAATGGTCTCGTCGTTGCCGGCGGTGGCGAGGACGCGTCCGTCGGGCGAGAAGGCCGCGCCCCATATGTTGCCTTTGTGGCCGGTGAGGGTTTTTGTGGTGCGGCCGGTGGTCACATCCCATAGTCGAATGGTCTCGTCGTTGCCGGCGGTGGCGAGGATGCGTCCGTCGGGCGAGAAGGCCACGCTCAGTACGTCGTTGGTGTGGCCGGTGAGGGTTTTCGTGGTGCGGCCGCCGGTGGCATCCCAGAGTTGCACGGTGTCGTCATCGCTGGCGCTGGCGAGGACGCGTCCGTCGGGGGAGAAAGCCAAGTCCCATATGTCGTCAGTGTGGCCGGTAAGGGTTTTTGTGGTGCGGCCGGTGCTTATATCCCACAGTCGAATCGTATCGTCGCTGCCTGCGCTGGCCAGGACACGTTGGTCCGGCGAGAAAGCCACCATGGCTACGGAATCGGTGTGGCCACTGAAGACGTGACGCGCTGGGTGATTCCATGCGGTGATCAAGCTGGCCCAGGCTTGAGGAGATTCGGAGTCGAGCCGGTAGGAGGCGACGGCGAGCAGGCGCGCGAGTGACGGGTCGGCGTTCAGCATGATGTCGGTTTGCAAGGCGAGCTGATTGATGACCGCTTCTCGGCGCCGGTCATCGGCGGTGCGGGCGGAAACGGTCGCCAAGCCCGCAAAGATGGATGCAGCCACGGTCAGCGCGGCTAGGGCGGTGAGCGTCAAGCGGCGGCGACGGGCTCTGCGGACTTCGGTGCGCAGGCTCGCGCGGAGAAAATCCTCGGCTCCGTGTGGGAGCGGCGGCGGGTTGTGGTGGGGAGAGGATTGCCAGGTCACGCGCGCCTGTTCAATGGCGGCGAGGCGGGTGCCCTGGTACAGGTAGGAGGGGTCCTGGTGGTTGGCGTGCCATTCGGCGGCGTCGTCGACGAGTTGGCTGTACAGGACGCGGTCGGCCTGGCCTTCGGACAGCCAGCCGCGTAATCGGGGCCAGCCGGCGAGGAGTACGTCGTGGGACAGTTCCACGCTGTCGCCGCCGCTCACCACCAGGCGCTTGCGGGTGAGGAGTTCGAGGATCGCCTCTATCTCGGCCGCCTGCTCCGGTGTGCGGCCGTCCAGAAACTCTCCTCGTGACGCGCGGCGGCGGGTGTGCTGGCCGTCGGCCTGGGTGGCGGTCAGTCGCAGGAGCAGGTTCTTGGCGGTCTGTTGCCTGCCGGGGGGCAGCGCGGCGTACGCGTCCTCGGCGGTGGCCCGCACCGCGGAGGCGACGCCTCCGGCGCGGTCGTAACCGTGCCGGGTCAGGTGCCCGTTCTCCCGGTTGTCCCAGGTGCGCACCAGGGCCTGGGAGAGCAACGGCAGCGCGCCGACCCCTGGAACGTTCCTGGTCTGGCTCAGCTCGGCCAGGATCTGCTCGGCCAGGCCCTCTTCCAGGCCGAGGCCCGCGGCGGCGGCCGGGCCGGTGATCGCGCGGCGCAGCTCGGCGGCGCTCATGGGGCCGAGGACGAAACCATGGTCCTGCAGGGCGTCCGCCAGCTCCGGGTGGGCGGCGCAGCGGTCGATGAAGTCGCCGCGCACCGCGGCCACCACCACCCCGGCGGGTTGACCCTCCGGGCCGGTGGGGACGGTGGCGATCGCGTGCAGCGCGGCCACGAACCGCTCACGCTCGCCCTGTGCCTCCTCGTGGACCCGTGCCTGACGGGCCTCCTCCTCGCGGTCGCCCCCGTTCGCGCCCTTGGGCCGGACCTGCCGGGCGTCCGCGGCCTGGGTGAACATCTCCTCCAACTGGTCGACCACGACGATGAGCCGCCTCGGGCCGGCGACCACGGGCTGCCCGGCCTGGGCGCGGCGGGCCGTGTCGGCCACGACTACCTCCCGCACGCGTGCTGCCGCCGTCGCCGGGTCCCGCTCCAGGCCGGTCAGCACGGCGTCCGGGTCGGCGCCCGCGGGCACCGCCAAGCCGAGCGCCAGCTCGCGGAGCGGGTGCACGGTGGGGGTGAAGACCAGGTGCGGCCACTGGCGCGCCGAGGACACCCCGGCCACCGTGCCGTCGGACAGCCCGGCCAGCAACCCGGCCTGGAGCAGCGACGACTTCCCCGCCCCCGAGGCCCCGGTCACCATCACGAGGCCGGGGTCGTCGACGCGGGCCGCCACCATCTCGCCGAGGCGGACCGTGGCCTGGCCGCGGCCGTAGAAGATCGCGGCCTGCCCCGGCCCGAAGGGCACCAGCCCTGGGTAGGGGCATCCGCCGGTCCACTCGGGGATTTGCCGCGTACCGGCCTTCTCGCCTGTGACGGCCGGTGTGAGGCGGGTGTGCAGAGCCGCGACCTCCTGGCGCACGCCGCCCAGCATCATCAGTAGCTGCTCGACCCTGCGCTGGTCGTGGCGCTGGGCGGCGTCCTGCCGTCGCAGCGCCGCCTGCACGTCGCCCACCGCCTCCTCGATGCCGGTCAGCACGGGCCGGAGGGCCACCACCTGCCCGCCGAGCTCGGCGAATCCCGCCACCAGCCGTTCAAGCAGCAGCTCGTCTCCGGTGCGCACCGCCTCGGCGACCACCACCCCCGCGGCGTCCACGGCCGCGAGGACGCCCGCCATCTGCCCGACCAGCTCCTGTGAACGCGGGTCCTCGCTCTCGAACGCCTCGGCCAGGCGGGTGGCCAGCTCTCCCTCCACCTGCGCGACCGACGGCGCCCCGCCCCGGTTGCGCTGCCGGGCCGCGGCCAGCGCCTTGCTGATCACCTCACTGAGCAGGTTGACCCCGATGGACCCGGCGAGCGTGGCCACCGCGGACGCGCCTGTGCCGTCCACCGCCAGCGGTGCCAGGGCACTGGCACACATGCCCGCGAACAGCATGCGGGACGTCCCCCGCTTGGCCACCTGCCCCGAACGGCGCGCCTGCCGGGCGACCCAGCCGCGCAACCCCCGCCGTGCCTGCTCCCGCGCGTCTCCGGCGCCGGCCCTCACGTCACTCGTTTCACCGCGCATGCCCGCCCGCCCCGTGATCAGCCGTCTCCTCGCGCCCCCTTGCTCTGCATATCGCGGCAACTACCCCGCGTGCTACCCCGAATACGCTTTTAACGTGATTCGCTGCTGGCTGGTTGTCCACAGGGGCGGCGCGGGGTACCCCGGCGGTCCGGGAGAATAGGGGGGTCAGCTTTCCGAGGAAGGAACCGATCGTGGCTATGAGTGCCGAGGCCGACTGGGTCTCACGATTCGCGGACGAGGTCATCGCCGAGGCGGAGCGTCGCGCGCCCGGCAAAACGATCGTCTGCGCGTCGGGGCTCAGCCCGTCGGGGCCGGTGCACCTCGGGAACCTTCGTGAGGTGATGACGCCCCACCTGGTCGCGGACGAGATCCGGCGGCGGGGGCATGACGTCGTGCACATCCTGTCGTGGGACGACTACGACCGGTTCCGCAAGGTGCCCGCGGGGGTCGACTCCTCGTGGTCGGAGCACATCGGCAAGCCGCTGACCTCCGTGCCGGCGCCGCCGGGGAGTCCGTACGCGAACTGGGCGGAGCACTTCAAGGCGCCGATGGTCGCGGCGATGGCCGAGATGGGCATCGAGGTGCGGGCCATCAGCCAGACCGAGCAGTACACCTCGGGGGCCTACCGCGAGCAGATCCTGTTCGCCATGCGCGAGCGCGCCCGCATCGACGCCGTCCTCGCGCGGTACCGCACCAAGGAGAAGGCCGCCCCGGCCGGCCAGGGCAAGCCGGGCAAGCAGGGGCCGGTGGACGAGGCGGACGCCGCGGCGGCCGCGGTGGCGGCCGAGGGGTCGGGGGCCGCGGGTGAGGACGACGGCACGGCGGCCGCGGGGTACTTCCCGTACAAGCCGTACTGCTCGGTCTGCGAGCGCGACATGACCACGGTCACCGGGTACGACGACGAGACCACAGAGTTGTCCTACACCTGCGTCTGCGGGCACTCCGAGACCGTGCGTCTGTCGGAGCACAACCGCGGCAAGCTGGTGTGGAAGGTCGACTGGCCGATGCGCTGGGCGTACGAAGGGGTGGTGTTCGAGCCCTCGGGCGTGGACCACCACTCCTCGGGGTCCTCGTGGGTGGTCGGCGGGCAGATCGTGCGCGAGGTCTTCGGCGGTGAGCAGCCGATCGGGCCGATGTACGCCTTCGTCGGCATCAGCGGCATGGCCAAGATGAGCAGCTCCAAGGGCGCCGTGCCCACCGCGGCCGACGCGCTGGAGATCATGGAGGCGCCGCTGCTGCGCTGGCTGTACGCGCGCCGCAAGCCGAACCAGTCCTTCAAGGTCGCGTTCGACCAGGAGATCCAGCGCATGTACGACGAGTGGGACACCCTCGGCCGCAAGGTCGCCGAGGGTGTGGCCCAGCCGGGGGACGTCGCGGCGTACACCCGGGCGTCCTCCACCGCCGCAGGCCCGCTTCCGGTCACCCCGCGCCCCCTGCCGTACCGCACCCTGGCCTCGATCGTGGACATCACGACCGGCGACCCCGCGCAGACCCTGCGCATCCTGCGCGATCTCGACCCGGCCGACCCCATCACGTCCCTGGACGAGGCCCGGCCCCGGCTGGACCGCGCGGCCCGGTGGATCACCACCCAGGTGCCCGCCGAGCAGCGCACCCGCGTACGCGACGAGCCGGACACCGAGCTGCTCGCCTCGCTCGGCGAGCGCGACCGCGAGTCGCTGCGCCTGCTGCGCGACGGCCTGGACGAGCACTGGTCGCTGGAGGGCCTCACCACCCTGGTCTACGGCGTGCCGAAGATCCAGGCGGGCCTGAGCCCCGACGCCAAGCCGACCCCCGAGCTCAAGGTGGCGCAGCGCGAGTTCTTCGCCCTGCTCTACACGCTGCTCGTCGGCCGCGACACCGGCCCCCGCCTGCCCACCCTGCTCCTGGCCGCCGGCGCCCCCCGCGTACGCACCCTCCTCGGGAGCTGACCGGCCCCCTTCCGTGAACTGAGACCCCCGCGAGCGGCGCGCGGGCCGGCCACCGCGCCCGCCCTGCGGCCGGCCACCCGCGCCTGCCGTGCGCCTGCCGTGCGCCTGCCGTGCGAACGGCATCCCGCCCCCGCTCTGCGGCCGGCCGCCGGCGCCCGTCCCGGCCGGCCGTCGAGTCGGGTGGCGTGGCCTGGGTGCGCGGGCTCCGGCTCATACCCCCTCAGAAGGACCCCGGTGTCGACCGGGGTCCTTTTTGTCGTGTCATGGGGAAGTCATGGGGGCATCTCTGCAGGTGAACGGGGTTGGCAAAAAAGCTTCATGCTAGGCTGTCATGAGGAAAAAATTTGACTGGCCCACTTTGGCGCCCGTATGGTCTCGGCAATCGGGGACCTGGAGCACACTTCATGAAGCGACGACTCGCAGCGATCGCGGCGCTGACCGCGCTCGCCACGGCCACCGCCGCATGTGGCGCCACAGAAGAGGGCGCCGCGGGCCCCGGTGGCATCTACACCACCATCGACGGTTCCAAGCAGATCGACGCGACCGCGCCGATCAATCCGTTCAACCCGCAGGGCAGCACCTTCGCCGGGTACGACGCGATGTCACTGGCCTGGCCGAAGAACAGCCTGCTGGACGCCGACCAGTTCTACCCCGGCATCGCCAGGAGCTGGACGGTCACCCCGGGCCAGGGCGAGGTGGACATCCACCTGCAGCCGGACGCCCGCTGGTCGGACGGCAGGCCCGTGACCAGTGAGGACGTCCGCGTCTCCATCGGGCTCGCCTACACCCAGGGCGGCAGCGCCTACACCGTGAACTCGGGCGCCGCCGGCGCGGCGGCCGACATCACCGTCCTGGACGGCAAGACCCTCAAGATCACCCAAGGCGCCAACCGCAGCAACGCGTTCCTGCGCAACGTGCTGTCCACCATCGTGGTGCCCGCCCACGTGTACGGCCACCTGCTGCCCACCGGCTTCTGGGACACCCTCAAGACCGCCAGGGGCACCGGCCCGGCCGCCGAGCGGGCCAAGGCCGTCATCACCGGCCTCGGCCAGCAGGTCATCGCGTTCGCCCCCGGCAAGGACGTCTCCGCCGGCCCGTTCGTGCTGGAGCGCGTCAACCCGGGCGCGGCCCTGCTGACCAAGAACCCCTACTTCTACGACGCCGCCCGCATCGGCCCGAGCAAGGTGAAGGTCCTCAACTACACCGGCAACGAGCAGATCTGGAACTACCTGGTCTCCGGCAAGCTCGACAGCGCCCCCTTCACCGCCGTGCCGGCCGCCGTGATGAACCGCATCGAGCGCACCCCCGGCAACGAGGTGCGCAGGGGCTACTCCCCGGTGGCGGCGGCCCTGGCGTTCAACCAGTCGCACAAGCCCTACGACGACCTGCACGTGCGCCGCGCCCTGGCGTACCTGATCAACCGTGCCCAGGTGACCAAGGTCGCCTCCCCTGAGGCCGGCACCGCGGCCGTCACGACGTCCGGCATCCACGCCAGCGCCGCCAAGGCCTGGCTCGGCGACGGCCTCGCCGGGCTCGACCCCTACAAGGTCGACCCCGCCAAGGCCGAGCAGGAGCTGAAGGCCGCGGGCATGGTCAAGAAGAACGGATTCTGGGCGATGCCCGACGGCTCCCCGTGGACGGTGCGCATCAACGTGCCCGCGTCGTTCTCCGACTGGGTGGCCGCCGCCAAGTCCGTCGCCAGCCAGCTCGGCGACCACGGCGTCCGCGCCACGGTGGTCACCTCGGCCGACTACATCCTGTACCTCGACGAGCTCGCCGCGGGGAAGTACGACGTCGGCTTCTGGCTGATGGGTCTCGGCCCCTCGCCGTACAACATCTTCCAGCGCCTCTACGGCTCGGCCAACGGCTGGCAGTTGCTCGCCGGCCGCCTGACGCACGTGCCGCCCGGCAAGCAGGGCAACTGGATGGGCGGCCCGGAGACCGTCGGCGGGGTGAACCCCGGCGAGCTCACCAACCGGCTCAACCTCGCCACGCCCGAGGAGCAGAAGCGCATCGTCGCCGCGCTGGCCCGGTTCACCAACGAGCAGTTGCCCGTCATCCAGATCTACGACTACGTCAACACCCAGTTCGTCAACACCACCCGCTACACCGGCTGGCCGCCGCCCGGCAGCGAGGCGCTCCGGCTCCCCGCGGGCGTGTGGATGCAGCTCGGCATGATCAAGAAGAAGTAGCGCATGAAGACACACCCGGCCCGGGGCCGTCCCCGGGCGAACGCCGTCACGCGACGCCTCGCGGGCCACCTCGCCCGGGGGCTCGCCATGATCTGGGTGGTCACCACGATCAGCTTCGTGATCATCCGCAGCATCCCCGGTGACCCCGTGAAGGGGCAGTACGAGAAGCTCATCGAGCGCGGCATGTCCCCGGACGCCGCCGAGCGGGCCACCGCCGCCCTGTACGGCTTCCTGCCCAAGGGCACCCTGTGGGAGCAGTACACCCAGTACCTCGGGGCGCTGCTGCACGGGGACTTCGGGCAGTCGCTCAGCACCCCCGGCACCGAGGTCACCACGCTGATCGGCGCCGCCGCCAAGTGGACGATCCTGCCGGTGCTCGGCGGCACGCTGCTCAGCTTCCTGCTCGGCGTGACGCTCGGCGTCTACGCGGGCGTCAAGCGGTCGGGCAAGCTCGGCGACCTGCTGTCCATCTCCGGGTCGCTGCTGCACGGCGTGCCGCAGTACGTCATCGGGCTCCTCATGCTGGCCATATTCACCACGCTGTGGCCGATCCTGCCGGCGGGCGGGCCGGTGGACGTGGAGTTCGCGCCCGGGTTCAACGGGCCGTACCTCGCCTCGCTGGTGCAGCACGCCACGCTCCCGGTGCTGACGTACGCGCTGGCCAGCTACGGCGGGTGGGTGCTCGCCATGAAGTCCAGCGTGGCGACCGTGCTCGGCGACGACTTCATCCTGGCCGCCGAGCTGCGCGGGCTGTCGCGCGGCGTGTTGTTCCGGTACGTGGCGCGCAACGCGATCCTGCCGCTGTTCACCATCCTCGCGTTGTCGCTCGGCATGTTGTTCGGCGGCGCCATCTTCATCGAACGCATCTTCAACTACCCGGGCCTCGGGTTGCTGCTCGTCAACAGCATCGGCGCCCGCGACTACGCCCTGATGGGCGGCACGTTCCTCGTCACCACGGTGGCGATCATCGTCGCCAACATCGCGGCCGACCTGCTGTACACCGTGATCGATCCCCGGGTCCGTACGGGAGGCGCGGCATGAGCCGACGCGGAGGGGAGGCGCCGTGACGGCGATCCTGGAGAACACCCGCCCGGTGCGGGTGTCCACGCGGCGCGACTTCTGGCGCGGCGTGCGCCGGGTGTTGCGCCGCAAGCCGAGCCGCATCGCGGGCGTGGTCATCCTCGCGCTGTTCGCGGCGATGGCCCTGTTCGGCCCGATGATCTACCCGTCGCCGCTGCCGAGGGACGACAACGCGCTGTACGCCGCGCCGAGCGTCGCCCACCCGTTCGGCACCGACTTCGAGGGCACCGACGTGCTGGCCCTGGTGGTCACCGGCGCGCGGTACGTCATCCTCACCGGCCTCGCCACCGCGATCATCACCGTCGCGCTCGGCACGGCGCTCGGCCTGATCGCCGGGTTCCACCGGGGCCGCTGGGACACCGCGCTGATGCGCCTCACCGACCTGCAGCTCACCATCCCCGGGCTGCCGCTGCTGCTGGTGCTCACCACGCTGTGGAAGTTCGAGAGCCCGCTGGAGATGGGCCTCGTGCTCGGGCTGCTCGGCTGGGGCGGGGTGGCCCGCGCGGTGCGGTCGCAGACCCTGTCGCTGCGCGAGCGCGGCTTCATCGAGGCCGCACGGGGGCTCGGGTTGTCCACCCGGCACATCATCGTGCGGGAACTGCTGCCCGGCATGGCGCCGTACATCGCGATGAACGTGCTCATCGCGGTCACCGGGGCCATCTACGCACAGGTGGGGTTGTTCTTCCTCGGGGTGCTGCCGTTCGACTCCAACAACTGGGGCGTGATGCTGAACCTCGCCGTCTTCGGCGGCGGTGCGCTCACCAGCACGGCCGCGCTGCCGTACCTGCTGGCCCCGCTGCTGGCCATCCTGCTGCTCACGCTGGGCATCGTGCTCATCGTGGACGCCATGGACGAGATCTTCAATCCCCGGCTGCGCGAGGAGTAAGACGATGACCACCACCATCCTCGTCCCGGCGTCCGGGGGCCGCCCATGACCGCCGCCCTCGCCACCGCCACCGCCGCCCCCGGCGTCGAGGTGCACGATCTCACCGTCGTCTACAAGACGCCCCTCGGTGAGCTGCCCGCGCTGCGCGGCGTGAGCATGACCGTCGAGCCTGGCACCATCACCGGCATCGTGGGGGAGTCCGGGTCCGGCAAGTCCACCCTCGCGTTGTCGCTGCTGAACGCCGTGCAGCCGCCGGGCCGGATCGCCGCGGGACGTGTGGAGATCGATGGGCTCGGCGACGTGCTCACCCTCGGCGGCGAGACGTTGCGGCAGGCCCGCGGACGGCACCTGGGGTACGTCTTCCAGGCGGCGCAGAACTCCCTGAACCCGCTCAAGACGGTCGGCAAGCAGTTGCTCGACCTCGGCCGCTCGCACGGCGTGCGGGACGGACGGGCCCTGGTGCGGGACGCCATGGGGCTGCTCGAACGCATGGGGCTGGACGGCGCCCGCGTGCTGGACTCCCACCAGCACCAGCTCTCCGGCGGCATGCGGCAGCGGGTCGGCATCATGCTGGCTCTGGTGCTCAACGCCCACCTGGTGATCCTGGACGAGCCGACCACCGCGCTCGACATGATCACCCAGGCGACGATCCTGCGCATCGTGCGCGAGGTGCACGAGGAGCGGGGCCTCACCACGCTGATGGTGACGCACGACATCGGGGTGGCCGCCGAGGTCACCGACCGGCTCGCCGTGATGTACGGCGGCCGGCTGGTGGAGCACGGCCCCACCCGCGACGTGCTCGGCACACCCCGCCACCCGTACACCCAGGGCCTCATCCAGGCCATCCCGCGCCTGTCCGGGGACATCACGAAGGCCCGCGCGCTGCCCGGCCGCCCGCCGACCCTCGGCACCCTGCCGTCCGCCGGGTGCGTGTTCCGGGAGCGGTGCCCCCTGCGTATGGACGTCTGCGAGACCGACGACCCGCCCGTCGTGGCGCACGGCGACCGCAGCGCCGCCTGCCACGCGGTCGAGCTTCCCACCCCGGCGGTCCGGGTGGAACGGGACGCCCCGGGCACGCGGGTGCCGGCCGGAGTTGAGGAGGACCACGCGTGATCAGCGGAACCGGCGTCACCAAGACCTACCGCCGCAAAGGGAACCACCTCGGCGCGCAGGACGTACCCGCGCTGCGCGGGGTGGACTTCACGGTGCCCAAGGGGGGCGCGGTGTCGTTCATCGGCGAGTCCGGGTGCGGCAAGACCACGCTCGGGCGCATCGTGGCCGGGCTGGAGACGTACGACTCCGGCGAGATCGTCATCGGCGACGTGCCGATGACGCCGCTGCGCCCCCGCAAACGGGAGCCGCACTTCCGCCGCATCCAGCTCATCCACCAGGACCCGTACTCGGCGCTCAACCCCAACCGCACCATCCAGCAGACCCTGCGGGCCCCGCTCGCGCTGCGCGCCCGGCAGGCGGGCCGTCCCGGGTCGTGGATCGACGAGCGGGCCGAGGAACTGCTGTCCCTGGTCGGCATCGACCCCGGGTACGTGTTGCCGCGCTACCCGCACCAGCTCTCCGGCGGCATGCGCCAGCGTGTGGTCATCGCCCGCGCGCTGACGGTGGACCCCGAGATGCTCGTCGCCGACGAGTCCGTCTCGATGATCGACGTCTCCATGCGCCTCAGCATCCTGGCGTTGCTCAAGGACCTGCGGGAACGCCTCGGCGTCAGCCTGATGTTCATCACCCACGACATCGCCACGGCCCGGTACATCGGCGACGGCAGCGAGCTGTACGTCCTGTACCGCGGCCAGGTCGTGGAACACGGCCCCACCGAGACCGTCATCTCCGGCCCCGTGCACCCGTACACCCAGGCGTTGCTCTCCGCCATCCCCGTGCTGCACGGCCTGGAACGCCCCGGCGCCGACCGCGTCGTCCCCACCGAGGCACTGGACGAACGCCGCCCCGACTCCGGCTGCCTGTTCGCCCGCCGCTGCCCCTTCAGCACCCAGCGCTGCTTCGACGAACGCCCCGAACTGGCCCACTGCCTGGACCCGTCCCACGAACACGCCTGCTTCCACCCCCACCGCCGCCAGGTCATCCCGGTGGAACGCTTCACAGGCGCCGGCACCGCGGTGAACGAGCCCCCCGCCGACGGCGGATGCCGACCGGCCGGCACGGCCACCGGCGGCGCTACTGGCACGGCTGCCGGTGGCGCTACCGGTGCGGCCGACGGCGGCTCCGCCGCCACGGCCACCGGCGCGCCCGGGAACGGCGCGGAGGCGGCGAGTCGTGTGAGGACCATCGCGTGACCGGTATCCGGCCCATGGCGGCCGGCGAGCTCGACGCGGTCGCGGGGCTCGCCTGGTCGGCCCTGACGCTGGACACCGACGAGGCCGGCGCGCTCGTCGCCCACCTGGCCGCACCGCCGCACGGCCGCGACTGGGCCGCGCTGGTGACCCCCGACATGGACGGCGTGGCGTTCGTCTCGACGTCCGCCACCCCGGGCGTCGGCCATGTGGACCTGCTCGCCGTCCACCCCGCCGCCCGCGGCCGCGGCCACGGCAAAGCCCTGGTGCGGGCCGCCGAGCACTGGCTGCGCGACCGCGGCGTCCACGAGGCCCGCCTCGCGGGCAACCCGCCGTGCTACGCCTGGCCCGGCATCGACGTCCGCTACACCCCCGCCGCCTGCCTCGCCGAACGCCTCGGCTACCGCCGCTACCGCACCGCGTGGAACATGACCGCCGACCTGACCGCACCCCCCGGCCCCCGTGAGCCCGAACTGGCCCGCCTCGCCGAGGCCGGCGTCGAACTGCACGCCGCCCTGGACGAGAAGGACCGCGCCGTGGTCGCCGGCTTCGTCCGCGAGCAGTGGAACGACGCCTGGGCCTGGGAGGCCGGACAGGCCACCGGCTGCCACTACGCCGTACGCGACGGCCAGATCCTCGGCTTCGCCGCCTGGGGCGCCCGCCCGACCTGGTTCGGCCCCATGGGCACCGCCGAACAGGCCCGCGGCCTCGGCGTGGGCCGCGTCCTCCTGCGCCGCTGCCTCGCCGAACAAGCCGCCACCGGCCAACGCGAAACCCAGATCGGCTGGGTGGGCCCCATCCACTTCTACGCCAAAGCCATCGGCGCCCGCGTCGAACGCGTCTTCTGGTTGTTCCGCCGCTCCCTGGACGGACCCGACCTCCCGGAAACCGAGGAGTCATGACCGACGACATCCGCCACCGCGCGACCGAACAGAACGACCCGCGCTACCGCGCCATCGACAGGCTCCCCACCGAGGAGATCGCCCGCCTGATGAACGCGGCCGACGCCACGGTCCCCACCGCCGTGGCGTCCCAGCTCCCGCAGATCTCCAAAGCCATCGACGAGATAGCGTCCCGCCTCACCCAGGGCGGCCGCCTCCTGTACATAGGCGCCGGCACCTCCGGCCGCCTCGCCGTCCTCGACGCCTCCGAATGCCCCCCCACCTTCGGCACCGATCCCGAGACCGTCCAGGGCATCATCGCCGGCGGCCCCGAAGCCCTGATCCGCTCCGTCGAGGGCGCCGAGGACGACGCCGAAGCCGGCCGCGCCGCGATGGCCGCTCACGACGTGGGCCCGTACGACGCCGTAGTGGGCATCTCGGCCGCCGGCCGCGCCCCCTACGTCGTCGCCGCCGTCACGGAAGCCCGCCACCGAGGCGCCTACACCGTGGGCCTCTCCTGCAACGAGTCGACCCCCCTGTCCGCCGCCTCCGACCAGCCCGTGGAGGTCATCGTCGGCCCCGAGATCGTCACAGGCTCCACCCGCCTGAAGGCCGGCACCGCCCAGAAACTGGTCCTCAACATGATCTCGACCATCTCGATGATCAGATGCGGCCGCACCTTCGGCAACTACATGATCGAGGTCTCCACCACCAACCAGAAACTCGCCGACCGCGCCGCCAGAATCGTCGCCGACATCACCGGCACCGACCCCACGACAGCCCGCGACGCCCTCCACGCCGCCGGCAACGAGGTCAAAACCGCCATCCTCATGATCGAACGCACCCTGCCCCCCCAAGCGGCCCGCCGCCACCTGGCCGCCTCCGGCCACAACCTCACCACCGCCCTGGCCACCGCGACCCGCGACACCCCCTGACCCGCACGGGCTCGCGTCGTTTCGCGATCGATCCGTTGAGAAGGCGGTCAAGTTAGCATTGGGTCGTGACTGCCGCCAAGGCCGGGCAAGGGGTCGGCCCGATAATCCGTGAGTGGCGTCGGCGCAGGAAGCTCAGTCAAAATGAACTCGCGTTGCGGGCGGACACCTCGGCCCGCCATCTGAGCTTTGTCGAGACGGGGCGGTCCACACCCAGTCGTGCGCTGCTGCACCGGTTGGCCGACGGTTTGGATGTTCCGCTCAGGCAGCGCAACACTTTGCTGGTCGCGGCGGGATATTCGCCCCAGTACCAGGAGACTCCGCTGGACGCGCCACGGCTTCAGGTGGTGCGGGACGCGATCGAGCGGCTGATCGCCGCGCACTCGCCGTACCCGGCGCTCGCGGTGGACGTGGACGAGAACATCGTCGCCATGAACCTCGGCACCGAGCTCCTGCTGCGTGACGTGTCGCCACGTCTGCTCGTCCCTCCTGTCAACCTGATGCGGGTGTGCCTGCATCCCGAAGGGCTGGTGCGGCAGGTCGTCAACGTCGAGGACTGGCGTAACCACCTGCTGGGGCGGTTGTACCGGCAGTCGGTCTACTCGGGCAGGGAGAGCCTCAGAGCGCTGTACGAGGAGATGTCGGCGTACGGGCCGGCCACGGCCACGGAATCTCAGGACCTGGCCGACCCGATCGTCGCCTGTGTCCACATGCATGGGCTGGGTGCGGAGCTGCGGCTTTTCTCCACCGTCACCACCTTCGGCGCGGCGACCGATATCACGGTGGCGGAGCTCTCGCTGGAGACGATGCACCCCGCCGATCCGGGCACCGCGGAGGCGTTCCTGGCCGCGACCTTCACGGGAATCCCGCGCGGCCTGGCCGGCCCGGCGGGGGACGTCGTCTCCTCAGGCCCGCTTCGCGTGGGAGCGGAGGATCAGGACGGAGGCGGCGACGCAGCAGACGATGAGCGGGATCAGGGAGGCGCCGAACGCCGGCGGGTAGTCGGCGGGGGTCGCGGCGCCGAGCGCGGGGAAGAACACGGTGCCGGCGAACGCGACGCCGATCGCGGCGCCACCTTCCTGCGCGGTGTTCACCGCTCCTGAGGCGGAGGCGGCGTGTTCCTGCCCGACGCCGGACAGGACCAGGTTCGTCAGCGGACCCGTGGTCATGCCCATCCCCATGCCGGCGATCAGCAGCGAAGGAACCAGCCACAGGACGTGGCCCTCCGAGCCGGTGGCGGTCACGGTGCTACCGATCAGGACATAGCCGAGGGCCAGGGTCAGCGGCCCTGACGCGACGAGTTTGTGGCCGAGACGCGGTGCGAGCCCGGTCGAGATGACGGACGACCCGAAGTACCCGGCGCCGAGAGCGAGGAAGACCAGCCCGGATGCGAGCGGGGAGAGTCCCCTGCCCTGCTGCAGGTAGAGGGCGAGAAGGAAGAAGAACGAGCCCATGGCCAGGAAGTACGTCACGGTGGCGGTGAGGCCGATCGAGAAGGTGCGGCCCCGGAACAGCGCCGGGTCGATCAGCGGGCCGCGTCCTTCCCTGCCACGCCTGCGCAGGTGCCGGACGGCGAGCACGGTCAGCAGAACCGCGCCGGCCGGTGCCACCCGGCTCCAGACGGGCCGGCCTTGCTCCTGTCCTTCGACGAGGCCGCTCACCAGCAGCGCCAGGGCGGTCGTCACGAGGGCCGCGCCGGTCAGGTCCAGGCGCGTCCCTCTGGGGTTGCGTGACTCAGGGACGAACCGGAACACGCAGGCCAGGGCCACGGCGCCGATCGGGATGTTGATCAGGAAGATCGTCCGCCAGTTGAGGCCCGCGACGTCGACTGTGATGAGCGCACCGCCGATCAACTGGCCGAACACCCCGGCGAGGCCGACCACGACGCCGTAGACGTTGAAGGCCGCGGCGCGGCTCGGCCCGGTGTAGACCGTGCCGATGACGCCGAGCACCTGGGGGACCATCAGTGAGGCGGCGAGCCCCTGGAAGACCCGCGCCGCGACGAGGATGTCGGCATTGGGTGCCAGGCCGCACAGCGCGGAGGCGACCGTGAAGAGCGCGAGTCCAAGAGCGAACATCCGGCGGCGGCCGTAGAGGTCACCCATACGGCCGCCGGTGATCATGCCGGCGGTGAAGGCGACGCCGTAACCCACGATCACGAACTGTGCGTGCGCATGACCGGCATTCAGTTCCCGCTGGATCGAGGGGACCGCCACGTTGGCGATGAAGTAGTCGAGAACGGTGATGAAAGTGCCCACCATGACCACTGCCAGAGAACCCCAAGACGGAGCCCTTGCGGAAACGACTCCCTCTTTGTTCTTGCTAGTCGTATGCTGTCCGGTTTCTGATGTCATTGGAGGGCTCCGGCCGTTGTGTCCAGACGTGACTTGGTACTGCCGGCAACCTTCCACGGCCGCCGATACGACGTCAATTACGTTGGAAGTAATGAAATCCACGGCCGAAGGCGAATTCCACAGGTCACCGCCGCATCCCCCTCACGTCGCGGCGAGCAGGTGGTGACGCTCACGGAGCGTGTCCGCATCGGTCCTGGATCCGCCCGCGCGGCTACAGTCCGCCCAACTCGCGTCCCGGACGGCCCTGATCGTCCAGCGGTGGAGCGGCATCGCGGTCATCCGACTCCGGCTCCGCCGCCCCCTCGCGGACGCCGACGGGTTCAATGAATGCCGCAGTCAAAAACGGTCTCACCGTGCCGTCGGGCCCTGGCGGATAACCGGGACTCTTCCCATCCGCACCTTTCCCCGCGACCCCCCTGATCGCAATCGCCTCATATTCCGTCTTGCTCTGCCCTCCCTGTTGGTCCTACCGCTCCATATTGGCCGGCGGTGCCGGCCTTGTATTTATTATTTATTCTCTTCGTTCGCGTGTTGACGCCTTCAATGGCCCCGGCAGGGCGGGAGGAGACCGGCCGCCCGTACGCGAGGCGCTGTGCGCGCGTCTGGGCGACCTCGCCTGCGAGCGATGCTGTGGGGATCTCTGTGCCGATCCCGGTGCACATCAGGCCGAGGTTGACAGGATTGGCCCACGGCATGGGCGACAGCCGTGAGGCGTACCGCTTTGTCGCGCCGGCCCTGGTGGCGGCCGGGTACCGGGTCGCGGCCGTGGACATGGGGGGCGGCGAGTCCAGCGTGGGGTGGGCGTTCTATACGCGGACGGACGTCGCGGACGACCTGATCGCCCTGGTGAACCACCTGGGTGGGCCGGCGGTGCTGGTCGGCCACTCCCTCGCGGGCGGCGCCGCCACGATCGCGCGGCGAAGGCCCCGTCGCTGGTCACCGCGGTGGTCGAGCTGGCGCCGTTCACCCGCAAGCAGCAGGTCTCGCTCGGCGACCTGCGGGTGACCCGCTACCGTCGCGCACGTTCCGCCTGTTCGGGTCCGCTCCCACGGACGCCGGAGCCCAACTGGGCAACGTCCGGTGCCCGGTGCTTGTCGTGGAAGGCACGCTCGACCCCGACTGGGCCTCGCCGCAGGCCGACGGCGAGGCGATCGTGGCCGCGCTGCCGCCCGGTCCTGGGCACCTTGAGATGATCCCCGGTGCGGGCCACTACCCGCACGTGCAATTCCCCGCGCAGGTGGTCACCGTGATCCAGTCGTTCCTGCACTCCGTCCGTGCCTAGGGCCGGCCTGACCATTGGCCTGCTGGCCCAGCGGGTCGGTGTGCGGACCCCGTCCCTCTACAAGCACATCGACTCCCTGGAGGCGCTCCGGCACGGCATCTCCATCCAGGCCAAACGCGAACTAGCGAAGCCAGCCGACGAGAAGCCGGATGCCACCACTGAACGACCGGCCCGGCCGGGACACTGTTCTCCATGTGCGCCGACCTCTTCGACGTCCACCGGCTCCGTCTCGCCGAGGCCGAAGCGCCGCGGTTGTCACCCGAGGACGAAGCAGCCAGAGATCAGGTGTGGGACGAGGCACTCCGGGCGAACCCAAGCCTCTTCGACGGACCGGTCGCGGCGTGCGCGGGCGTGAGGTGGGAGGGGCCACATGACCTCGTCATCTCCTGGGCGCGTGTGACCTTCCGGCACCACGCCCTGCGCCGTGTCCCGGGCAACGCCTCATGGCTGCCCTCGTTGTTCGTCAGCGTCGTCCAGCCGACGGACGGCCGGGGCGTGCTCGTGGCGAGGATGTCGCCGTCAACGGCCTCCCCGGGACGGTGGCAGCTACCTGGCGGTGCCGTTGAGCCGTCCGAGGAACATGACGGGCTGGATGAGACCGCTCTGTGCGCGGCCATGCCGCACGAGAGCTGGCTGAGGAGACCGGTGTGGAGGTGCCGCCCGGCGAACTCGAACTGTGGGCCGTCATCCGCGGCGAGGACCGCGGTGTCGGCCTCGTCTTTCTCGCCCCGTCCCGCCCGGCGGCGGCGCTGCGCGAGTGCTTCGAGAACGTGACGGCCGCCGAGCGGGCTCTGGGGCGTGTCCCTGAGCTCGACCAGATCGCTCTCGTGAGCTCTCATCATGAGCTTGGGGAGCTCGAAGGCCCGCGAGCGGACTATCTGGAGCCGGTCCTTCGCCGCTACACCGATCTGCGGAGCCGATGGCTTCGATGAGGAGGACGGAGCTGTCGCCGCGCTTCACGGTGGGTACTCTGCGGCATGGAGTTCTTCTGCTATCACCGCGATAGGCCAGACTCGGCGGCGCTGCGCGACAAGCTGATCGAGGAGCACTGGTCCTACATGGACCGGTACGCGGCGCAGATGATCGCCCGTGGCCCGACCTTCGACCGCGGCGGCGACACGGCCACAGGCAGCGTGCACATCCTCGACCTGCCGGATCTCGCCGCCGCGCGCGCGTTCGTCTTCGAAGAACCCAACTACCAGGCCGGTGTGTACCGGGACGTGATGCTGCGCCGATGGCGCAACGTGCTGGGCCGCACCATGTGGGATTTCCCCGGCGGCCGGGACGGCGGCGACCGGTACCTGGTGCTGGGCCTCGGCTCCGGTCAGGCCACAGACCTCGTCCCGCCGCCCGGCCGGGACGAGCTGATCGCGTACGGCCCGCTGCTGTCCGACGACGGCACCACCTGGCTGGGTACGGCGCTGCTGGCCCGGGCGCCGGACCCGGACACGGCACGGGCCGTCCTGACCCAGGACCGGTACGCCGGCATAGAGGTCCACGACTGGGCGTTCGGCGGGCGGCGGTGACGAACACGTGACCGGTACGGGTGGTGGCCGACGTGGCGCCGGCCGGGTGGGAGCCGTGTGTTCAGGCGCCGCTTCTCACCTTCGGATCTGGTAGAGCGTATGGTGGCGGCTGAGCCACTCCCACGTCAGGCCCGCGCCCGTGAACCGCTCGATGAGGGCAAGGGCGCTTGGCCTCCAGTCAGTCGACGAGATGTGCCCGAAGAGCGGCAGATCCTCCATATGGGCTTCCAGGGAGTCGGGAACTGGATATTCGCGATCGTCCAGTCGCCGTAGGAGGTAGCAGAACGTCCCCTTGTGAGCGTAAACGAGACGGTCGATCGCCTCAGCGGCGATGAGCAGGGATATGGCGTCCCCATCACCCGCCAGGCCCTCGATGACCTCCCTCTCCAGCCCCTCCCAGCCGTACGGCTCCACGGCTATGTTCCACGTGCCGGCCGTTCCGAGGAGGACCAGATTGCTCTGGATGTCCGACTGGAACGCGACACACGCCTCATCACGAGCATCCGGATAATCCATCGGCTTCGCCGATCGAGGATCCGCGCCGAACAAGGAAACCGCCGTCTCGATGTCGCAGCCGTTGAACCACGTGAGACAGGTGGTGTCCTCTTCGAGGGTCCAGTTCTCTTGCAGTAACTTCTTGTAACGGGTGATCAGATCGTTCATCAGGTTGATCTTCAAGAGAAGGGGCTGGTGGCCCTGAAGGCGTCATGAGGGCCACCGCGTGGCATCACAGATTCGGGATCGACGCGCTCCTGGAAGTCAAAGGCCAGGCGCGGGCCGGCGTCGAAGGCGTCACGGTCCTGAGGCACGGTCAGAGCGGTACGAATGGCGCGCAGGCTCTTGCCGGGCAGGGGAGCAGCGGCCGGGACGTGGGGGGCGCGCGCTCATGAGTCCACGGTACCGGCGAACTCCTATGAGCTCCCGTGGACTGAGGCGGATCGTTGGGGTTCACCGCACCCGTACATGCCGTCGGTGCAGGGAGGAACTGTTGGATGTCCGTGCCGCCCTGTTACGCCCTGGTGAAGTAACCGTCCCGATCCGTACGGGTGGCCCATCGTGGTGGCCATGCCACTTCCGTTACCGTCCCGGTTGCGTCCGCTGAAGCGTCGCGGGACTGCTGAGGACCGCTCGGTCGATCTGCTGCCCATCGGTGTCGCGCTGGCGGTGATGCTGGTGGCCGCTGCTGGTCTCGCCGCCGTGTTGCTGTTCGGGGCGTTCGCGTGGCTGGGGCCGCCGGCGGTGGGGCCGGGCGGGGTCGGGCTGACGGCGTTGCTGGACATCATCAAGATCGCCCTGGCGGTGGTCGGAGGGATCGGCGGCGCGGTCGCCCTGGTGGTGGCCTACCGCCGCCAACGCCTGGCCGAGGAGGACAACCTGCGTGCCCGGCAGGCCGCGCGCCGTGACGACACCAAGCTGTTCAACGAACGATTCACCACCGCCACCGGCCAACTCGGCAACGACTCCGCCGCCGTCCGCCTCGCCGGAGTGCACGCCCTGGCGGCACTGGCCGACGACTGGGCCGGCGGCCGGCAGATGTGCATCGACGTGATGTGCGCCTACCTCCGTCTGCCCCAACGTCCCGAGCCCGGGCCAGGTGGCGCGGCCAACGCTCACACCGCCTGGCAGGCCATGGGCGAGGTCCGCGCCACCATCTGGCGCCTGATCACCACCCATCTGCGCAAGGACGCCCCCATCCCGTGGCACGGCGCCGACCTCGACCTCACCGGCGTCACCATCACCACCGACCTCGACTTCACCGACACCCTCTTCCCCAGCGGCACCATCCGGTTCGTCCGAGCCGACTTTTCCGGCGGGATGGTCAACTTCCGCATGGCGAAGTTCTCTGGCGGCACGATCGACTTCGGTGGGGCGGCGTTCTCCGGTGCCACGGTCGACTTCGGTGGGGCGGAGTTCTCCGGCGGCGAGGTGGACTTCGGCGGTGCGGAGTTTCTCCGCGGCACCGTCCGCCTCCGCAAGGCGAAGTTCTCTGGCGGCACGGTCACCTTCACCGGGGCGGGGTTCTCCGGCGGCACGGTCGACTTCGCGGAGGTTCTTGACTGGTCCCACCCAGCCGTCGGTCTGCCTGATCATGCCCCCGGATTGCTGCTTCCTCCGCCACCTGCCGCGGTGGGCTCACCGCAAGCGACGAGTGAGGTGCAGGAGAGGGAGGAGACGTAGGCCCCCAGCAGCGAAGGTGGGGGGCTTACGCGGTGCCGTGGGCGCCGGTCCAGATGCCATAAGGCGGGATCACCCCTGCGTGCGCAAGGAGCACTCGATCGCGTATCTGCCCGAACTGATCGACAAGGGATCATTCCCGCGTACGCAGGGAGCATATTTCCTTGCCAGCAGCGTAGCCGCTGTCACCCGACGGTCCGAAGCGACACGACCTCGGAAGCTGCGGTCTGGCTTAGACTGCGCGTGGATTCAGACAGGCCTCCGGCCAATGGCCTGGGCCCGTTCTGTGGGTATCAGCGCATTTCGTCGGCTTTGATGCCAGCGGTGAAGGTCTGCCACTGAGCGGAGGAGACCTTGAGCGTCGGCCCTGTTGGGTTCTTGCTGTCGCGGACGGCTCGGTTGCCGCTGGGGAGATGTGCCACCTCGACACAGTTGTCGTTGGCTCCCGAGCGGCTGGACTTGCGCCAGAGCGGATTGCGTGGATTCATCGCCCTCGTCTATCTCTGAAGTTGATCGACCATAGCGTCCATGTGCCTCCCAGACTCTTCGGGCGAATCTGCCGCACTCATCACATGGCTGAAAATGAGGCTATACCGCTGGTACTCGTCCGCTTTCTCCAGCCAGAGGTTGTCGGTAGGCGTCTCCAGGTAGACCAGCCCTGGGTCATCGGGGAAGTCGAGGATGGAGAAGGCTCCGATCATTGCTGCGTGCGCGCGCCGACCGTTGGTGGGCCCAGCACGAGCCGCTCAGCAACGCTCAGGCGCAGGCGGGTTGCCGCCTCACCCTGGACGCGGACGACCTCAGCCAGATGGCGGAACCGCTCCAGCTCCAAAACGCGCTAGTCGCCTTGGTCAACCCCGCTGTCTGACTCGCACCGCCGTACGACCTCCGTCGGTCTGGTGCCCATCCGTCGGAGTCCGCGCGGTCCCGGGCACGCCCCACCTGCCGCCCCCGTCCGGGCGCTTCAGGGAGACCAGATGACCGACTTCGTCACCACGCAGTCCACGCGACCCGCGTGCTGCTGGGACATCCCCCACCCCCCCAGTCCGTCGCCAAGGCCCGCGCCCTGACCCGCCGGACCCTCACCGAGTGGGGCATGATCCCGCTGCTCGATGCCGCCGAGCTCGTCGTCAGCGAGCTGGTGACCAACGCCGTCCGGTACGGTGCCGCCCCGGTCGTGCTGATGCTCGGCGTCATCAGCCCCGGTGCCCTGGCCGGATCCGTCGCCGCCGGTGGCCCCGGCCTGCCGCGGCTTCCGCCGGACGAGCCTGACCTGGACGCCACCGGCGGCCGGGGCCTGGCGATCGTGCGCGACCTGGTGACCCGGTGGGGCGTGTGGCCGGACTCCGGCGGAATCGGCAGAACCGTGTGGTTCACCCTCACGGCCGAGAATGAGTCGTGATCACGCCCACGAGCGGTAGCGCCGACCACGGCCACCACGTGCCACCCCCACGAAGGGCGCCGAGCGCATCGACTGGTTGGACCCGCAGACCGGGCGCGAGGACTGGCCGCAGACGCTGCGCTGCACCTGCGGCGCCGTGGTGTACGAGCTCGTCAGGACGGGCGCCGGACAGGTGTACATCGCGCGGATCACCGGGGGCGACGTCCGCCACGAGATCCATCGCATGAGCTACTCCCTGGTTGAGGGCCTGTGGTTGCGGCTGCTGTGCGGTGCGGCGATGTAGCACCCCGATAGCAGGGCGGCCCGGTGGGTTAACACCGGGCGCAGCCTCCAGATCTCCCATTAAGTGTGGTCATGGTCAGTTGCTGTAGACGCGGGTCGGGGCGAGCAACACGACCGTACGGCGTTGTTCGGCCATGACTCGGTCGTACTCGGCCCAGTTGTCGTGGGTGCCGCCGGCTGCGGTGAACACCTCGCGCAGCAGGAGTCGTAGCCTCTCGCCGTCGATGCCGGAGATCGGATCGTCCGGCCCTATGAGCGTGGCTGTGCCTTCGACGGTGGACCAGGCCCAGGCGGACCGGGCCGTCACGGTCACTTGGGGGCGCGCCCGCAGGTTGGCCAGCTTCACTTTTCCGTAGGTGACGAAGCCGAGCACCGGAACTTCGGTGATCGGGTGGGGCAGCATGCCCGCGTTCACCACCGACGCCTGGATCGTGCCGTCCGCTCGCAGTGTCGAGACGACGACCAGGCCCTGTTCTTTCGCCGCCAGTGCGGCGAACTCGTCCAGCGTTGCCATACTCACCCTCTCCATCACACGTCCGGACCACCGTCCTCGATCTCATGGCTGCGAGGCAACTCCTTCCCGCCGTGTCGCGCGGGCTCGGTGATCGCGGTGAGCGCGGCAGCCCCGGGGGTGTGGGGGTGTCCCCCCATAAGACAGCCCTTGCGCTTCGCGAAGCGCTCTTTGCGAGGACCGTTTCGCGGTCGGCAGGGAAGACCCGCTTCTCGCAGCGGGACGGCGCCGGGAGGCGGGGGTGGGGGAGGGGTCACATGATGAGGCGAAGGAGGCGGGTGGCTTCGGGGTCGTTCTGGTCGGTCAGGGCGGTCATCAGGCAGCGGACGGCCATGGCGGGGTCGAAGCTTTCCAGGGTGAGGGCGTGGTGGGGGCTGAGGGTTTCCGGTGGTTGTCCTTCCGCCGTGTGAATGCACGTCAATCGGGGGAGCCGGCCCCGCTTCGGAGCTGATCGATGGGGTCCGGAATCAGTCGGTGGTGACCGCGCCGGGGTCGTGGCGCCGTGCTCAGGACGGCGGCCATGGCGACCGATGCCGCCGGCTGACCGAGGTAGGCGGTCAGCAGCACCATCAACTCGGCCAAGCCCTCTTCCGTGACACCGGCGGCGCGTGCGGCGTTCAGATAGGTGATCAGCCGGGCATCGACGACGTGTTGGCCGACGAGGGCGGCGATGACGGCGACGCTGCGGTCGCGGTCGGTCAGTTCCGTTCCGGACCAACCGGGTCCGCCGGCCGCGAGAAAGGCTTCCCGGGCGTACTGTGCGCCGGCTCGCGCCGCGAGCATGCTCTCGGCTTCGTCCTCTGGCACGCCGAGGTTGCGGGCGTACACGGCGCGGCCGGCGGCGATGCGGCCGGCCACGTTTTCGGAAGCGTTCATATGCACGATCCCGGGTCTTCGGCCGAGCCGATGATGAAGTAGAGAGCCCGTCGCAGCTGTGCGACCTCGGCCGCCGGGATGGGCCGGACCGCGTCGGCCTCACGAGCTTCGGCGCCGGCAGCGATCGCCGCCCGCGCCGCATCGCCCTTCGGGGTGATGGCGACGATGCGGGCCCGCCGGTCCCGCGGGTTGACGCGCCGTGAGACGAGTTCCATGCGCTCGAGCCGGTCGATCTCCGCAGTAAGAGTCGTCTTGTCCATGCCGAGGGCTTGCCCGAGTTCGACCTGGGTGAGATCGGCGGTCTTGTGCAGAGCGCTGAGGACGATGTGGTCGCGCAGCGACAGGCCGTGGCGTTCTGCTTCCGCGCCGACGAGTGCGCGCATCCGCTGGGCCGCCCGGTGGAGCAGCCACGTGAGCTCGGAGTCGGGCCCCGGTCCCAGGGTGGGGCGCTGCGGTGCCTCGTCGTCGATCGTCGGATCGGGGCGGCTCGAGGCGGGTGAGGCAGGCATGGTCACAGTGTCACGCTCGGGAACCGGGACGGCAGGAGCGGGATGCTGTCGTAGGCGGCGACATCGTGGGCCGGAACGACCTGCAACACGCGGCTGAGGGCGATGCTGCGCTGCAGGCCGACCCGGACGGTTTTGGCGTCGACATCGGCGACGCGGCGCATCAACCACGGGCGTTCCGCACCACGGGAGATGCCGTCCATCTGCCAGGTGAGGTCGCCGATGAACGCATACCGCTTCCCGGTGGGCAGCGTGACGAACACGACAACGGAACCCGAGGTGTGCCCCCCGGCGAGGGCCACGATCACTGAGCCGTCTCCGTAGAAGTCGAAGCTCGCCGGAAAGCCGAGATACTCCGGGCCGTCGAAGGCGTACTCCCGGATCTCCAGGCCTTGCGACACCGCGCGGAACACCGTGCCGTGCGAGTCGTCGGCGCCGTAGCGGATCTCGGCTTCGTTGATCCACACCGGCACCCGCAGGGAGTCCAGGCCGCTGACGTGATCCCAGTGCACGTGCGTGACGAGCACGCCCAGAAGCCGGGACCGGTCATAGCCGGCCGCATCGAGTTGCCGCGCCGCGGTCCGGCCGAGCCGGTGGGGAGCACGCTCCATGCGCGCCAGCATCTTGATGTGCTCCGCCACGTGCTCGCCGAACCCGGCGTCGATGAGCAGGTCGCCCTTCGGGTGGGAGATGAGCACGGCGGTGGCCGCGAAATCTCGCTTGTCCCGTATGGACCCTCCGGTCACGGCCAACAACGCTCGCGTCGTATATGTGCCGGTGGGCAGACGGTACAGCGCCATGTCCGCCGGCGGAGTCGCCTCGGGCAGCCGGCCTGTCCAGTACGAGGAAGGTGAGATGACCATGCCGAAACCGTACGACCCGAGAACATCCGACTCAAGACCATCTGAGCCAAGAGCATTCAGCCTACTGCGTATCGGTTGGCTTGGACGTGATGCAGGACGAGGATGGCCTGCACGATTGCGGTGCGGCGTGGGCAGCAGCGCAGTATCGGCGACCCGGTCGATCGGGATCAGTGTGCCGTCGAGAATCGCGTATGCGAGGTGTCGGATGCGCTGCATGGCGGTGTCCAGGTCGTCAGCGGCCTTGCTGAGCAGGGCGATTGCTTCTTGGATGTAGCGCCAGGCGGTGGCTATGCCGATCTCGAAGCCGGCGGCGAGACGGGTGTAGGTGTCGCCGTTGCGCAGGTGGGCCAGGGCGAGCAGGGCCTGACGGCCCGGGTCCAGCCGTCGCCATCGGGATTTGCGCTGCTGGCGCGGGTCCGGCGTTGGGGCGATGACGTAGCAGAGCCCCTGGTGGTACCAGGGTGCCGAAGGTCCGGTCATCACCCCCTGCAAGGGCGGGAACAAGCCAGTGTCCCAGAAGCAGGCCAACCGCTCACACGCCCGTCTTCGTGGTCCGGGCGAGCGCGCGAATGCCCAGCTCAAGACCTGGCGCATCCTGCGGAAGCTCCGTTGCTGCCCCCTCAAGGCCGGTCACCTGTGCAAGGCCATCGCCGTCCTGCAGAAACCGAGGATGAAAAGGAGTCACTGTGAGGAGGTCTGCGTTTGCCTGGAATCGGAACACGGTGTGGACAGCGGATACCGGAGAGATCGCGGCGATGAGGGGTCACTTCCCGGTGGGCGGTGCCCCTGGAGACGTCGGGCGCGTGGTGCGGGGGTTTCACATGATGAGGCGGAGGAGGCGGGTGGCTTCGGGGTCGTTGTGGTCGGTCAGGGCGGTCATCAGGCAGCGGATGGCCATGGCGGGGTCGAAGCTTTCCAGGGTGAGGGCGTGGTGGGCTCTCAGGGTCTCGGGGGGGACGGGGGTGGTGGGGAAGCCTATGGGGGTGGATTGGGCTTTTTCAATCAAGGGGGTGATTTTGGTGCGGAAGTATTCGAAGGTTTCTCTGGTGAAGTTGGTGCTGTGGGTGTCGGGGCGGTTCCAGCACATGAAGAGGCGGATGACTTCGGGGGTGGCTTGCTTGAGGAGGTCGCTTGCCCAGACGGCGTGGCCTCGGCTGGTGGAGAACTTGTCGCCTTCGTAGAGGTAGAGCTCGTTGACTGCCAGGCCGTTGACGCACAACGCGTCGGGGACGCCGGCGGCGGCGAAGAGGGCGGGGAACAGCGCGGCGTAGTAGAAGCCGGTGTCGAGGCCGAGGAAGGACCAGGCGCTGTCGACGCCGGTCCAGGCTTCGGCGAAGTCGCGGAGGGTGGTGGCGCGGGGGTTGACGTGGCGGCCTACGGTGACCAGGTAGGTGAGGCCCATCTCGAACCAGGCGTCGAGGCGTTCGCCGCCGGTGACCTCGATGCCCCAGTCGGTGGGGTGGGTGGCCGTCACGGTGGGGGGGGGGCGGTCGAGGTGGGCGGTCAGGAGGGCGCGGACGGAGGGGGGGAGGACGGCGCCGGCCCACAGGCGGGTGAGGCGGGCGCGGTGGGCCTCCAGGGGGAGGACGGGGCCGGGGACGCGGGTCTCGACGGGGATGGCGCCGCACACGGCGCAGCGGGGGGCGGTCATGGTGTCGGCGGAGCTGAAGGTGCCGCACAGTTCGCAGGTGCCGCCGGTCTTCTCGGCGGCGCAGAACGGGCAGCCGCCGGTGACGTAGGAGTTGTGCATGGTCTTGCCGCAGCCGTGGCACACCAGCAGGACACGCTCGGTGGTGATGACGAGGCCGCCCGCGACCATCTCGTCGAACAGCTTGCGGGTGAGGGCCTGGTGCTCGGGGTCGGCGTACGGGCGGACGAACACGTCGTGCGTGATGCCGGTGGAGGCCAGCGTCTCGCGGATGACCGCCGTGTTGGCCGTGATGACCTCGTCGGGTGTCAGGCCGGACGACCTGGCCTTCATCATGATGGAGTTCTGGTGGTCGTCGGTGCCGCACATGGTGAGCACGCGCTCGCCCCGGTTCCTGGCGGCGCGGGCCGCGACGTCGGCCGCGATGTACGGGCCGGACAGGTGGCCGAGGTGCAGCGGCCCGTTGGGGGTGGGGTGCGGGGAGCGGACGACGGTCAGACCGGTTCCTTCTTCAGCGCGCATGGGACGGCTCCCGGCTTCATTTCGTTATTTCGGCACGGCGTGCGGGACACGGACTTCGTCGATTCTCCGTCCCGCCAACACGATAACGTGGAGGCCGGATATCGGGAAATCCGGCGCGGCCCATCATCGGACGCAGCCCGCTAATAGTCGATGGATACACGGGCTCTACAACTTTCGATACGCCCGCCGTACTTGCGGCCCACCTTTCTTGAAAGGTCGCACCACCCTTCTTAGCATCCGGTAAAAGGCCCGGACGCAGGGGGCTCCTCGAGGCGGAACCACCCGGCGCGTCGGCCGGACAAGTGGGGACGAGGACAGGGGCGTACCGTTCGCCCAGGTCAATGGGCCAGATCGCCCGATATGGGCGGGAACGGCGAACTACGAGGCTCCTAACGACAAACAAACGCTTTTCCCGATTCCGCAGCGCCCGGCCGGTATGAGGGCGGCGCGGAGCCGGGATGAGGGGGTGCCGGTCATGCGTCGAGTCAGAAAAAGCCAAGCCAGAAGAAGCCCACGTCCGTTTTACCTCGACCTTCGTGCTCCATCGGGCCGCCCGCTGCCGTTCTGAGATCGCGGCGCTATTGCGCCGTACCACGACAAGGCGCGCCTTTCCCGGGTGCCGCGCGCCGAACTGCCCACCGCCGCACCCGTGTGCCCCTGTTCAGGCGAAGGACGACCGGTCGCGGACCGGCGTTGGAGGTAGTCATGACGGCGACGGTGTTACGCCGGCTGCTCTCCCTTGACCCGCGGGAGCTCATCCGCGCGGTCCCCGGCCCCCCGGCCAGGGACCCCGCGGTCGCCCGCACGCTGGAGTCGGTGGTGGTCTCCTTCGCCACCGGCTACAACGCCGGCCTCGGCGGCCCGCCGGGCGGGATCGACCTCTCGCACCTGGCTCCCGAGCTGCGCGGTTTCGCCTACGAGGGCGCCGCGATGAGCCTCGGCATCCTCGACCTGATGACCCTCGGCGGCGGCCGCCGCGTGCGGGAGTTCCTGGACGGCCCGGCCGCGCCGTACGTCCACCTGGCGCACGTCGGCGCGGGCTGGTCGTTCTGCCGCATGCACGTGCGGCCCTGGGTGGGCGTCCGCGCCGCGCAGCCGCTGTTCCGCTGGCTGGCGTGGGACGGCTGGGGCTTCCACCAGGCGTTCTTCCGCGCCAGGGCGGTCGTCGAGAGGCACCACGTGGAGCGGGCCGCCCGCGGCGCGGTGCGTCCCATCAGGGACCAGGGCGTCGGCCGGGCCCTGTGGTTCTACACCGGCGCCGAGCCCGAGGTGGTGGGCGAGGTCATCGGCGGCTTCCCGCCGGGACGCCGCCCCGACCTGTGGGCCGGCATCGGTCTGGCCGCCGCCTACACCGGCGCGCAGCCCCCCGAGCGGCTGGTGGAGCTGCTCGGGCACGCCGGCGACCACGCCCCGCACGTCGCGCAGGGCGCGGCGTTCGCGGCGAAGGCGCACGAGCACTCCGGGATCGTCCCCGAGCGCACCGCCGCGGCCGTCGAGGCGCTGACCGGCGCCGACGTGGCCACCGCGGCGCGCTGGACCGACGACTCCCTGGCCGCGGTGCGGCACCTGCCGGACGACCCCGGCACCTATGAGGCATGGCGTGCCGGAATCCGCCGCGCGTGGGCCCGGCAGAAGGGAGGTGTGGCGTCATGATCGCGAGACTGCGCGCCGGCACCGCCGCGATCCTCTCGCTGATCCTGATCGTCGTCGGCTGGCGTCTGGCGGAGCTGCCCGCCAGCTCGGCCGCCCAGGACGCCGGGATCGCGAAGCGGTTCACGTTCCAGCAGAGCCCCCTGAACACCGCGAAGACCGACCGGACGATCCGCACGGTGGCCCCGGCCTACCGCGACATCGACCACTGGATCTCCGCGGTCGGCGCGGCGGTCGCCCTGGCCGACGTGGACGGCAACGGCCGCGCCGACGACGCCTGCCTGGTCGACCCCAGGGACGACACGGTGACCGTCTTCCCGGTGCCCGGCACCGGCACCCGCTACCCGCTGCTGACGCTGACCCCGGTGGGCCTGCCGTACGACAAGACGATGGCGCCCACCGGTTGCGTGCCCGGCGACTACAACGAGGACGGCCGCCTCGACGTGCTGACCTACTACTGGGGCCGTTCCCCGGTCGTCTTCCTGCGCGGCGCGGGCACCGGCCCGCCCACCGCGGCGTCGTTCACCCCGCGTGAGCTGGTCACGCCGTACCAGGTGTGGAACACCAACGCGGTGACCGTGGCCGACATGGACGGCGACGGCCACAACGACGTCATCGTCGGGAACTTCTTCCCGGACAAGGCCCGGGTGCTCGATCCCAAGTTCGACTCCGACGACCTGATCGTCATGCAGCGCTCGATGTCGGCGGCCTACAACGGCGGCACCGACCACATCCTGCGGTTCCAGTCGGCCACCGCGAACAGCGTGACGTACACCGAGGCCATGTCCCCGTTCGGCGACGACGACATCGCCAAGGGCTGGACGCTGGCACTCGGCGCGCAGGACCTGGACGGCGACGGCCTGCCCGAGCTGTACATGGCCCACGACTTCGGCCCCGACCGGCTGATGCGCAACGAGTCCACCCCGGGCAAGGTGAAGCTCACCCTGACGGGCGGCGTGCGGCACTTCGGCACCCCCAAGTCCAAGGTGCTCGGCAAGGACTCCTTCAAGGGCATGGGTGTCGCGTTCACCGACCTGAACGCCGACGACACCCCCGACATCGTGGTCAGCAACATCACCGAGAACTACGCCCTGCACGAGAGCAACTTCGCGTGGGTCAGTTCCCGCCCCGACGTGCTCGGCGAGGACGGCGTCGCCTACTACGACGACGAGAGCGAGCCGCTCGGCCTGTCCAGGTCCGGCTGGGGCTGGGACGTCAAGATCGGTGACTTCGCCGGCGAGGGCGACCACCAGATCATGATGGCCACCGGCTTCATCAAGGGCACCGTGAACCGCTGGCCGCAGCTCCAGGAGCTGGCGCTGACCAACGACGACCTGCTCGACAAGCCGGGTGCCTGGCCGCGCCTGCGGGAGGGCGACGACCTGTCGGGCAGCGACCCCAACCCGTTCTGGTCGCGCGGCGCCGACGGCCGTTACCGCGACGTCGCGGCCCTGCTCGGCGTGGACGACCCCGGCCCGACCCGCGGCCTCGCGCTGGCCGACGTGGACCTGGACGGGAAGCTCGACTTCGCCGCGGCCAACCAGTGGCGCCAGTCGTACTTCTACCGCAACACCCGCACGACCCGGCACCCGTTCCTCGGCCTGAAGCTGGAACGCCCCGCGTCGTGCGCCGCGGGCACGACGGCCGGTGCCCCGCTCGCCCCGGCGATCGGCGCGACGGCCACGCTCCCCGCCGGCGCGTCCGGCGTGCGGGTCGGCCAGCTCTATCCCGCCAACGGCCACGCCGGCGTCTCGGCCCCCGAGATGTTGTTCGGCCTCTCCGGCACCGGCCAGGTGCCCGTGACGCTGACCTGGCGCGACGCGTGCGGCGTGCGCCACACCGGCAGCACGGACCTCACCCCCGGCTGGCACAGCCTCTCCCTAGGCGCGGACGGTTCGATCAAGAAGGTGACCACGTGAGCCCCAAACCCGACCCGAGGACGACAGCACTGCGCCGGTTCGCTCTGTCGATCACCGTGTTCACCATCGTGGGACACGCGCTGCTCGGCTTCGAACAGGCCTACCTCACGCCCGTCGCCGCGGTGCTCACCGCGTACGTGATGGAGATCGGCCTTGAGGCGGTGGACGCCTGGGCGCGCAAGCGGCCGGTGAAGCTCCCCCGCTCGGTCAAGGGCATGATGGACTTCCTGCTCCCGGCGCACATCGGCGGCCTGGCCTGCGCGATGCTGCTGTACGCCAACGAGCGGGTGCTGCCGGTGATGTTCGCGGTGGTCGTCGCCATCGGCTCCAAGTACCTGTTCCGTGTGCGGATCGGCGCGAGCAGCCGGCACGTGCTCAACCCGTCCAACTTCGGCATCGCGGTGGTGCTGCTGCTGTACCCGTGGGTCAGCATCTCGCCGCCGTACCACTTCACCCAATGGGTGTCGGGCCCGGTGGACTGGATCATCCCGGCGGCCATCCTGGCGTCCGGCACCATGCTGAACGCCGGTCTCACCAAGAAGATCCCGCTGATCATGGGCTGGGCGGGCGGCTTCGCCCTCCAAGCGGTGATCCGCACCGCGTTCGAGGGCACCGCCACGGTGAGCGCGCTCGCCCCCATGACCGGCGTGGCGTTCGTGCTGTTCACCAACTACATGATCACCGACCCGGGCACCACGCCGACGCGCCCCGGAAGGCAGGTGCTGTTCGGCGTCGCCACCGCCGCCACGTACGGCGTCCTCGTCGCCTTCCACGTGGTGTTCGGCATGTTCTTCGCCCTGGTCATCGTGTGCGCGCTGCGCGGCCTGCTGCTGGCGTACGGCACGATGCTGCGCGAGGTCGCCTGGCCCGAGCGGCGCCCCGCCACCCTCACCGCGGTGCCCGCGCCCGCGCTCGCCGGTGCCGGAGGGCCCCGATGAGAGGCACCTCGGAGGCGTACGCCATCGTCGGGATCGGGTGCCGGTACCCGGACGCGCCGGACTCCGACCGGCTCTGGGAACTGGTCCTCTCCCGCAGGCGGGCCTTCCGCCCCATCCCGCGCGGCCGCCTGGACCCGGACGCCTACGTGTCGGGCGACCCGTCCGACCCCGACCGCACCTACGCCCGGTACGCCGCCGTGCTGGAGGGCTGGGAGTTCGACCGTGCCCGGTTCAAGGTGCCGGGTGCCGCGTTCCGCTCCACCGACCTGACCCACTGGCTGGCCCTGGAGGTGGCCGCCGACACGCTGGCGTCCGCCGGTTTCCCCGGCGGGCGCGGCCTGGACTCGGCGCGCACCGGCGTCGTGCTCGGCAACACCCTGACCGGCGAGTTCAGCAGGGCGTCCCTGATGCGGCTGCGCTGGCCGTACGTGCGGCGCGTCGTCGGCGAGTCCCTGGCCGCCGAGGGCTGGGACGACGACATGATCGCCGACTTCCTCGACCGCATGGAGCCGACCTACAAGGCGCCGTTCCCCGAGCCCAACGACGAGAGCCTCGCCGGCGGGCTGGCCAACACCATCGCCGGCCGCATCTGCAACCACTTCGACCTGCACGGCGGCGGCTACACCGTGGACGGCGCCTGCTCCTCCTCCCTGCTGGCCGTGGTCACCGCCTGCACCGCGCTGCGCGACGGCGACCTGGACCTGGTGCTCGCCGGGGGGGTGGACCTCAGCCTCGACCCGTTCGAGCTGGTCGGCTTCGCCCGCACCGGGGCCCTCGCCTCCACGGCGATGCGCGTCTACGACGCCGACCCCACCGGCTTCTGGCCCGGTGAGGGCTGCGGCATGGTGGCGCTGATGCGGGCCGACGACGCGCTGTCGGCCGGGCACACCCCGCTCGCGCTGATCCGCGGCTGGGGCGTGTCGTCCGACGGCCAGGGCGGCATCAGCAGGCCGGAGAAGAAAGGCCAGCTCCTCGCGCTGTCGCGGGCGTACGAGCGGGCCGGGTTCGGCCCCGAGACGGTCGCGATGTTCGAGGGCCACGGCACGGGCACCGCGGTCGGCGACGAGGTGGAGATCTCCAGCCTCATCGAGGCGCAGCGCGGACGGCGGGACCTGCCGCCCGCCGCGCTCGGCTCCATCAAGGCCAACATCGGGCACACCAAGGCCGCCGCGGGCATCGCCGGCCTGCTCAAGGCCACCCTCGCCCTGCAACGGCAGGTCATCCCGCCGGTCACCGGCTGCGACGACCCGCACCCCCTGCTGCGGGCCCCGGACGCGCCGCTGCGTCTCGCGGAGGAGGCCGAGCCGTGGCCACAGGCGCCGCTGCGGGCCGGGGTGAGCGCCATGGGGTTCGGCGGCATCAACACCCACGTGGTGCTGGAGTCGGTGGCGCCGCGCCGCCGCCGCGTGCTCTCTCACGGGGAACGCCGCACGGCCCGCCGCCCCCTCGGCCACGAGGTGTTCGCGTTCCGCGGCGAGTCGGCCGCCGAGCTGGCCGGGCTGCTGGACCGCACGGCGGGCGTGGCCGCGACGATGTCGCTGGCCGAGCACGCCGACCTGGCGTCCGCGCTGGCCGCCGACGCGACCGGCGGCGCCCCGGGGGCGTACCGCGTGGCCCTCGTGGCCAAGGACCCCACGCAGCTCGCCCGCAGGGCCCGGCAGGCGATGGGCCTGCTGCCCATGCTCAGTGGCGTCGCGCCCGGCATGGTGGTGCGTGCCCCCGGCATCTTCGCCTCCCACGGCACCCCCGGCCGGGTGGGCCTGCTGTTCACCGGCCAGGGCGCGCCGATCCCCACCACGGCGGGCGCGCTCGCCACGCTGCTGCCGGGCGCGGAGAGCTACTTCCGTGCCGGGCCGTCCGACGACGTGGGGCCGCTGGACACGGCGGTGGCCCAGCCGGCGATCTTCTCGGCGTCCATGGCGGGGCTGCGCTGGTTGTCGGAGCTCGGCGTGGAGGCCGACGCCGCCGTCGGGCACTCCCTCGGCGAGATCAGCGCCCTGTGCTGGGCGGGCACGTTCACCGAGACCGAGGCGCTCGGCCTGGTGACGTTCCGCGGCAGGGTGATGAGCAAGTCCGGCACCCCCGGCACCGGCATGGTGTCGCTGGCCGCGCGGCACGACACCGTGGCCGAGCTGATCGAGGGCACCGAGCTGGTCGTGTCGGCCGACAACGGCCCCGCCCTGGTGGTCGGCGGCCCGGTCACCGACCTGGAGCTCCTGCTGCGGCGTGCCGCCGCCCGTGGCGTGCCCGCCACGCGCCTCGCGGTCAGCCACGCCTTCCACACCGGCGCGGTCACCGCCGCCGAGGAGCCCCTGGCCACCTACCTGGCCGCGCTGCCGGTGCCGCCCGCGCAGCGCCGGGTGCACTCCACCGTCAGCGGCCGGGCCCTCACCTCGGCCTGCGACCTGCGGCGCATGCTGGCCCAGCAGGTCACCGCCCCGGTGTTGTTCCGCCAGGCCGTCGAGGCGCTGGCCGACGAGTGCGTGCTGCTGGTGGAGGTCGGCCCGGGACGTGGCCTCGCCGCTCTCGCCGGGGGGATCACCACGGTGCCCGCGGTCGCCATGGAGATCGGCGCGGAGTCCGCCGAGGGCCTCTGCCAGGCCGCCGCCGCGCTGTTCGCCGCCGGCGCCGCCACCGACCTGCGGCCGATGTTCGCCGAACGCCTCACCCGGCCGTTCGACCTGTGGCGGGACCCGAGGTTCCTGACCAGCCCGTGCGAGGCCCCGGTGGCGGCCGAGCCCGTGCCCGTCCGCGCGGACGCCGGCACGGCGGGCCCCGAGTCCGACGCCGCCACCACCGTGCGGCTGCTGGTGGCCCGCACGGTCGAGCTGCCCGCGGAGGACATCCGCCTGGACGACCGGCTGCTCAGCGACCTGCACCTCAACTCCCTGCGGGTCGCCCAGCTCGCCACCGAGGCCGCCACCGCGTGCGGGCGGCTCGTGCCCGCCGCGCCCCTGTCGCTCGGCGACGCGCGGGTGGGTGAGCTGGCCGCCATGATCGAGTCGCTGCCCGCCGCCGGGGACGGCCCCGTGCAGGGCCCGGTGCCGCCCGGCGTCGCCGACTGGCACCGCGTGCTCGTGCCGGTGCTCACCCCCGTCGAGCTGGGCGAGGACGCCACCGAGCGGTACGACTGGGACGTGCGCGGCGCCGGGGCGATGCGCCGGGCCGTCGAGCCGCTGCTGCCGCGCGGCGAGACCGCGCCCCGGGCCATCGTGGTGTTCCTCCCTGAGGACCCCGCCGACGCCGACATCGACGAGCTGGTCTGCGGCGCGCGCGAAGCCGTGCGGTCCGGCGCGCCGCTCGCCGTCGTGGACCAGGGCGACACCGCGTCCGGCTTCCTCGGCACCATCCGGCAGGAGTACCCGGGGCACGCGGTGCGGTACGTGCGCGCCGCCTCGGCGACCTCCGCCATCTCGGTGGCGCACCTGCTGCGCACCACGGCGTTCACGCACACCGAGATCGTGATCGACCGCAAGGGCCGCCCCGCCGTCGAGTCGCAGTGGCCCTATCCGCTGAAGGACAACGAGCCGTTCACGCTCGGCTCCGACGACGTGGTGCTGATCACCGGGGGCGGCAAGGGCATCGGGTTCGAGACGGCCCTCGCCCTGACCGGCCTCGGCGGCGCGCGGGTGGGCCTGGTCGGCCGCGGCTCGCCCGGCCGCGACGAGGAGCTGCGCGCCAACCTGGAGCGGCTGCGCGCGTCCGGCGTGACCTACCACTACGCCGCCGCCGACGTCGCCGACGCCGGGGCGGTGCGCCGGGCGGTCGCCGAGATCACCCGCGAGCTGGGCCCGGTCACCGCGCTGATCCACAGCAGCGGCGTCAACGCACCGGGACGGTTCGCCGACCTCGACGGCGCGGCGTTCGCCGAGCACGCCGCACCCAAGTACCACGGCCTGCGGGCGGTGCTGGACGCACTCGAAGCCCGCCGCCTGCGGGCCGTCATCACCTACGGGTCGGTCATCGGCAGGTTCGGCCTGCGCGGCGAGGCCCACTACGCGCTGGCCAACGGCCGCATGCGGGAGCTGGCGCGGGTGCTCGCCCGCGACCTGCCCGGCTGCTTCGTCTGCAACATCGACTGGACGGCCTGGTCGGGCGCGGGCATGGGCCAGCGGCTCGACGTGCTGGACAGCCTGGTGCGCGCCGGCGTGGTGCCGCTGCCCGCCGACAAGGGCGTGCGGCTGCTCACCGGGCTGCTCGCCACCGGCGTGTCGGCGCCCTCGGTGCTGGCCACCGGGCGGCTGCCCGACCTGTCCAGCCCCGCGGTCGCACCGGGGGGCCGCCGGTTCGCCGAGCGCGTGCTGACCTGGACGCCTGGCGTGGAGCTGATCACCGAGGCGGTGCTCGGCGCGGACACCGACGCCTACCTGGACGACCACCGCATCGACGGGCTGCGGGTGCTGCCCGCCGTGGCGGCCCTCGAGGCGATGGCGCAGGCGGCCGCGCTGCTCACCGGCGCGCCCGCCGCCACCGCCGAGGACGGCCGCTTCGAACGGCCCGTGGTGGTGCCGGACAAGGGCACCCGTGTGGTGCGCGTCTGCGCGCTGGCCCGCGAGGACGGCGACGTGGACGTGGTGCTGCGCAGCGACGAGAGCGGCTTCGCCGTGGACCACTTCTCGTGCCGGTTCACCGCCACCGCGCCGTCCCCGCCGGACGTGCCCGCCCGCCGCACCACGCTGCCCGCGCACGACGGGCGGCGGTTGTACGGCTCACTGTTCTTCCACGGCCCGCTGTTCCGGCGGCTGGTGCGGTACGAGCACCTGGAGGCCACCGGCTGCACCGCCGTGCTCGCCCCGAGCGAGGCCGTCGGCGGCGAGCTCGGCGACCCGTACCGCAACGACGCCGCGATCCACGTGCTGCAGGCCTGCGTCCCGCACCGGCGCCTGCTGCCCGTCGGCTGCGCCCGGTTCAGCGTGCACGGCGTCGCGGCGGGCCCGCTGACGCTGTCGGCCGTGGAGCGCTCGCACAGCGGCGCCGACTACGTCTACGACGTGGTCGTGCGCGACGAGGAGGGACGGCCGGTGCTGAGCTGGGAGGCTTTGCGGCTGCGCGACGTCGGCCCCGTCGACCACGTCGACCGGTGGCCGCCGCTGCTGCTCGGGCCGTACCTGCAGCGCGTCGCCGGGGGACTGCTGCCCGGCACGGGGCTGCGGGTCGCGGTGGCCGACGGCGGCTCGCGCACCGACGGCCGCGGCGGCGAGGGCCACACCGCCGACGGCCGGCCGATCCCGGACGGGGGTGTCACGTGGAGCCGCAGCCGCCTGGACGGCATGGCGCTCACCGTGTCCAGCCCCACGAGTACCACTGTGGCCTGTGATGGGGAGCCTGTACCCGGCCCGGAGGACGTCGAGCGGTTACGCCGGCTGATCCCGTGGCCGGGCCAGGCACAGGAACTGGCCCGCCTCACCGGCGAGCCGGAGGGCCACGTGCTCGGCCGGCTGTGGACGGTGCAGGAGTGCCTGTCCAAGACCGGCCGCACCGCCCAGGGGCCGCTCACCGTGCGCGGCGCCTACGAGCAGGGCTGGGTGCTGCTGCGCGCGGGCACCGACGACGTGGTCTCCACGGTCGTGGACGTCGACGGCCAGCCGTCGCCGGTCGCGGTGGCCATGCTCCTCTCACCGGCGGAGGTGGGCAAGTGACGCCGCGCCACGTGCCCGCCGTGCCCGTCCCGCCGGCGGGGGTGACCAGGTGAAGCCGTACTTCGCGCACGAGCGGCTGGTCACGTTCGCCGACACCAACCTCGTCGGCAACGTCTACTTCGCCAACCACATCGCCTGGCAGGGGGAGTGCCGCGAGGCGTTCCTCGCCGAGCACGCCCCCGGCGTGGTCGGCCGGCTCAAGTCCGGCGAGCTGGCGCTGGTCACGGTGTCCTGCGGATGCCACTACTTCGGAGAGCTCTACGCGATGGATCGGGTGTCGGTGCGCATGACGCTGCGCGCGTTGTCGTTCAACCACGTGACCATGGACTTCGCCTACTACCAGGTGGGTGAGGGCCCCGCGCGGCTGGTCGCCAGGGGTGAGCAGGCCGTGGCGTGCATGGTCCGCGAAGAGGACGGCGCGCTGACCCCCGTGGACGTGCCCGAGGAGCTCAGGCGGGCGCTTGAGCGGTACGCCGCGCCGGAGGCGGCGGGCACGGTGAGGGCGAGATGAGGGCCGTGGACGACATCATGGACGCCGCGCCCCCCACGTTCGGCATCGTGGGCTGCGGCCGCATGGGCTCGGCGCTGGCCCGGCTGTTCGGCGGCGAGGGGTTCCGCGTGCTGCTCACCAGCCGCACCCGCCGCTCCGCCGCCGAGCTGGCCCGGCAGATCCCGGCGGCCGTCGCCGGGTCCCTGGAGTGGGTGGTGAGCGCGTCCGACTTCGTGGTCCTCGCGACGCCCATCGAGGCGACCTGCGCGGAGATCGCCCCCCGGGTCCGTGAGCTGCTGGCGGGCAAGACGGTCATCGACGTGTCCAACCCCGGCTTCGCCGACGGCGGCACGCCGCTGTCGGAGGCGCAGGGCGTGCTGTCCGGGGCGGAGCGGATCGCCGGTTTGCTGCCGGACAGCCATGTGGTGAAGGCACTCAACTGCGTCGCGGCCAAGCGGGTGCACGACGTGGCGGAGGGAGTCGTGAAGGTCACTGTTCCGTTCGCCGGCGACGACGTATTGGCCAAGTCCAGGGTCGGCCTGATTCTGGAGATCGTCGGGTTCGACATCGTCGACGCCGGTCCGCTGTCCAGCAGCAGATGGATCGAGTACCTACCCCAGCTGCTGGTACGGCGCGGGCTGGAGACCCCCGGCGGACTCCTCCTCGACGAGATCGACTTCCTCGAGGGGATCGGCCCATGACAGGCAGGGCAAAGGGCGCAACGAAAGGGAAACCGTAATGGTCAGGATCGCGTCCACGACTCTGAAGGCCCCGGAAACCACCTCTCCCTACCCCAGGAGGCGAGGGCTCGTCGTCGCACTCAGCGTGCTGGCGGGCTTCCTGCTCACCGTGGTGTGGTCGGCGACGTTCGTCGACTCCACCATCGGTGACCCCATCGCCAACACCGTCCTCGGGCACGACGCCAAGGAGGTCCCGATCGCGGGCATCCTGGCCGGGCTCGCGTTCGCCTTCGCCACCGGCCTCGCCGGCAGCTTCACCGCCTGCAACATCGCCGTCTTCGGCGCCGTGGCGCCGCTGATGGGCGAGGGAGGCACCCTCGGCAACCGGATCAAGGCGGTGCTGCTGCCGCTGCGCTGGCTCGTCGCTGGCATGGTCGCCGTCTCCGCGATCTACGGCGCGATCGTCGGCGTCGTCGGCACGAGCATGCCCCAGTTCTCCACCGTGCCCAACGCGGCGGGCCTGTCGCCGCGCAGCATCCAGTCGATGGTGGTGTTCGGCGTCATCGGCCTGGTCTTCGTGTGGCTCGGCCTGGCCGCGCTCGGCCTGGTGAAGGACCCCCTGGCGCGTGTCTCCGAGCGGTTCCCCGGCGCCCGCATGCTGGTCATGGGCATCCTGGTCGGCGGCTTCCTGATCGGCCGTCCCTTCGGGCTGTTCCGGCAGCTCTTCCGCGACGCGGCGGAGAGCGGCAACCCGCTGTACGGCGCGGGCGCGTTCGTGCTCCAGTCGGTCGGCAACATCGTGATCATGGTGGTGCTCGCCGTCGTCATCGCGATGATCGCCGGCGGACGCATCGGCCGCTGGATCGCCGCCAAGCCGAGCAGGGCCGCCCTCATCGTGGGCGTCTCCTTCATCGTCGTCGGCGTCTTCACATTCATGTACTGGGACATCCGTCTGCTGGCCCGCCGGGAGATCATCCCGTGGTATCCGGTGGCCCCCTGGGCGTGAACACCGGGTCCCGCGTGACATTCGCAATCCCTGAGAAGAACCAAAGTCCATTCGGTTCGTAGGTTCGAGGAAAATCACCGCTGATTTACCGGAAGAAGGTGTCAGACATGACCGCCGTGGAGCAGGAAAAAACCGCTCCCCCCGGTATTCCGGCGGTGGATCCCGCGAAAGTCCTGAACCTGATGGACCGTGTCATGCGGGACATGAGCGGAGCCATGACGGGCATCATGTGCGCCATAGGCGTACGGCTCGGGCTGTTTCGCGCGATGGCGATGTCCGGCCCGGTGACGAGCGCCGAGCTCGCCGCCCGCACCGGGCTGGACGAACGCTACGTCCGCGAGTGGCTGCACGGGCTGGCGAGCGCGGGCTACCTGGAGGCCTGCCGCCCGAGCGGCGGGTTCCTCCTGCCGCCCGAGCTCGCCATGGTGATCGCCGTCGACGGCTCACCGTTCGACCTCTCCGCGGGATACGAGCTCATGCCCGCCCTCGCGGGCATGACCGGCGAGGTGTGCGAGGCGTTCGCCACCGGCGCCGGGGTAGAGCAGGACCGCTACCCGGCCGAGTTCTACCGGGCCATGGAGCGGATGAGCGCGAGCTGGTTCGACACGATGCTGGTCCAGCAGTGGATCCCCTCGCTCGGTGACGCCGCCGCGCGGCTCCAGCGCGGCGGGAAGGCCGCCGACATCGGCTGCGGCCACGGCCGCGCGGTGATCACGATGGCGCTGGCGTTCCCCGAGTCGGAGTTCGTGGGCTACGACGCCTACGGGCCGAACGTCGAGGCGGCACGTGAGGCCGCCGAGGACGCGGGGGTGGCCGACCGGGTGAAGTTCGTGCGCAAGGACGCCACCAAGGGCCTGCGCGGGCACTACGACCTGGTCACGGCGTTCAGCGTGCTGCACGACGCCCCCTCGCCCGTGGCGCTGCTGCGGGCGGTGCACGGCGCGGTCGCGCCGGACGGGGTGTTCCTGCTGCTGGAGAGCGCGTCGGCCGACGACCCGGCGGACAACACCGGGCCTGCGGCCACCGTGCTGTACGGCACCAGCCTCATGTACTGCCTGCCGGCGTCCCTGGCGGACGGCGGCCCCGGTCTCGGCACCCTGGGCCTGCCCCCGGCCCGGATCCGGGAGTACTGCGGGCAGGCCGGCTTCCGGTCCATCCGGGCGCTGCCCTCCGCGAACCCGTTCAACGCGCTCTACGAGATCCGCCCCTGACCAGAGGCCCCGCCTCTGACCCATTCCCACGGAAAGAGAAACGCAGGAGGAACCATGTCGACAGCCGAGAACAAGGCGCTCGTCCGCAACCTCATGGACGCGTGGAACAGCGGTGACCTGCCGCGGATGATGCAGTACTGGTCGCCCGACATGGTGCACTACTCGCGCGGCGAGGTGCTGGACGCCCAGACCGTCGGCGGCGCCATGCAGATGGTCATGGACGCCTTCCCCGACCTGAAGATGAACGTCGAGCACATGGTGGCCGAGGGCGACCTGGTCTGCTCGGTGATGACCCTCACCGGCACGCACACCGGCTCGTTCCTCGGCATGCCGCCGACCGGCAAGGAAGTGTCCATCGCCCTGCAGGGCATGGTCCGCATCGCCGACGGCAAGGTCATCGAGCACTGGGGGACGGCCGACGGGCTGGCGCTGCTGCAGCAGCTCGGCCTCATCCCCGAGGAGCTCCTGGCGGCGACGGCCTGAGACATCCCACCATGTACGAACTCGCGAGAATGTACGCGCCCGCGTCCCGGCGGCCCAGGAGCAGCCGGGTGTCCCTGCCGAGGACACTGGCGCGCGTGGCCGTGGCCGGCACCGTCGCCGCCGCCTACATGATCCCGGCCCTGGTGGCCGTCGCCGCGGTCCGGGCCGTGCGCGGCAAGGCCAGGGCCCGGGCCTTCTTCTACCGGCGCGTCGTGCGGATGCTCCAGGCGCTCGGCCCGACGTACGTCAAGTACGGGCAGATCGCCGGCAGCCGCAGGGACGCGCTGCCGCCCGAGCTGTGCGACGCGCTGTCGGTCCTGCACGACGGGGTCGCGCCGATGTCGGTGCGCCGGTCGCGCAAGGCGCTGCGCGCGGCGTACGGCTCGGAGCTGGAGAAACTGTTCCCGACCGTCGACGAGACGCCGGTGGCCAGCGGCAGCATCGCGTGCGTCTACCGCGCGGTGCAGGCCGACGGCAAGGTCGTGGCGCTGAAGCTCAAGCGACCGGGCATCGACGCGCGCATGCGCGCCGACCTGGACCTCGTGCGGCGCATGGTCGGCCTGGCCGAGCGTTCCGCCAAGATGGGCGGCATGCCGGTCGGCGAGCTCGCCGGGTACGTCAGCGCGGCGATCCTCGGCCAGCTCGACTTCGCCAAGGAGGCCGCCAACTCCGTGCGCATGCGCGGCATACTCAAGCCCGTCAAGGACGTCCAGGTGCCGACCCTGATCGGGGAGCACTCCCGCCCCGAGTGCCTGGTGTTCGACTACATCCCCGACCTGGACGCCACCACGGCCGAGGACCTGCCGTACGGCGTGCGGGCGAGGCTCGCGGGCACCGTGCTGGCCGCGGCGCAGAAGATGATGTTCGTGGACGGCTTCGTGCACTGCGACCTGCACCCGGGCAACCTGTACCTGACCAAGGACGCCCGTGTGGTGATCCTGGACGCCGGGTACTCGGTGCAGCTCCCCGACCGGGTGCGCCGCCTGATGGGGGAGTACTGGATGCGGCTGCGGGCCGGCGACGGCCGCCGCTGCGGCGAGATCGTGCTGGAGAGCGCGGTCCACGTCGGCGACGACACCGACGTGGCGGCGTTCGTGGCGGCCGTGGAGGACCTGGTGAACACCATGGTCGGCTCGGGTGTCCAGTTCGACATGTTCTCCTTCGGCAACAAGATGTTCGACCTCCAGCGTGAGCACGGCATCTACGCCGCCTCGGACTTCGCGTTCCCGCTGATGTCGCTGCTGATCCTGGAAGGGACCGTGCGCGGCATCTCACCGGACGTGGATTTCCGCCAGGTGGGCGCCAAGCTCGGGGAGAAGTCCCCGGCGCAGGCGCAGGCACCGGTCACCACATAGCACCGACCCAGGGCGACCGCCCCCGCGGATCCCGCGCGGGCGGTCGCCCTCGCCTGTCCCAAGCCGCCTCCCAGCAGGCATTTAGCGCCTGTTCGATGGGCAATCCGCGAGAAGAGCACGTCAGATTTCCCGCCGTAGATTCCGACCAGAGAGAACGCCTGAAAGGCATTCTTCAGCGAAAAACGGAGGAGTCTCATGGGTGGGTGCAGTGAATCCGTCGACCGTCGGTTCCCGGTGCAACAGATATCGGAGACGACCTGGATGCGGGCGACCGCCGGGAACATCGCCGCGGATTACGCCCAGGGCTACACGGATCTGGTCGCGGGCTTCATGCGCGGCAGGCCCACCTGGCGGACGTTCCACGACAGCCTGAAGAGCGCCTCGCCGGCCGAGGTGGCGGAGCTCGCGGCCTCCCGGCGCGCGGAGAGCCTGGCGTTCCTGGTGCTGATGATGACGGGGGTGTGCAACGCCGACTGCGGTGTGTGCTTCACCGACCGCAAGCGCAAGCCCAACGAGCTGAACGCCGACGAGCGTGACGACCTGCTGGCCCAGGCGGCCGCCCTCGGCGCCCAGTACGTCTACGTGCCGGGTGAGGGGGAGCCGACGCTGGACAAGGGCTGGTGGCGCTTCCTGGAGGCCTGCCGCGACCTGGACCTCCCGGCCATCGTGTTCACCAACGGCATGATCTTCGGCGACGAGGACCTCAGCCGCCGCACTTGGGGCCTCAGCCCGCTGGAGGCCGCCAAGAAGCTCGCCGACTACCCGGTCTACCTGTACTCCAAGTACTGGACGCCGGACTCCAAGCTGGCCGCCCGCCTGCTCGGCGTACCCGAGCGCCGCCACGCGTACGGCCAGGTGGACGGCGTGCCGGTGCCGCTCGGCCTGCAGACGCTGATGGAGCACGTGCCGCGTGAGCGCATCGGCATCGAGGTCTGCGTGGAGCGGCGCAACGCCGACGACGTGCTGGAGACCCTGGTGCCGTTCGCCGAGAAGCACGGCCTGGCCCAGCTCGTCGAGATGATGCAGCACAACGGCCGCACGTTCGGCGACCCGTCGTACGACATGACCGACGCGCAGGCCGACGCCGTGGCGGGGCTGCTGTCCCCGACGAGCTGCACGCTCGGCACCTGCAAGGCGGTCGTCACCGTGCAGGGCTACCTCAGCCCCCGCATCGCGGTCCTGGAGAGCCAGCTCCCGGGCGACCGCGCCCGCGTGGTGGGGCAGGACTTCTACCGGCTGCTGCACGAGTCCCCGTACATCGTGGAGCGCCGCTACAACCTGGCCTGCCTGTGCGAGACCATCCCGGCCGAGCTGGCCGGCGAGAAGGTGGACCTGCGCGAGGTGTACAACGTGACGCCGCCCGCGCTGGCCAGGGTGACCGCCGTGGAGCCCGAGCCCGTCGGCGCGGCCGTGGGTGTCGCGGTGAAGTCCATCCAGGACGCCGACCCCGGCGGCTGCGGGGTCACCGGGGGCTGCTCCGCCTGCAAGTCGCTGTGCTCGCAGCACTGATCCGATGCGGTTCCTCAGCGACGACGTGCTCGGCGCCTGCCTCGCGGGCGCCGAGGCGATCGAGAGCATCGCCTCGAACATGTCGGACGACGACTGGGGACGTCCCACTCCCTGCGAGGAGTGGGACGCCGCCGACCTGCTGAACCACCTCTACTGCATCGGGGAGGACTACAACCGCTTCCTTGACTGCCTCTTCGACGAGTACGCCGGCCCGCTGCTGGTGCACGACGACATCGCCGCGCACAACGCCCGGCGGATCGCGAGCCTGCCGCCCGCGTCCCCCCTGGTGCGGGTCGCGCAGTTCGGCCTGGCGGCGAGGAACTTCGTCTCCCGGCTGCCCCGCGCCTGGGACCTGCCCCTGTTCCCCATGAACGGCCACCCGTGGACGGTGGGGGACTACGCGGCGTTCTGCGCGCTCGAATGGCACCTCCACGCCTGGGACCTGTACTCCAGCGTCGGCGTGCCCTACCGCCCCGAATGCCGGGGCACCCTCGGCGCCGCCTGCGGCCGCTGGCTGCCGGACGCCTTCCGCACCGGGGACGACTGCTGGGACGTCCTGCTCCAGGTCTCAGGCCGCCAGCCCGGCCTCGGCCTGTCCCACGAGACCGTCTGACCTGGAGGCGGCCGTCCGGCACGGCCGGACGGCCGTCCGCGGTTCAGAGCCTGTCGATCTCCGTCAGGTCGATGTCGATGTCGAACGGCACCGTGATCCGTACGCGCCCCTGGTGGCTTCCGGACAGGACGTAGGCGCGCGTCGTGGCGTCCAGCTCGTACACGTTCACCGAAGGATGCCCCTCGCAGGTCTCGACCAGCCAGAAATGAGGGATGCCCGCCTCCGCGTACAACTGCGGCTTGCGCTTGCGGTCGCGCTCCTCCGACTCGGGCGAGACCACCTCGATCGCGAGGACCACATCTTCGGCACGGTAGGCCGTGACCCCGGGGCCACGGATCCCTCTGGCGTGCAGGACCACGACGTCCGGCTCCGGCCGCTGGCGTGGCCCCAGCACCACGCTCATCTCGCGACGCACCCGCAGATCGGCCGGAACCGTGCGGCGAAGGCCGCTCTCGAGCAGATACAGCATCAGAGTGTGGAAGTCTTCCTGCGGGCCGACGAGCACCAGGCTTCCATCGATCAACTCTGTGTGCGCGGGCAAACCCGGAAGGTGATCGAGGTCCTCGGCGTGGAACCCCTCAGGGGGAGGAATCAACCAGTCGGGTAGCTCCGAGTCCGTCATCTCTCCGCTCCGGACCTGGACCTTCATGTGTCCCACCGTAGCAAGTGGATTCCCTCCCGCCTGGACGCTTCGGTGACGTGGACGTGCGGGTCACACCCGGCTGGACAGCTCGGGGACCGGTTGCGGCAGTACCGTGACGGCGCGGTGCAGGCGGCCGGCGGCGTAGGCGAACGCCGCGGCGGCGACCAGGGCGACCACGCCGACCACGGGGAACGCGAGGTGGCCCACCATGCTGTGCGCGGCGACCGCGAGCACAGGGCCGGCCAGGAAGCCCACGTCGGCGATGGCGTTGAACCGGCCCCACACGGTGCCTGAGGCGTCGGTGTACTTGTCGATGCCGTCCCTGGCCACCAGGTAGCCGTGGCCCTGGGCGACCATGAACACCACGAACGCGATCAGGCCGATGCCGAGGTCGCCGATCTCGGACATGGCGAGGCACGACCCGGCGAGCACCAGCAGGCTGACCGTGCCCGCCGCCGGTGAGCGCAGCCGTTCGGGCACCCGCGCGCTGAGCAGCGTGGACACCACCCACACGGCGAGGCCCACCCCGAGGATCAGCGCCGACTTGCCGGTGGGGTCCTCCTCGCCGCCCGCGACGTACAGCGGCACCAGCGGCTCGCTCGCGGCGAACAGCAGGTTGAGGATCAGCTCGTACAACGCGAAGACGAACAGTGGCAACGCCCAGCCCCGCCGCCCGGCGGACGCCGGGGTGCTCTCGCCGGCGGTCGCCGCCCGCGGGGCCGCCGCGGCGGGGAGCCGCATGGCGTACGCCACGGTGCCCGCCCCGGCGAGGCTGAGCGCCGCGCCGACGAGCAGCACCACCCGGTACCCGGCGAACAGGTGCACGACGCCCGCGACGGCCGGGCCCATGGCCAGGGTGAGCACCGCGCCGGCGCCGACGATGGAGCGCAGGCGGGCGACCGGCACCTGGTAGTGGTCCGCGATCATGCCGGTGGCGCGGTAGATCGCCGGGATGCCGAGCCCGGTGCCGACGCCCCAGACCAGCCGCCCGGCGACGGCCAGGTCCGCGCCGTCCGCCACCGCGATGAGCCCCATGCCGGCCGCCCCGCCGATCCAGGCGACCGCGGCCGTCGGGGCCGGGCCCCACCGGTCGGTCAGCCGCCCGCCGAGCGCCCACTGGCTGATGATCTTCGCCACCGGGTAGGCCAGCAGGAACACCGTGAGCATGACGGGCCCGAGCCCGAGCTCGCCCTGGAGCTGCGGCAGGAACGGCAGGATCGCGGTGTACCCGATGTTCATCCCCGCGATGGCGACGATGATCAGGGCGAACCGCGACCGGTACCCCTTGCTCCCGACGGTCACGGCCGCCGCCCGGCGTGGTTGCGCGCGATCAGCCGGATGTGCAGCTCGGTGAGCGACGCCTGGATGTTGTAGTCGTCCTCGGCGAGGTAGCAGGCGGCGTACAGGTCCACGCCGCTGAGGCCGAGACGCTGCTTGTACAGGTGGTTGGATCGGCCCATGTCGATGATGGCGGCGCCGCTGTCCACGGCGTAGGACACCGCCTCGTACGCCAGCGTGCCGTAGGTGTGCAGGGTGCGCAGCCGGGGGTAGTCGATGCCGGCCGTCCACGCCGACAGCCGGTTGCCGTGGCGCAGGCACAGGAAGCCGCCGGCGAGGCTGCCGTCGTGCTCGGCGGCCAGCATGATGGACCCGGGCACCTCGGCGACCGCGTGGAACAGGTCCGCGCCGTACATGTTGTAGCCGTGCGCGGCGGAGGTGTCCACGGTGAGGGCGGCGAACTCGTCCAGCACCTCGACCATCTCGACCCCGTGCAGCCGCCGCACCTTCAGCCCGGCGTCCATGCCGCGCCGCCACTGGCGCCGGAACTCGCGGCGCACGTTGGAGCCCGGCCGCGTGGCGAGGAAGTCCTCCATGGAGTTGCCCACGGGGGCGAAGTAGGCGACGTCGAACAGCACCGACATCGATGTGGGGCGGATCGCCGACCAGCGGCTCAGCACGTCCGGCGTCAGGTTGCTGAACACCAGCGCCACGGCCCCCCACTCGCGGGTCACCTCCAGGCCCCGGTCCACCGCCTCGGCGATGAAGTCGGTGCGCCTGCCCCCGGCGCCGCCGTACTCGGCGTACGGCGAGGGCGCGTACACCACCGGCCCGGGCCAGACCGGGTCCACGCCGACCACCTGCTCGTTCTCCGTCCAGAACGGCGAGTGCTCGACCAGGTAGTACGAGACCAGCTCGGCCTCGTCGCCGTCGCGCAGCAGCAGGTGGCGGAAGTCCATGACCTGCTCGGTCGTGACCTTCTCCCAGGCGGCGGCCCAGTGCGGCGTCAGCGTGATGTGCTCGGCCCAGATGGGTACCTCCGGCAGGTCGGCGACCTGCTCGTACCACGTGGCGGTGGTGGTCATCGTGTCCCCTCCCCGGCCGTCACGGCCGTGTGCGCGGCCGAGGACTCCGGCGCGGCGATGACGACCTCGACGTGCCGCATCCCCTCCTTCATGGCGCGCCGGCAGGACTCGGCATCCTCTCCTGTGACGATCATCGAGCCCAGGACGTCGTCCAGGCCGTTGGGCGGCGGTTTGACGACCTCGCCCGGTGACTTCTCCCACACCAGCTCGTGGAACCACGGCTGCCGCGCCAGTCCCGGCGCGGCGCCGAGGCGGGTCACCACGCCGGCGGCCTCGGGGTAGATGTGCTTGATGGCGGCGGCGCCCTTCCGCGTGGGGGTGAGGTCGCCGAGCTTGCCGAGAGCGGCGTCCGCGGCGGCCCTCGCGAGGTCCACGCCGGAGGCGAGCCGCCACAGGTACGGGATGCGGGCACCCGCGAGCCTGGCGTTCACCTCGACCACCCGGGGGCCGCGCGAGGTGAGGCGCAGCTCGGTGTGGGTGACGCCCCAGTCGACGCCGAGCGCGTCCAGTGCGGCGGTGGCGACGTCCACGGCGGGGGAGCCGGGGTCGGCGAGCGGGTTCGCGGTGTCGACCACGTGCGCGCCCTGCTCGAAGTACGGCGGGTACTCCACGTCGTGGCCGGTGACGCAGGAGACGACGGTGGTGCCGCCGACGCTCACGCACTCGACGCTGATCTGCGGCCCGTCGAGGTACTCCTCGATCAGCAGCCGGACCGGGCCGTCCACGCCGCCGAGGCGCGACCCCGACGACAGGTCGTAGGCACGGGCCAGCTCCGCCGCGTCGTTCGCGCGCACCACGCCGACGCTGCCCGCGAGGTTGCGGGGCTTCACCACGACGGGGTAGCCGATGCCGGCGGCGACGGTCAGGGCCTCCGACAACGAGCCGACCGGCACCGAACGGGCCGACGGCACGCCGGCGGCGTCCAGGGCCTGCCGGGTGAGCAGCTTGTCGCGGCAGGCGCGCACGGTCTCCAGGCTGTTGTGCGGCAGGCCGATCTCCTCGGCGATGGCCGCGGTCACCTCGAGGTACTGCTCGACGTAGGTGACGACGCCGTCGAAACGGCCGGCGCCGGCGACCGCGCGCACCACGGCGGCGGTGTCGTCGAAGGACACGGGGATGTGGCCGCGGATGTGGGCGAGCTGCCAGGTGGGCGCCTCGTCGTCGACCAGGGTGACGGCGTAGCCCCCGGCCATGCTGCGCAGCCCGTACTCCCGGCAGACCTGGCAACCGCTGCCGACCACGAGCAGTCTCTCGGGCGGTCCGGCTGACGTAGGCGACATGGGCGAAGTCCTATCTGTTCAAGGGGACCACGCGCCCCGTCCGCTCGCGCCTTGCGACATCGCGCCGTCATGCTGTACACCCCAAGCTGGGGCCGCCGCCGTCTACGGCTCGGCGGCGGCCCTGCCCGGGAAGGTCACGCGACGTTGGCGACGCCGACCTTCGCGACATTAGGGTCCACAGGGCTACAGGAGACGTCCGCGATCATGAGTAGATCGGTCACCTGCTTCTGGAACTCCCTGATGGACATCAGACGGCGGTGGGACGCGGTGTCCCTCCATTGGATGACGGTGATGTACTCGTCCGGCCGGAGATCGGACCGCTCGATCTGGAAGCCCCCGAAGCCCGGCTGGGCCCGCAGGAACTCCTCATGCTCCTTGATCTGGCGTTCGAACTCGGACCGGTCGCCCCGGAGCGTGAACGTATTGATGAATGCGATCATGTGATCTCACGTCCGATCGCCGTGGGCGGGTGTGGGGTCAGGCGGAGCGGGCCTCGGCGGCCTGCGTGACGTCCGCGGAGGCCTCGACCACCTCGCTGCAGCTCACGTCGGCGACGCCGAGCAGGCTGGTCACCTGGACCTGGAACTCCTTGGTCTGGCGGAGCGCCTCGTGGGACTCCTCACTGACCCACTGCACGATGTTGACGTACTCGCCGGGCCGGGTGTCGGAGGGGTTGAGCTCGAACCCGCCGAACCCGGCCTGGGTCCGCAGGTACGCCTCGTGCGACGCCATCAGGCTTTCGAACACCTGGGGGTCACCCTTGAGAACGAATGTGTTGATGTACGCGAGCACTTTTCTCCTGTCCTCCTGCTATCGGGATGTGACCTGTCGTGACGGGGGACATCACACGTCGAAAGCTACGTTCGCCGCGAAACGTGGCCTTCTCATGGATTGCTGTCATCTGGCGCTCCTCCTGGGTCAGCCGAGCGTGGCGAGGTCACGGCGGCGGTAGAGACGCACGGCCAGCGGCACGGCGACGACGGTGACGGCGAACGCCCAGCACAGGATGGCGGTCACCGGGCCGGCCACCGGATGACCCACTGAGGACAACCCGATGGCGGCGTCGGCGGCGGACGACAACGGGTTGGCGCCCACCAGCGGTTGGAGGAAACCAGGGAACGCGTCCTTCGGCGCGAATCCGGAGGAGAAGAAGAGCAGCAGTGTCGAGGGGGCGGTCAGCAGCATGCCGATCGCCTCCACCTTTCGTACGGTCAGCGCGATGACCAGCGCGATCCACATGAAGATGGAGCCGAACGCGAGCACGACCCCGAAGAACGCGAGCGCCGCCAGCGGCCCGCGCTCGAACCGGAAACCCGCCAGGTGCGCCGCCGCGGCGGAGGCCACGGCCGTCAGCAGCACCCGGGCCAGATCGCTCAGCACCCGTCCCACCAGGGGCGAGGCCCTGCTGATCGGCATGGTCCTGAACCGGTCGTACAGGCCGGTGTTCAGGTCCAGGTAGAAACCCACACCGGTGAGCACCGAGCCGGACGCCGCGCCGAACATCACGACGGCCGGGGCCAGCCGCGCCACGTACGGCCCGCCGCCCGCGCCGGCCACGATGCCGCCGAACACGGTGAGCATGGTGAACAGCAGGATCAGCGGCATCACCAGGGTGTGCACGAGCTGCTGGGGGCTGCGCAGGAACCGCCGCACGCCGCGCCCGGCGAGCAGCAGGCTCTCGGCGGTGACCTTGGCGGCGCTCACGTCGCCCTCCGGTAGGCCCGGGTCGCGGCGCGGGAGAAGACCACCAGCAGGACGGCCAGCCAGACGCACGCGCGGAGCACCGCCCCGGCGACGCCGGTGCCGTCGGCGACGGCGCGCAGCGCGTCCACGACGGCCGACACCGGCGACAACTCGACGACCGGCCGCACCCAGGCGGGGAAGCTGCTCGCGGGGGCGAACGCCGTGGACAGCATGAGCAGCGGCATCGCCGGCATGTGCAGGGTGGAGCCGACCGTCTCCGGCTGGGAGGACGCGAGCCCGGCCGCGCCGGTGCCGAGCGCCAGGACCAGCAGGAACGCCAGCGCCAGCAGCACGAACGCCACCGCGCCGAGCGGGCCGGTGGCGAAACGGAATCCGGTGAGGTGAGCCGCGGCGACGACCGCGCAGACGCTGATCAGCGCACGCACGCCGTCGGAGGCCAGCCGGGCGGTGACGACCGCGCCGCCGTGCACCGGCATCGAGCGCAGCCGGGCCACCATGCCGCCGCGCCGGTCCCGCGACAGCAGCACGGCCGCCGACACCGCGGTGAACGTCGCCCACATGACGACGATCGCGGGCGGCAGGTACTGCCCGAAGTCGATGCCGTGCGCCTGGAACATCTTGCGGAACACCGCGAGGAAGCCGAAGTAGAACAGCAGCGGCGACACGACCATGCCGACGACCGTCGGGACGCTCAGCGCGACACGCAGGTTGCGCCCGGCCAGCAGGGCGGACTGCCTGAGCAGGCTCGCCGCCCCGCCCTCGGCGAGGACCGCGGCCGGGACCGGGCCCGCGCCCACGCTCACCGTACGGCCCTCGCCACCTCGCCCGGGTTCCCCGGCGCGCCGGCGCCGCGGCCGGTGAGGGCGAAGAACACGTCGTCGAGCGTCGGGCGGCGAAGCGCGACGTTGTCCGCCTCGATGCCGGTGTCGGCGAGCCGCCGCACGATCTCGGTCAGCGTGCGGGCGTCCCCGCCGGGCACCACGACGGCGCCGTCGCTCTCGGTGGCGTCGGTCCACTGGCCGCGCAGCACGGCGAGCGCACGCTCCCGCGCGGCGTCGTCGTCCAGGCGCACCTCGCACATGGTGGTGCCGACCTTGTCCTTCAGCTCGTCCGGCGTGCCGGTGGCGATCACCCGGCCCTTGTCGATCACCACGATGGCGTCGGCCAGGCGGTCGGCCTCCTCCAGGTACTGCGTGGTGAGCAGCACCGTCGTGCCGGACACCCGCAGGTCGCGCACCACGCGCCACAGCGCGTGGCGGCTGCGCGGGTCCAGGCCGGTGGTCGGCTCGTCCAGCACCAGCACCGGGCGCGGCACCACCAGCGCCGCCGCGAGGTCCAGGCGCCGCCGCATGCCGCCCGAGTACTCCTTGACCGCCTTGTCGCCCGCCTCCAGCAGGTCGAACCTGCTCAGCAACTCGGTGGCCCGCTCGCCGGCCTCCCGCCGGGACAGGCGCAGCAGCCGCCCGAAGAGCACGAGGTTCTGCCGCCCGGTGAGCACCTGGTCGACCGCGGCGAACTGCCCGGTCAGCGCGATGGACGCGCGCACCCCCGCGGGGTCGCGCAGCACGTCGTGCCCGGCCACGGTCACCCGGCCGGCGTCCGGCCGCAGCAACGTGGACAGGCAGTTGATCACCGTGGTCTTGCCGGCGCCGTTCGGCCCGAGCAGCCCGAGCACCGTGCCGCCCGGCACGGTGAACGACACGTCCTGGACCGCGGCCTTCTTGCCGAACGACTTGCGCAGCCCCTCGACGTCGATCATGGCGTCGTTCACGGCAGCCACTCCGTCACGCGCGGATCGGCGGGCTCGCGCCGCTGGTAGGCCACCAGGCACGGGGACGCGGGGCGCGAGATGCCCATCTTCTTGGACGGCGGCGGGTCCGCCTCGACCAGGCTGAGCGAGTAGGACCGCAGGAGCATGCTCAGCACCACCTTCATCTCCGACTCGGCGAAGCGGGCACCGAGGCAGCGGTGCTGCCCGCCGCCGAGGTTGATCAGCGTCGCGGCGGCCCGGCCCGAGGGGTCGCGGTCGGGGGAGAAACGGTCGGGGTCGTACTCGCCGGGGGAGTCGAACACCTCGGGGGAGCGGTGCGTGATCGGCGGGCACAGCACCGTGAACCAGCCGGCGGGCACCGAGTAGCCGCCGACCTTGTACGCCTTCTCGGTGTAGCGCCACAACATCGTGGTGATGGGGCGCAGCCGCTCGGCCTCGCGCAGGTTCCACTGCAGGCGGCGCAGCGCGTGCAGCGAGCCCGGCGTCGGCAGCGCGGGCGCGTCGTCCACCTCGTTCACGACCTGCTTGAGCTGGTCGGGGTGCTGGAGCAGCAGCACCAGGGCCCAGGCGAGCTGCGCGGCGGTGGTCTCGTACGCCGCGAACACCAGCGACAGGATGAGGCCCACCACCTCCTCGTCCGTCACCGGCGTGCCGTCGGCGTACCGGCCGCTCACCAGGTGGGCGAGGAAGCCGTACCGCTCGGGGTCGGGCTCGATCCGCGCCTCGGCCGTCTTCGGCAGCAGCAGCGTGAACAGCCGGTCCCTGGCGCGGTCCCTGCGGATCAGGCGGGGCAGCGGGAGCTTCGGCGGCAGCAGGATCTCCATGCCCTCCGCCAGGTCCACGTACTGCCGCCAGAAGTAGTCGCCCGACCGGCGCAGGAAGTCCTCACCGAGGAAGGACCTGACCGCGATCGACATGGACAGCCGCTCAAGGCCCCGGGTCGCGTCGAACACCCCGGTGTCGCCCAGCGAGGCCAGCCACTCGTCGGTCTCGTGGACCATGGACACCAGGTAGTTCGGCAGGTTCTTGGCGCGCAACGCGGGCAGCATCATCTCCCGCTGGTCCACGTAGTCCTCGTACGGCGCGGCCTGCAGGACCTCGCCGAACATCGGGATCACCCAGCGGTACACCGAGCGCAGCGACAACGTGGACTCGGGCAGGTTGACGACACCCTGGGCGTCGGCAGGACCGGTGATCACCACCATGCGCTTCGGGCCGAGCTTCAGGGAGAAGACCGGGCCCAGCTCGTCGTGGGCACGCCACAGCGTCCCCATGGCGTCGCGTATGAAGGACGGTCCGTTACCGAGCAGGGGAAGACCCGCCGGAGCGGGCGGTTGCGGTGCGGGCATGAACGTTTCGCCATCCGATGCGGTGCGAGCCGGTGGGCTGTGCGGGCCGATGGATCGGGGACGGGGGAGTCGCGGGCCGGTGGGCCCGGTGACGTGGGGGCGGGCCGGCACGCTCGTGCCGGCCCGGAGGGCGGTATGTGCCCTTTAGTGGCGACAGTGCGGTGGTATCCGGTCCGTCAGGCTTCCGGGATCGGCAGGGACCCGGGGAAGTCCAGGCCGAGCTTGCCCGGGATGGCCGCCATGTCGTACTGGCCCCAGTGGTCGTGGATCAGACCGTCCTGGAACCGCCAGGCGGCCATGCCGTTGATGGAGAAGCGCTTGCCCGTCGGCGGGACGCCGAAGAACTCACCTGTGTGCTCGAAATACAACTCGACGACCTCGAAAAGGTGGTTCTCGTCGGCGAGCCAGATCTTCGGCTCGGCCTTGAGGAAGGCGAACCACTGGGCGGAGTCCTGGAACATCCGGATCACGCCGTCGGGGTCGCTGGGCACCAGGGAGGCACCCGCGATGGGGAAGTGCACCCGCACCTCGGGATGGAGGAACTTCTTGGCCTCCTCCCAGTTCTCCGCCATGATCTGGGCCTGGAAGGCCTCCACGAAAGCCTTGTTGCGCTCGGCCACTGTCTGCGCGTCTGCGGTGGTGGTCATGTCGGCAGCTCCTTCGGATCGTTCGAGGCGAACGTATCCGCGGGCGCCCGCGTTTCCTTCTCACGGATTGCCTGTCCGCGTAGGCAATCCATGAGAAGAAGGTGCCTCTTCCCCCCTCATACGCTGCGCGAAAAGCGCTGACCGGGCCTCCACGCTCTTTCTTCCGATCCTGAATGGGGTGGCATGCGTGACCACCAGTACTGACCGGCAATCGATTACCAACCAGATCATGCAATTCCTCACCGGCAAGGAGATCAGCGGCGCCGTCGTGGCGGCCGCCGAGCTTCGCCTGGCGGACGCCGTGGGTGACGAGCCGGTGGGGATCGACGAACTGGCGACCAAGGTCGGAGCGGACCCCGACGCCCTCTTCCGCCTCATGCGCGCCCTCACCACGCTCGGCGTGTTCCGCACCGTCGGCGACGAGCGCACGTTCGCGCACACCGACCTGTCGGCGGGCCTGCGCTCCGGCGCCCCCGAGCGGCTGCTCGACATGGTGCTGCTCGAAGGCGCCGAGTGGGGCTGGAAGCTGTCCAGCAGGCTGGCCGAGCCGGTGCGCAGCGGCCGCCCGCTGTTCCCGCAGCTCTACGGAAAGGACCTGTTCTCCTACTTCATGGAGGACGAGCCCGAGGCCGGCGCGGTCTTCGACCGGGCCATGACCGCCATCAGCGAGGCGGCCGTCGGGCCGATCGTCGACGCCCTGGACGTCACCGGCGTCGGCAAGGTGGTCGACGTGGGCGGCGGGCAGGGCAGCATCATCCGCGCCGTGCTCCAGCGCAACCCGGGCCTGCGGGGCGCCGTGTTCGACATCGAGCCCGCGCTCTACGACGCCCACGCCGAGCTGCGTGAGGGCGGCGAACTGGCCGACCGCGCCGAGCTGGTCGCCGGCGACTGCCGCGAGAGCATCCCGGTGGCCGCCGACCTGTACCTGTTCAAGCACGTCCTTCACATGTGGGATGACGTCGCCGCGGCGGCGATCCTGCGCAACGCCGCCGCGTCGGCCAACCCCGGCGCTCGGGTCATCGCCATCGAGCAGCTCGTCACCGAGGGCCCCGAGGGGCAGTACGTCGCGCTGCTCGACCTGCACATGCTGGCCGTGGGCGGCGGGCGCGCCCGCAGCGCCGCCGACTTCGCGCGGCTGTTCGAGCTGGCCGGTCTGAAGTTCAGCAAGGTCACCGCCACCGCGGCCGGTGACAGCCTCGTCGAGGGAGTGATTTCCTGATGACCGCGGCCGACCTGCACTTCAGCCCGTTCGACCCCGAGCAGACCAAGGACCCCTACCCCATCTGGGACCGGCTGCGCGGCGAGTGCCCTGTGTACAAGAGCTCCATGGGCTCCGACGAGTGGATGGTCGACGACGCCGAGGACGCCGGCGCCGTCTACGTCGTCACCAAGCACGAGGACATCGCGTACATCCTGGAGCACCCGGACAAGTTCAGCTCCGGTGAGGACAAGAACGGCCCCGGCATCCCGCCCGAGGTGCTGGAGGAGCTCGCCAAGGGCCTGCCGCTCAGCACCACGCTGTACAACACCGACCCGCCCGAGCACACCCGCATGCGCACGCTCGTCGGGCAGGGCCTGTCGCAGCAGCGCGTCGCGGAGAACGCGCCGCGGGTCCGGGCCACGGCCGGGGAACTGGCCGCCGGGCTGACCGGCGGGTCGGCCGAGCTGCTGGAGCAGTACGTCAAGCCGCTGGCCAACACCGCCCTGCTGGACTTCCTCGGCGTGCCCCGCGACGAGCAGGAGCAGGTCCTGCAGTGGAACGGGCTGTGGGAGATGCTGTTCATCCCCGGCCTGCCCGTCGAGGACCAGCGCCAGGCCGCCGCGCAGATCGTGGAGTACCAGCGCTGGTACGAGCGGGCCGTCGAGGACCGCCGCGCGAACCCGCGCGAGGACATGCTGACCCGACTCGCGAACGCCAGGACCGACTCCGGCGACACGCTCACCATGGCCGAGATCGCCTGGTGCACCATGGAGCTCATCTCCGCGGGCGCCGCCAACACCGTGGACGGCCTGGCCAACGTGCTGCTCGTGCTGCTCAGCGAGCCGAAGCGCTGGGAGGAGGTGCTGGCCGACCGCGAACTGCTGCCCGCGGCCGTCGAGGAGGGACTGCGGCTGGAGGGCCCCACCCAGTGGCTGCCGCGCACCGCCGCCGAGGACATCGAGCTGAGCGGCACCCGCATCCCCAAGGGCGCCATGGTGGCCGTCACCTACCAGGCCGGCAACCGCGACCCCGAGGCGTTCCCCTCGCCCGCCACCTACGACCCCAAGCGTCCCGGGCTCGCCCGGCACGTGGCGTTCGGCCGCGGCGCGCACTACTGCGTCGGCGCGGGCTGGTCCCGCATGGCGATCCGCACCGGCATCGAGGTGCTGCTCGACACCATCCCCGACGCGCGGCTGCCCGAGGACTACGAACCCGAGTTCTACCTCCCCATCCCGGTGCTGCGCTGCGTCACCAGCCTGCCCGTCACCTGGCCCGTCACCGGCTGAGTCACCGCCCGAACGGAGATCCGATCCAATGATTCTGGTAACCGGGGCCACGGGAGCCGTCGGCACCCACGTCGTCTCCTCCCTCGTCGAGGCCGGCGCGAAGGTCCGCGCGCTGACCCGCAACCCGGACAAGGCGAAGTTCGACCCGTCCGTGGACGTGCACGTCGCCGACGTGGACAAGCCCGAGACGCTCCCCGGGGCGCTGGAGGGCGTCGAGCGCGTCTTCATGCTCGCCCCGAGCCACCACGCCCCCGCCCACGACGCCGCCATCGTGACGGCCGCCAAGGGCACCGGCGTGCGCCACCTCGTCAAGATCTCGGGGCTCGGCACCATCGACGGCGCCCCTGACGCGATCACCCAGTGGCACCTGGAGGGCGAGCGCGCCGTGAAGGAGTCCGGCATCCCCTGGACGATCCTCCAGCCCGGCGAGTTCATGTCCAACACGTTCTACTGGACCTGGGGCATCAGAGGTGAGGGCGTCGTCCGCGAACCGCACGGCGACACCCTGCAAGCCATGATCGACCCCCGCGACATCGGGTCGGTGGCCGCCGTGGTCCTCACCACCGAAGGCCACGAAGGGAAGTCCTACCCCATCACCGGCCCCGAGGCCCTCACGCCCAAGCAGCGCGTGGCCAAGATCTCCGCCGCCCTCGGCCGTGAGATCCAGTTCGTGCAGCTCACCCCCCAGCAGGCCCGCGACAACTGGGTCATGCTCGGCGCCCCAGAAGAGCTCATCGACGCCGTCCAGTCGGTCCTCGCCGACACCAGCGGCCGCTGGGCCAAGGTCTACCCCACGGTCGAGGAGCTCACCGGCAAGCCGTCCCGCTCCTTCGACGACTGGCTCACCGACAACCTCCCCGCCTTCCGGTGACGCCACGGCGCGCCCGGCTAGCGATCCGCGACCCGGGCGCGCCACGTCCCTGATAAAACCGCGGTGCACACCGTACGTATCCAGCCACTCACAGGAGTCCCGATGATCACCCATATCGGCACCGTCGACGTCTTCGTCCGCGACCAGGACGCCGCCGTGGAGTTCTACGTCGGCAAACTGGGCTTCGACCTCCGCCGTGACGAGTCGATGGGCCCCATGCGCTGGATCGAGGTGGCACCCCCCGGCGCCCAGACCACCATCGTCATCGCCACCGCCGACTGGCCGGTGGGCAGCGAAGACAAGATCGGCATCTTCACCGACATCCAGCTCATCACCGACGACATCAAGGCCGACTACGACCGCCTGAAGGCCGCCGGCGTGACCTTCACCACCGAACCAGAAGACCAGTCCTGGGCCTGGCACTCGGCTTTCGTCGACCCCGACGGCAACGAGTTCTTCCTCATCCAGCCCAAGTCCTGACCGCAACCTTCCCAACGGCCCCAGAAGGCCCACCCGGTCCACCCGCCCTCCGGTTGGGCCTTCTGTCACGCCGTCGGCCAGAATTCGTTCGCACGTCTGGGTTCAAGGCCTTGACGAAGATCCATCGGTGCGTCAGATTCGACGGTACGGGACGACGTGGCGGGGCGAGAATCGCGATGCGTAGAATTCTGTGCTGCTTCCGCCCGTTATGGCTTTTGAATACGGGGGAACGTGGAGTTGCAGCGCTGGAGATTCTATGCGAATCCGGTTCTGTTTTTTGTTCTTCTGTGTGTGGGATTAGAACCGCCATATGCCCGGGCGGCGACGGAGAGCACCACGCCGATCGCGACTCCGCGACAGATGACGGGGTCTGCGGCCGGGCTTCCCCACGTGGTCCCTTCGGAGGTGACCCGTGGCCCGACGGACGCTTCCTCTCCTGGTGGGGAGGGGGAGCGCCCCAAGGACGCGTTGCCGCTCGAGACAAGACACCGGATGCTCAAGGAGCCGGCGAGGGGAGGCCTGAAACCTCCGCCGTCCAAGAATGCCGGAAAGCCGGTCCCCGGCGCCGCGCTGAGCGCGGCGGGATGTTACCACCCGCGGTGGGTGGCAGGCGTTCCGTACTCTACGGGCGCGATTGTTTCGTATTTCAATACGACGCAGGGGATGACCGAGCCGCATGATTTCGAGGCGACGAGAAACCCGCAGGGTCTTCCGCCTTTGACGACAACGGCTTGGAGAGATCGTGGCCCATGTTATGTGGCACCCGAGCCGGAGCCGCCGACGTTCTATTCGTTCTGGCCGGGGGATGACGGGCTGGTCGGATCGCTGACGCCGACGCTGGGAACCTGGGCGAGGCCAGCGACCGGCCGGCAAGTGTTGTACGCGTTCCAGGTGTGTTCGGGCGCGGGGCCGTCGGAAAGCTGGGACTGGTGTGACGCCAGCGGGTGGACGTCGCGCGGTACATGGGACGTGCCGACAGGTCGTTTGCGGTGGGGGGGGAAAGTACTGGTGGTCGGTGACCGCCGAGGACGCCTCCAACGGTCTGAGGGACACCTCACCGTGGATGACGTTCACCGCCCAGCCTGAGCAGCCGGTGATCAACTCGCTGCTGGCGAGTGGCTCTGGCGGCCGGGAGTTCAACCATGTGGTGGGCAACTACACGCAGACCGTCACCGATGCGTCGGTGAGCGCGGTTGGGCCGCCGCTCACGACGACGCGGACGTACAACAGCCTGGACCCGCGCACGGAAGGAATGTTCGGCGCGGGATGGACCACTCGGTGGGACATGCGGATCGTCGACGAGCCGCAGACCCGGACTTTGCTGGTGACCTATCCGGACGGCAGTCAGTTGCGTTTCGGGGCCACGGGAGCCGGTGACTACGTCCCGCCGCAGGGTACGTACGCCACGCTGGCCACGGTGACCGGCGGCGGCTGGCGGCTTATGGACAAATCGTCGACCACCTACCTGTTCGACACGCAGGGACGTCTCGTCAAGGTAACCGACAATCGAGGCCGCGCCCAGGACCTCGTGTACGGCTCCGATGGAAAGCTGGTCAGGGTGACGGCCACCGGTGGCCGTTCGCTCGCGTTCACCTGGAGCGGCGCCCATGTGGCGGGCGTGTCAACCGATCCAGTGAACGGGACCGCGCTGACCTGGTCGTACACCTATGACGGCGACGAACTTGTCAAGGTCTGCGGTCCAGCCTCGTCGGGCGCGTGCACCGTCTACGAGTACAGTGATGCCTCCCGTTACAGCACCAGCGTGCTGAATTCGGTGCCCCAGGGATATTGGCGGTTGAACGAGACGAACGGAGGTCAGGGCGCCAGAGTGGCCGGGGCTCTTGGCTGGCTGCTCGGTGGCGGCGACGCCGGCTTCAGCACAGGACCCTATGACGCCACAGTGGGAGTACCCGGGGCGCTGGTGGGCTCACCCGACACCGCCGTGCAATTCAGCGGCACGTCGGCATCCAGCTCCCATGTGATCCTTCCCAACGCTTCGGTCAGCGGCCGGGGCACTCACCTCACCGTTGAGGCGTGGCTGAAGACCACCGGGTCCGGCGTCGTTCTCGGCCACAGCAGTTCGCCCGACTCGGTGCCAGACAACTTCACGCCACTCTTGTACGTCGGCACCGATGGCCGGCTGAGGGGGCAGTACTGGAACGGGCAGGCTGCTCCGATCACCTCGGCGAGCCCGGTGAACAACGGTCAGTGGCACCATGTGGCGCTGACCGGGGACGGCGGCACGCAGACCCTCTATCTCGACGGCACGGCTGTCGGCTCCCTGAGCGGAAGCATCGATCACCGGGACCAGTTCTACACACGCATCGGCTCAGGTTTCACGTCATGGTCCTGGCCGGCCTCTACTGGCTCCACCGAGGTGTTCCCGTTCAGGGGGCAGATCGACGAGGTCGCCGTCTACGGCAGGGCGCTGAGCGCGACGGAGATCCGCCGGCACTTCGAGGCCGGTGCGGCCGCTCCGCAGCTGAGCAAGGTGACGATGCCGTCCGGGCGTACGTGGGCGAGCAACTCCTACGCCGCCGACGGTGGGCGCCTGCTGACCCACACGGACTCCAACGGCGGTCTGTGGAAGCTCGCCAGCATGGCGTACGCCATGGGAGCCGAGGGCGGCCCCGAGGCCACGATCATCGTCACCGACCCGCACAACCGGACGCGTACTTCGGTACATGACGCGCTCAGGGCTTTCAGGACCACCTCGCAAGCCGATCAGCTCGGCTACACGACGAAATACGAGTACGACACCGGCGGCTTCCTCGGAAAGGTGACGGACCGGAACAACAATGTCACCGAGCTGTATCACAACGAACGCGGTAACCTCGTCGGCCGCAAGACGTGCCAGACCTCCATGAGCTGCCAGACCGAGCATTACACGTACCACGAGAACAGCGCCGACCGGTTCGACCCCCGCAACGACCAGATACTCGTCTCCCGGGACGCTCGTTCGTCCGGCCCGACGGACAACACCTACGCCACCACGTGGGAGTACACGCCGCAGGGTGAGGTGGCCAAGGAGACGACTCCCGCGACGCCGGACTTCCCGGCCGGACGATCGTCGGTCTACACCTACACCGACGGCACCGAACCAGCCATCGGGAGCGGCACCACACCGGCCGGCCTGCTGGAAAGCGAGCGCGACGCCAAGGGCAAAGTATGGCGCTATGCCTACACGGCACAAGGCGATCTGGCGGAGGAGACCGACCCCACAGGTCTGGTCACCACCTACGGACGCGACGCTCTGGGCCGGGTGACTTCGAGCACGCAAGTTTGGGCGGAGGGCCCCGCCGGTGGGGGACAGACCCCCGCCGTGTCCCAGCCGGGGCTGGTCGCCGCCTACGGGTTCGAGGCGGGCTCCGGGGGGACGGTGCACGATGACTCCGGGAACGCGCACGTGGGTACCGCCAGTGGTACCTCGTGGAGCACCTCAGGCAGATTCGGCAAGGCCCTTTCCTTCAACGGCACGTCCTCATGGGTCACCGTGCCCGACGCGCCCGAGTTCAGGCTGGCGCAGGGGATGACGCTCATGGCCTGGGTCAAGCCCGCGGAACTGGACGGGTGGCGCAGCGCGCTTGTCAAGGAGTACGCAGGCGGGCTGTCGTACGGGCTCTACGCGTCCGACGGCTCGGTGCCCAACGCCTGGGCGGTGAACACGTCGGGAAACGAGGGCACGGTCTCGACGGCCACGGGCCTGCCGCTGAACACCTGGACGCACGTGGCGACGACCTACGACGGCGCGAAGCTCAGGTTCTACGTCGACGGCGATCTGGCTGCGGAATCTGACTTCACCGGGTCGCTGCGTGGGGACGGCGGGCCGTTCCGAATCGGTGGCAACAGCGTGTGGGGTGAGTACTTCTCCGGTGTCATCGACGAGGTCCGTGTGTACAACCGGGCGTTGCCGGAGGCGGAGATCCGTACGGCCCGGGACACGCCTGTGGTGTCCGGTGAGGACCCTGCTGAGCCGTCCCAGCACCCGGGCTCGGCCACCACAACGGTGGCCTACGACTCGCAGGGCCGGGTCAAGTCGATGACAGGCCCGGCCGTGCGGAACGAGGTCACCGGAGTCACGCATACCGCCCAGTCACAGTTCACCTACACCGTGGACGGCTACCGTCTGACCGACAACGTGGTCGATCTCACCGGTGGCGACCCGGAGCGGAAGATCAGCTACGGGTACGACGACTTCGGTCGGATCGTCTCCGTCACCGGCCCTGAAGGAGGTGTGGTCCGCTACACATTCGACCACACTGGGGCCCAGACGAGCCTGGTCGACGAGGTGGGTACCACCTACCACTACACCTATACGCCTCGTGGTGAGCCCGCCTCCACCATCCTGAAGAACTGGACGGGCGGTCCCGTCGATCCGCAACCACCGCGGGACGTCGTGATGGAGTCCGCCTCCTATGATCCCGAGGGGCGCCTGGCCGCACAGGTGGACGCGATGGGACGCAAGCTGTCGTTCTCCTATCTCGCGAACGACGCTCTCTACCGGGTGGTCGCCGACGATGCGAGGCTGAACGGCTCCACCGCACCGCGTGACGTGGTGCTGGAGGAGAACACCTACGACGCCGCAGGCAACCTCACGTCCCAGGTGTCTGACGGGGGACGCACCCGTGTCGACTACGTGTACGACGCGGCCGGCCGCCTGACGTCGCAAACATTCGATCCGGCCGGGCTGGCCCGCAAGACGTCCTACACCTACGATGCCGCCGACGAGGTGATCAAGGAGACGGCCTCCAAACCGGGAGAGAGCCGGACGGAATCGATCGAGTACGGATACGACGACGCCGGGCAGTTGATCCGGCGCACTGTCGAGAACGGTCAGCAGGATCTGGTCACCACCTTCACTCTGGACCGCCGTGGCCTGACCACAGAGATCGTCGATCCGAGGGGCAACGCCCAGGGTGGTGACCCTGGCGCGTACACAACGTCGTTCCGCTACGACCCGACAGGCAGGCTCGTCGAGGCGACCTCTCCCGAGGTGGCCGTCGAGAAGGCCGGGACGGCGGGCAGGGCCCGCCCGGCGGAGAAGTACGGCTACGACAGCACGGGCCGGCCCACACACGTCACGGACGCCGAGGGCCGCATCACGCGGATCGGCTATGACAGGGCCGGGCGGACCACCGGCGTCGCCTTCCTCCGTACATCCCGCCGGGCGGCACCGCCGTCACCCCTGCGGTGAGTTACGGGTATGACCCGGCAGGCAGGCTGACGAGCATCACCGACGAACGAGGCCACGTCCACCGTGCCGAGTACGACGCGCTCGGCAACGTGGCACGCGTCACCGACCCGGGCCCGGCGGCCAGCTCGGTGGACAGTGGGTCACCGAGTACGACCTGCTCGGAGAGCCGCTGGCGACCATCGACCCGACCGGCGCACGCGAGGAGGCGACGTACGACGACCTCGGCCGTGTGATAACCACCACCACCTTGGAGCGGCGACCCGTCAACGCCGCCCACACGACTACCTACGAGTACAACGACGCCGACGACCTGACCAAGCGCATCGAGCCCGGTGATCGGATCACCCGGTATGTGGTGAATGCGGCGGGTGAGGTGACCACCGAGACCAACCCCGCGGGCAAGAACTCCACGTTCGACTACGATCTCGCCGGGCGTCTGGTGAAGGCGACCGATCCGCTCATGAACTCCACAGTGGCGGAGTACGACCTGGCGGGACGTCAGACCGCGACCAAGGACCTCGACGCCTCCGGCAGGGTACTCCGTACCTCGGGCTTCGGCTACGACGCGGCTTCGAACCCCATCAGCGAGACCTCGGCCGAGGGCCACACTGTGCAGCGGAGATACGACGCCACCGACAGGCTCGTGGAACTGGTCGAACCTGTGAAGAGCGGTGAGTCGATCACCACCACCTTCGGGTACGACGCGAACGGAGCCCCTACACGCACCACCGACGGGCGCGGGAACACTGTCTGGACGACGTACAACAGCCTTGGCCTGGTGGAATCACTGACCGAGCCCGCTACGACGGCGCACCCCGGCGAGGCCGATCGCACCTGGACGAACACCTATGACGCCGCGGGGAACCTGCTGTGGACCTTGCATCCCGGTGGCGTGCGGGTCGATCGCGAATACGACCACCTCGGACGGCTGACACGACTGTCGGGCTCGGGTGCCGAAGCGGCCACCGCGGCGCGCTCGTACGGCTACGACTGTCGGGCTCGGGTGCCGAAGCGGCCACCGCGGCGCGCTCGTACGGCTACGACCTCGCAGGGCGGCGGACCGCTATCGGGGACTACGCGCTGGAGTACAACGACAGGGGCTTGCTGACCAAGGTGACCAAGTCATCGGCGCAGACGGCGGCGTTCACCTACGACGCGGTAGGCAACGTCACCGGCAGGGCCGACGCTTCGGGAACGGCGGCCTTCGGCTGGGACAAGAACGACAGGGTGGCCACTGCGACAGACCCGGTGACGGGCCGCTCCTTCGTGTACGGCTACGACGACGCCGACCGGCTCACCACCCTGACCTCGGCCGGCCCGCAGACCACCCAGTCCTTCGAGTACGACGACCTCGACCGGCTGACCTCGCACACCCTCAAGAACAGTGCAGGCACGCAACTCGCGAAAATCCGCTACGGGTGGGACAAGGACGACCTGCTGGTGTCCAAGACGACCGAGGGCACGGCCGGCGCCGGAGCGAACGTCTACGGGTACGACCAGGCGGGCCGCCTGACATCGTGGACCGCGCCCAACGGCAACATCACCTCTTACACCTGGGACGCCTCCGGCAACCGGGTGAGGGCGGGAAACGACACCTATGTATACGACCAGCGCAACCGCCTGACGTCAGGTGCAGGCACCGACTACTCCTACTCTCCACGCGGCACCCTTTCCACGGCCACCACCGCGGGAGTCACCCGGCGGCTCACCTTCGACGCGTTCGACCGGATGGTCGGTGACGGTGATGCGACGTACGGCTACGACGCGTTGGGCAGGCTCACCTCCAGGATTCGCGGCGGCACCGAGCAGCGGTTCAGTTACGCCGGCCTGGAAAACGACATCGCGGCCGTGACCAACGGTGCCGGAGCGGTGCAGGCCAAGTATGGAAGAGACGCCGAGGGCGCACCTGTCAGCTTGCAGGAGGGTGGCGGACCCGCCCTCGGCATCCTGACCGACCAGCACGACGACGTCGTGGGCACCTTCTCCGGCACAGCCCTGATCGACTCCACGGCATTCGACCCCTTCGGAACGGTCACCGCCCGGTCCGGTACCACACGATCCCTCGGCTATCAGGGCGAGTGGACCGACCCCGACACCGGCGCGGTCAACATGCACGCCCGCTGGTACCAGCCCGGTACCGCCCAGTTCGCCTCACGCGACGACCTGACCCTTCCAGGCGACCCCTCCGTTGGCCTCAACCGCTATACCTACGTCGAGGGCTCTCCGCTGACCGGTACCGACCCCTCCGGCCATGACAAGGATTTCGGAGGCGGCAGCGGCGGCCGTCCACGCTGGTACCGCAGCGACCCCAACGCGCGGGCCAAAGCCAGAACCCGCCAGATCAACGCGGAAAAGCGCCAGAGAGCCGACCGGCAGAACGGCAGCGACATACGCCATGAGAAGAAGGAGAACCAGCAGCGCTGGAAGGACAACAAAGAGAGAGACAAGGCCCAGAAGCAATGGGAAAAAGATTATAAACGCAGGCACGAGCTTCGGAAGATGGAGAAGGAAAAGAAGCGGGTACTCAACGAGAAGAAACAGATGCGCAAGCGCCACGCCAAGTGCCAGCGCAACCCCAAAGCCAAGGGCTGTCCAGGTTACAAGGCGCCATCGGGCCGCGCCGGCCAACCGAAGGGAAGCGCCCCGAGGAAACCCTCCACCACCCCCGGTGGCAAGCCCACAGGAAAAGCAGGAAACAAGCCCAAGGGCGGTTCCGGTGGCAAGGGTGGCGGCAAGTCCGGATCTGGCAACAAGTCCAGCGGAAACCCCGGGGGAAAGAGCGGCAACACGCCGGGCGGTAAACCCACCACAAAACCCCCGACCAAACGCGACTACGATCCGGACGACCTCCCGGACGCCTGCGAAATCTCGGTGGCGGCGTGCTTCAACGACCTCGTCAACCCAGTCAGCAGCTCATGCTCAAGCTTCAGAGGTTGCGTCAAGGACCTGATCGAGGACGTCGCAGCCCCTGTGATTGACGATGTCATCGGAAACGTCATAGGCGAAACAGGACCCGACCTGCCCATCGATCCTCCTGGTGCCGCCGCGGCGTGCCCAAGCGGTAACAGTTTCACCGCAGGCACATTGGTACTCATGGCTGACGGTACTCACAAGCCCATCGAACACGTCGAAGTCGGCGACCGGGTCCTGGCTGCCGACCCCCAGACGTCCCGCGTCGACAGCAAACCAGTCACCACTCTGATCGCCGGCGAAGGACTCAAACGACTGGTCGAGATTACTATTGAAGTCGACGGTGATCATAGGGGCACGAGGCAGACTGTGATCGCTACCGACGGTCACCCGTTCTGGCTTCCCGAACTCCGCAAGTGGCTGAACGCCGGAGAACTCAAGCCTGGGATGTGGCTCCAGACCAGCGCCGGCACCTGGGTACGGATCGACGCCGTCGAGAAGACCACAACTCATCGACGTGTCTTCAACCTCACGGTCGACGATCTGCATACCTACTTCGTAAGCGCCGGTGGCTCGGACCTGCTTGTCCATAACATTGGTCCTGATGATCGTCGTTCGAACCCGGATGATGTATGTTCCGTAGGGCCGTACGCAGAGGAATGGATTCCAGCTCGAGACAAGGGGCGTCAATGGACTCAGGACGAAGTGGATCAGAACAATAGGAACGGTGACCACTTCGGCTGTCATACATGCGGTACCAGAGATCCAGGTACTCCAAGAGGGACTTGGGTCAAAGACCATCAACCTCCGAGTGAGTGGGTTCCGGATGGAACGCCGCAGCGTCTGTATCCGCAGTGCCGCTCCTGCAGCTCAAAACAAGGTGGCTGGGTCCGTCGATTGGCTCCGATCATGAGTGATCTCTATGGAAAACTGAGGTAGCGATCTTGTGAAATGGATTGAGAGCGCAGGTGGCCCTCTGGTTCTCGTGTCCTGGGACGACGTGTCCATGTGGTCGGGATACGAAGGTGACTACGAGGCTGCCTGCGCGGTGAAGGATCTTACCGGTGTCGTTCGATTCGGTGACGAGGTCGATGGAAAATCTGCCCTTGTGATATGGGGTGAACCGTTGGCGACGGCATACCTGGCCGACGAAAAAATACTGGTGCAGTGGATGTACGCGGACACAGAGGATGACCTATTGCGGATGGTCGGCCATGAACTGTCCGCAGCCGTCTGGCAGGAGGGGCCGTCGATCACATTGGCACATCGTCTTGTGTTGTTCGATGCGGCTGTACCGGGTGATGAATTGAATGCTGATGACGTCCTGGAGGTGGAACTGGCATCGGGGGTCTATCAGATCCAGACCACTGACGTGGCTTCCGGCCGCCGGGCGGCGCGCCTGTATCGTTTGACCGCTACCTGATCTTGGGGTGCCGCAGGCGGCGCATCTATTTCGACACGTCCGATATGTTGGTGCTGGCTTGTGGGGACCACGCGGGGAAAGTCATGGACGACATCGCGGACCGGATGGCGGCGGCGTACTACGACGACTTCGAGTTCCTCTGCCGAGTAATTCCGAAGGGCTGGTACGCCGAGCGGGGCACCGCACGCGCGGCGATGACCGGCGCCCGCTACGCGATACTCAACGCGGTCTACGACAGGGCACAGGAGCCGGATATCGGGTTGCTGGACGAGCTGGCGGGTGAGGCCGGCAGGCAGGGCGTGCCGTGGTCGATCATGGTCCCGGGTGAGGCGAGCGATGAGGTCGGCGATCTTGCGGCCCGGCACGGACTGCTCGAACGCGGCGATCTGCCGTTCCTGGCCTGCGCGGCGGACGACCTCGTGTTCCTGACCGGCGCCCCGCGGCGGAACGCGGTGCGCAAAAGGTCGGCGCCGCTGAGAGCGATCTCTACACCCGGGCTCTCACCGAGGGTTTCGAAGTCGCCGAGGACGTCCTCGACTCGTTGATGGGTGGCGGTGTGCTCGACGCCGGCCTCATCACCGGCTACCTGGCCGAGGAAGCCGGACGGCCCGCCGGCACGGGCCTCGGGATACGGATCTCCGGCGCGGTCGGCGTGTTCAACATCGCCGTCGTCGGGGTCATGCTCGGCGCCCCCGAGGAGCTCATCGACGCCGTCCAGTCGGTCCTCGCCGATACCAGCGGCCGCTGGGCCAAGGTCTACCCGACCGTGGAGGAACTCACCGGCAAGCCGTCCCGCTCCTTCGACGACTGGCTCGCCGACAACCTCCCCGCCTTCCGGTGACGCACGGCGCGCCCGCGTCTAGCGAGATGCGACCCGGGCGCGCCACGCCACTGATAAAACCGCGGTGCACACCGTACGTATCCAGCCACTCACAGGAGTCCCGATGATCACCCATATCGGCACCGTCGACGTCTTCGTCCGCGACCAGGACGCCGCCGTGGAGTTCTACGTCGGCAAACTGGGCTTCGACCTCCGCCGTGACGAGTCGATGGGCCCCATGCGCTGGATCGAGGTGGCACCCCCCGGCGCCCAGACCACCATCGTCATCGCCACCGCCGACTGGCCGGTGGGCAGCGAAGACAAGATCGGCATCTTCACCGACATCCAGCTCATCACCGACGACATCAAGGCCGACTACGACCGCCTGAAGGCCGCCGGCGTGACCTTCACCACCGAACCAGAAGACCAGTCCTGGGCCTGGCACTCCGCCTTCGTCGACCCCGACGGCAACGAGTTCTTCCTCATCCAGCCCAAGAACTGACCTCCTCCATCCCGAAGACGCACCCCCCACCCGGGGTGCGTCTTCGCTGCGTTTCCCCCGACGAGGGGACCATCTTCCGCGTTCGCCCGTCGTGCCGGCGCGCCTTGACATGCAGCCACCCGGCTGCCTAAGTCAAAGGCAGCCGAAAGGCTGCATATCGATGGGTGGCAACCCGGACACGAGGGCGGTCATGGACGAGGTGTTCAAGGCGCTGGCCGATCCGAGCCGGCGCGCGTTGCTCGACTCGCTCAACGCCCGCAACGGGCAGACGCTGCGCGAGCTGTGCGCCGGGCTCGACATGGCCCGGCAGTCCGTCAGCAAGCATCTCGCGGTGCTGGAGGAGGCCGGGCTCGTCGCCACCGTGTGGCGGGGCCGGGAGAAGCTGCACTACCTCAACGCCGCGCCCGTGCACGAGATCGCCCATCGGTGGATCAGCCGCTACGACAGGGCCAGGGTCCAAGCCCTGGCGGACCTGAAACTCGCCTTGGAGGAGCCTCCGATGGACGCGCCGACCTTCGTCTACACCACCTACATCCGCACCACCCCGCAGAAGCTCTGGCAGGCGCTGACCGAGCCCGCCTTCACCCGCCGCTACTGGGCCACGGAGTTCACCACGGACTGGTCCGCCGGCTCGCCGATGACCTGGGACAACCACGGCGTGCTGATCAGCGACCCCGAGCAGGTCGTGCTGGAGGCCGACCCCTACAGCCGGCTCTCCTACACCTGGCACGCCATGACCCCGGAGCTCGCCAAGCGCTTCGACTGGGACGACGAAACGCTCGCCCGGCTGTCCGGCGAGGCCCGCTCGAAGGTCACCTTCACGATCGAGGAGACCGCGCAGGTCGTGAAGCTCACCGTCGTGCACGACGGCTTCGAGCCCGCATCGAGCCTCGCCGAGATGGTCAGCCACGGCTGGCCGAGCGTGCTGTCGAGCCTGAAGTCGCTGCTGGAGACCGGCGAACCTCTGCCCGGCGATGCCTAACTTCCCCGATCGGCCGTGACCCGGGGTCTGTCGGACCTGTCTGGCAGGCTCCTGTCATGGACATGACCCTGCAGCTGACGATCGACTGCGCTGACCCGCGGAGATTGGTGGCGTTCTGGAGCGAGGCCCTGGGGTACGTGCCTGAACCCCCGCCGGGCGGACACGCCACGTGGCGGGATCACTGGGTGGACATGGGGGTGCCCGAAGAGGAGCTGGGGCCCGGTGCCGGTGACACCCCGGAGTCGATCGTCGATCCCACCGGGCGGGGGCCGCGGGTGTGGTTCCAGCAGGTCCCAGAACCCAAGGTCGTCAAGAACCGGGTGCACCTCGATCTGAAGGTGGGTGGCGGGCGCGACGTCCCGCTGGCGGTGCGCACACAGCGGGTCACCACCATGGTGGATCGGCTGACCGAGGCCGGCGCCACCGTGCTGCGGGTCATGGACGAGCCGGGCATGGAGTACTACGCCGTGGTGCTGCACGATCCAGAGGGCAACGAGTTCTGTGTCGTCTAGGACTCGTGGCGGCCCTCCCCGATTAAAGCTGTGTCCCTAAGCCGGGTAAAGACGTGTCCTATAGTGGGTGCCCGGCTGAGGGAGAGCGCGGGGGAGAGCCATGGACACCTTCGCTGACCGCATGGCGGCGGCGTACTACGACGACTTCGAGTTTCTCTGCAAAGTGACACCGAAGGGCTGGTACGCCGAGCAGGGCACCGCGCGGGCGGCGATGACCCACGCCGGCTACGCGATACTCAACGCGGTCTACGACAGGGCGCGGGAACCGGATCTCACGTCACTCGACGTGCTGGCGGCCGAGGCCGCCAGGCAGGCCGTGCCGTGGTCCATCATGGTCCGCGGCGAGGCGAGCGACGCTGTCGCCGATCTCGCGGCCCGGCACGGACTGCTCGAACGCGGCGACCTGCCGTTCCTGGCCTGCACCGCGGACGCCCTCGTGTTCCGCACCGGCACCACACAGCGGAACGCGGTGCGCCGGGTCGGCGCCGCCGAGAGCGATCTCTACACCCAGGCTCTCACCCAGGGCTTCGAAGTCCCCGAGGACGTCCTCGACACGCTGATGGGCGGCGGCGTGCTCGACGCCGACCCCATCACCGGCCACCTGGCCGAGGAAGCCGGACAACCCGCCGGCACCGGCCTAGGGATACGAACCACCGACGCGGTAGGCGTCTTCAACATCGCCGTCATCCCATCCGCCCGCAGCCACGGCCTGGGCCGAGCGATCACCGAGTCCGTACTCCTGGACGCCGTAGCCACCGGAGCGAACGCGGCCTACCTGCACGCCTCCACAATGGGTCGGCCCCTCTACGAGTCGATGGGCTTCCACGTCATGGAAACCTGGACCGTGTTCAGAGCCCAGTGACCGACCTGGTTGAGACCCTGAGGCACCAGCGTCACCTCAGCGTGCCAGTCTTCGCCCGATGCCTCTCCACGGCCAGGACTGTCAGAAGTCGAACTCCCCTTTCTTGGCACCGTCGATGAAGGCGTCCCAGACGCTCGCACTCACCACGAACGGCGCCTTCTCGGGCGCCTCGGTGTCCCGCAGCCCCACGCGCCCCCCGGACAACGGGGCCACCTCAAGACAGTTCCCTTGGTCCGATCCGCTCTTGGCGGCCTTACGCCAGGTGGCCGTCTGTAGTTCGTCGTTCAGATCCACCGCTTATCCGCTTCCCTGATCAAACCAATGGACTCCTGCTGAGGCAGGGCCTCGGCACGCAGTCTGTCGTATCGGCCATGAACAGCTTCGACGTCTTCCGGACGACATGACACATGTCCATTGATAGCGGATTGGATGTATACCGTATCTGGGCTTCCGGGGAGCTGCCCGATCACGAAACCGCCGAGGATCCCCGTGGTCATTCCCGCCGACATGGGGATGATCTGGATTGCGATCCGCGGGGATTCCAGTACCTCCAAGAGACGTGCGAGCTGATGACGCATGGTCTCCTTACTGCCGATCAGACGATACAAGACCCCTTCGTCTAGTACGGCACGAAGCATGGGCGGCGTGGCGCGCCCGAAGATCTCCTGCCTTTCCATGCGTGCGGTGACAGCCTTTTCGACCTGTGCGTCCGTGATGCCAGGTTCTCCGCGAATAACGGCCCGTGCATACTCCTCGGTCTGCAAAAGCCCAGGGATGACGAGTGGTTCCCAAGTGTGGAGTGTGTGGGCTTCTTCCTCGACCTCCAGCCAGCCGCGAAACCACCGAGGACTCGCGTCGCGGGTCAGTTGCGTCCACAGGCGGACCAACTCTCCTCGCGCTCCCAGTGCGTCGTCGCAGCGTTGGGCCAGGTTGCGGCTCGGGGTGCGCTCCCCGCGCTCGATGAAGGCCAGCAGGCTTCTGCTGAATTGAGTCATCTCCGCCAATTGGTGCTGGGTTACTTTGGCCCGCATGCGGCGTTCGCGGAGTTCGTCACCGAAAACGGTGAGTGCCTTCACGGATGGATCGTTGGATCGACGTACGGACATTCCGGCTCCGCCTGGCGAGGGGATGGGTGATGGGCACGGGAATGGCACAGATCAAGCCACTAATGTGTCACGGCAGTGTGCCCGACTTCTTGATGCAGAAGGTAGCCGAACGGCGGCATTCTGTGAAGGCGATTGGGAAACGCGCGGCCGACGCTCCTCTATACACGGTCACGGAGAGAAGGCAGTTCAAAGAATTCACCGGACATGTCCGGATAAAGGGGTGCGAACTGCATGTCGATCAAGGGCGATCGCCTATCTCGGACGAGTATCTGGCCTTCTTGAGAGGCACGACTTTGTTACTCCCAGGTGAGGGACACCGGCGGCGTGTGCGAGTGCCGGCATGAACGGGAGTCCGTTCTGCGAGACACGCCCGCGAGGTCGGCACCGCCCCGGGGTGGCGCCGGCGCGGGCCACTTCCCGTTCCTGGGACGTGGCGCAGAGGGCCGCGGCGCAAGGGCTGAACATGATGGAGCCGGCGTGGGCCGTCTGGTACGGCGTGGGCTCCCGCCGGTTCTACGCCATCGCCACCTGGCTGTCACCCGTGCCCCTACTCCTGCACGCGGGCACCCCGCACGAACTGCGCGACCTGATGCGTGAGGCGGAACCCGCAGCCCTCGACCACCCCGCCGGTGACCGTCCCGGCCCTCACCCTCCCGTTCCGCCGCCGCACGCTCGCCCGAGCTGCGATCCACCCCCTTCCGCCCTCACAAGCCACTCGACGGCTCCTGGAGCACCGATGACCGATACGCGGGACGGCGGTCGTCGTACCCGTCTGCTGGGACCTGTCCGACGACCCGTCGGCAATCGGGAAGACCCGCGCCATGGTGAAGGAAGTCCTCACCGCCTGGTCGCTCCTCACCCTCACCGACGACGTGATCCTCCCCGTAGGAGAACTTCTCGCCAACGCCGTCACCCACGGCCACCCGCCGATCAGCCTGTCCCTGTGGCTCACCCCGAGCGACCTGTACCTCCACGTCACCGACCGCGCCCCCGACCCGCTCCGCCACCTGAACCTCGGCCCAGAAGCCGTCCACGGCCGCGGCCTCACCATCATCTACGAAAGCGTCGGGTCGCCTCGCCGGCGTTCGTCCGCGCGGTCGGGTGCAGAGGTTTCATTCCCATGTTGCGCAAGTTATCGTCAGCAACATGGGAACTACGGCGCCGGACCTGCTGCCCATCTTCCGATCTCGGTTCCAGGCTGACCTGCTGACCCGGATGTATCTCTCCGATCGCGAGTTCTCCATCACCGAGCTGGCCACACTACTCGGCCACCCGGTCAGCACGGCGCAACGTGAGGTGGACCGGCTGGTGGTCGCCGGCCTCGTCCGCGAGCGCCGTGTCGGCCGCACGCGCCTGGTCCGCGCGAACACCGACACGGTCGTCTACCGCCCGCTCGCACAGTTGCTCACCGCGTCCTTCGGTCCCCCCGCGATCATCGCGGAGGAGTTCAAACCGGTGGCGGGGATTCATGAACTCAAGATCTTCGGCTCCTGGGCCGCCCGCTACCACGGGCACCCCGGCCCCCAGCCCGCAGACATCGACCTCTTGGTCATCGGTTCCCCTCAGCGAGGTGACGTCTACGACGCCGCCGAACGCGCCGAGCAGCGCTTGGGACTTTCCGTGAACACCGTGATACGGACGGTGTCCGCATGGCAGTCTTCTGCCGACGGCTTGATTCAGCAGATCAAGGGCTCCCCCGTCCTCGACGTAGCGACTTCCCCTGCCCTGGAGAACTGACGTGCGCTGGACCCTCGGTGAGGACACCATCGAACGGCTTCTCGCTGAACGCGAACTCCAACGCGTCCCGCTGGCTCGCGACATGGCGAAAACCATGCTGGCATCCGCGGAGAGCCACCTGAGCTCCGTGGTGAAGATCAGGGACGATGACCCCGAGGGTGCCTACGCGCTGTGTTACGACGCCGCCAGGAAAGCCTGCGCGGCTCTGCTCCAGGTTCAAGGACTCCGTGCCACCTCGAGCGGAGGTCACGTCGCGCTCAAGGAAGCGGTGGTCGCTCAATTCGCGTCCACTCCCGAAGGGCGTCCACTGCGTCGCCTGGACCAGATGCGCCGGCGAAGGAACGTGGTCGAGTACGGTTCCCAGCCCGGCGAGTCCGTCACCGCCACCGAACTGGACGAGACCATGTCCTGGACTGCGGAGATACTCGAATTCTGCAGTCAGGTGATGGCGCGACTGGACATGTTCTGAGCGTCGCCGCAGCTCTAGGGTCCAGTCATGCCTGATATCGGTTACTTCGAGGCGTGGCGAATGTGGTCGGAGGGCAGGTCGACGCCGGGGCACGATCTGCTGGGGATGCCGATGCTCTGGTGGGGGCGTCTGGGCAAGATCACAGCTTTCGCCAGTGGGGCGACGATCGTGCTTGACATCCTCGGGCCCGGGCGGCTGCGGGCGGCGCAGGTCCAGATAGATCGGCCCACGGAGACGAACCTCATTGTTCACTTCGTCACACTGGTAACCGCGATGATCCTGGGTGCGTCGGCGGCCGTCTTCGTCTCGTTGCGGAACTCGCCGGCTTCCACTTCGATCTGCTCGCCTCCTGAGCGGCCGCCGACACCCTGACGGATGCTGTCCTTCATCCGCAGGTACTCGTCGCTGTTCGTGTCGAAGCCTCTGGTGATCAACCATATGGCGAGGACAAAACTTTGCAGGGCCAGTGGTGCGTTCATGGCCAGGTAGAGCGGCGTGACCACATCGGTCAGGCGGGACAACACCAAGAAGCTCGCCGACACGGCTGATCCGATTCCGATGAATCCCCACGCGGACAACCAGCGGGGGACAAGTCTCGACCGGTACAGAATGCGGAACAACAGGAGATCGCCGAGGCCCAGCGAGATGATCAACGCGACATGATTGACCAGGTCGCGCGCCGTCCGCAGCAACTCGCCCACGGCCGCAAGGTGGGATGCGCCCGGAGCGCCTGCCTGAGCGTACTCGTGGCCCAGCACGAGAAACAACGGCAAGAGAATCACGCCGGTGAGATGGAACGTCGCCGCGATCAGCCTGAATCCGAGGAAACCCAGGCTGAGTGCTTCGTTCTCCTTCCTCAATGTCGGGTACAGGTACAGTGCGAACCCGACATAGGCGGGGATCATGACGACCTGCGAAACCGCGCCGGCGATGACCTGGCTCTCGTGTGCGGGAATGAGATCGAGGTAGCGTGGCTCCTCGAGAACGGGAACGATGCTCAGCGCGCCGGCGATCATGCCCATGATGGCCAGTGCGCCGGCAATCGCGGTTGCTCGCCTGTTCGTATGCATAACGCGTTTCCTGTCCATGTCGGGCCGTTGATCATGTCGATGACGAGCAGCGGCGTCCGCCGGTCAGCAGGACGGCGCCCGAGACGGTTCCTGGACCCGCGGGACGAGGACCGCCGGGGCGATGGACGGGGTCAGCCTGTGACCAGGTCCATGCGGAGGAACTCGGTGATGCGCAGCAGCTTCGGCGGCCGTGCCACCTCATCGGGGAGGGCCTGGAACGCCTCGGCCTCCCCGACGAGGCGTGGGGCCGCGAGTCCCACCTCCCTGCCGTCGGCCCGGAGTCGCGCGCTGCCGGCTGCCAGGACGTTCCGCACCCAGTCCGAGCGTGATCCGTACACCAGAACGAACAGGTAGCCGCCGTCGACAGGATGCGCGTCGAGCGGCGTGTGGTACGTCGCGCCGGTGACGCGGCCGACGTGAATCAGCACCGGCCACTTCCCGCTCGCGATCGCGCGGCGGTTGAACACCCTCTTGTTCACGTGCCCCCACCACGTCGGCATCGGCATCGGGGATCTCCATCTCTCGCCCGGCGGGGCGTGTCGCAGGTCAGAAAGTCGCGTGGCCCTCGGCCGGCTGCCAACCCCCGGGGACTTACACCAGTAAGGTGACTTACGACTGTAAGGTTGGCTTACGCTCGTAAGGCTGTCAACCCGCTCATCCCCGGAGCCGACGTGCCACCACCGCAACCGCTCAGCAGAGGTCTCGTCCTGGAAGCCGCGATCCGGGTCGCGGACCGCGGCGGCGTCGAGGCGATCACGATGCGACGCGTGGCGCAGGAGCTGGGCGTGGAGGCGATGTCGCTGTACCACCATGTACCGAGCAAGGAGGCCATGCTCGACGGCGTGGTGGACATGGTGTTCGCGGCGATCAAGCTACCCGGCGCCGGGGGCGGCGACTGGCGCGACGCGATCCGTGCGCGCGCTTCCTCCGCGCGTGCCGTCCTGTCGCGGCACAGCTGGGCCCTCGGCCTCATGGACTCCCGTCGCGACCCGGGGCCGGCGACGCTACGCCACCACGACGCCGTCCTCGGGGTCCTCCGGGAGGCGGGGTTCACCCTGCCGATGGCCGCGCACGCTGTCTCGCTCATCGACAGCTACGTCGCCGGGTTCGTGCTCCAGGAGGCGAACCTGCCGGTGACGACGCCGGGCGATGTCGAGGAAGTGGCCGGCGGCATCCTCGAACACCTGCCGGCGGACGAGTTGCCGTACCTCACCGAGATGATCGTCGACCACGCCCTGCGGCCGGGCTACGACCACACCAGCGAGTTCGGCTACGGCCTGGACCTGATCCTGGACGCGCTCGAAGCTCGCCGGAGGTAGCGCCCCCGGCACTGTGCTTCCCCCGAAGCGCTCGCCGCGGGACCGGCGCGACCCCGGCCGTCAGGTCTCGTAGCCGTAGAGCCAGGTGTCCGGGCCTTCGCCGCCGTACTTGAAGGCGAGTCTCATCATCGCGTCGCGGACGGCTATGGCGGTGCGGTTCTCCCATTGGCCGGCCATGCCGATGCGGCGGGACATCTTGCTGAGGCGGGTGGTGCGGGGGACTCGGGCGGTTTCGTAGGCGCGCAGGACCTGGGGGGTGGTGGCCACGGCGTTCTGGATGGTGGGGGCGGGGAGGGACCGGGCGGTGACGGCGGGGGAGAGGTCGGGGAGGAGGGCGCAGAAGACGGCGGCGTCTTCTATGGCGGCGTTGGCGCCCTGGCCGAGGAAGGGGGCCATGGGATGGGCGGCGTCGCCCAGTAGCGCTATGCGGGGGGTGGTCCACGTGGGGAGGGTGGTCATGTCGTGGATGTCGGTGACCACCAACTGGTCGGCGGGGGTTTCGGCCACCAGGTCGGGGATGGGGGCGTGCCAGTTCTCCACCATGCGGGACAGGCGTTCGCGGGCGTAGTCGAGGTGGAGCTGGGGCCATTCGTGTTCGGCGGCGTTGAGGGTGGCGGCCCAGTAGAGGTCGCCGTTCCTCAGGGGGTTGGCGAAGATCTGGAGGCCGGGGCCCTGGCTGAAGAAGCCGCCGGGGTAGCTGTGCTCGGGGGCGGGGGTGATGCCGCGGACGGAGCTGATGCCGAGGTAGCGGGGCTTGCGCTTCGTGGTGAGGTGGCGGCGGGCCATGGACCAGACGCCGTCGGCGCCTACCAGGAGGTCGCCTCGGGCGGTGGAGCCGTCGGCGAAGCGGGCCGTCACCTCGTCGCCGGTCTCCTTGGCCTGGACGAAGCGGCTGCCCAGCGTGAGTGCGCCCTCGGGGAGGCAGTCCAACAGGATGCGGTGCAGGAGGCGGCGGCGCATGGCGACCAGGGGGGCCTTCCACTTGGCCACGAGGTCGGTGGGTTCGATGCGGACCTTGACGCGGCCGGTGTGGGAGACGTAGTTGAAGCGGTGCGGGCCGGGGACGGCCTCGGCGCGGACCTTCTGGCCGGCTTCGGGGGAGAGGCGGTCCAGGGCCCTGATGCCGTTGGGCGACAGGACCAGGCCGGAGCCGGCGTGTTCGGCCGGGTCGCTCTGGTCGAACACACGCACGCGGTAGCCTCGGCGCGCCAGGCCGAGCGCGGTGCAGAGGCCGCCGATGCCGCCCCCGATGACGAGCACGTTCATGCGTCAGCTCCGCGTGTCTTGCTTCTCACGGTCACCCATTCATGTCGGCGTCGGTTCGAGCTCGGCGGGGGCCGAAGAGGCCGGGGGCTCGGGGAACAGGGTGCGGTCCACGCCGGCGAACGTGAGGGCGCCGTCCACGACCTCGATCCGGACGGTGTGGCCGGGGCGCAGGTCGCCGTACAGGATCTTCTCCGACAGCGTGTCCTCCAGCTCGCGCTGGATGGTGCGCCGCAGCGGCCGGGCGCCGAGCACCGGGTCGTAGCCGCGTTCGGCGAGCAGGACCTTGGCCTCGGCGGAGACCTCCAGGTCCATGTCGCGGTCGCGCAGGCGCACGGCGAGGCCGGCGAGCATCAGGTCGACGATCTGGATGATCTCGTCCTGGCCGAGCTGGTGGAAGACCACGATGTCGTCGATGCGGTTGAGGAACTCGGGGCGGAAGTGCTTGTTGAGCTCCTCCTGGACCTGCGACTTCATGCGGTTGTGCAGGGATTCGCTGTCGTCCATCGTGGAGAAGCCGAGGCTCACGCTCTTGGAGATGACGCGGCTGCCGAGGTTGGTCGTCATGATGATGACGGTGTTCTTGAAGTCCACCACCCGGCCCTGGGCGTCGGTCAGCCGGCCGTCCTCCAGCACCTGCAGCAGCGAGTTGAAGATGTCGCCGTGCGCCTTCTCGATCTCGTCGAACAGCACGACGGAGAACGGCTTGCGCCGGACCTTCTCGGTGAGCTGGCCGCCCTCCTCGTACCCGACGTAGCCGGGCGGGGAGCCGAACAGCCGCGAGACGGTGTGCTTCTCCATGAACTCGGACATGTCCAGCATGATCAGCGCGTCCTCGTCCCCGAACAGGAACTCGGCCAGCGCTTTGGACAGCTCGGTCTTGCCCACACCGGACGGCCCGGCGAAGATGAACGACCCGCCGGGACGCCGCGGGTCCTTCAGACCCGCCCGGGTCCGCCGTATGGCCCGCGACAGTCCCTTGATCGCGTCGTCCTGCCCGATGATCCGCTTGTGGAGCTCGTCCTCCATGCGGAGCAGCCGCTGGGACTCCTCCTCGGTGAGCTTGAACACCGGGATGCCGGTCGCGGTCGCCAGCACCTCGGCGACGATCTCCTCGGTGACATTGCCCTCGTCCTCACGCGGGTCGCCATCGGTGTACATGCGGCGGATGCGCATCCGCGAGCCGGCCTCGTCGATCAGGTCGATCGCCTTGTCCGGCAGGAACCGGTCGCTGATGTACCGGTCGGCGAGCGTCGCGGCGGCCACGAGCGCCCCGTCGGTGATGGTCACCCGGTGGTGCGCCTCGTACCGTTCCCGCAGCCCCTTGAGGATCTCGATGGTGTGGCTCAGGCTCGGCTCTGCCACCTGGATCGGCTGGAACCGCCGCTCCAGCGCGGCGTCCTTCTCCAGGTGCTTGCGGTACTCGTCGAGCGTGGTCGCGCCGATGGTCTGCAGCTCGCCGCGCGCCAGCATGGGCTTGAGGATGTTCGCCGCGTCGATCGCGCCCTCGGCCGCCCCGGCGCCGACCAGCGTGTGCAGCTCGTCGATGAACAGGATGATGTCGCCCCGGGTGCGGATCTCTTTGAGCACCTTGCGCAGCCGCTCCTCGAAGTCCCCCCGGTACCGCGACCCGGCCACGAGCGCCCCGAGGTCGAGCGTGTACACCTGCTTGTCCCGCAGCGTCTCCGGCACCTCGCCCGCCACGATCTTCTGGGACAGCCCCTCCACCACCGCGGTCTTGCCGACCCCCGGCTCGCCCACCAGCACCGGGTTGTTCTTGGTGCGGCGGGACAGCACCTGCATGACCCGCTCGATCTCCTTGTCCCGCCCGATCACCGGGTCCAGCTTGCCGTCCCGCGCCGCCTGGGTGAGGTTGCGGCCGAACTGGTCGAGCACCAGCGAGCCGGCCGGCACGGTCTCGGGCGACCCGCCCGCGGTGGCCGGTTCCTTGCCCTGGTAGCCGTGCAGCAACTGGATCACCTGCTGGCGCACCCGGTTGAGGTCGGCGCCGAGCTTCACCAGCACCTGAGCCGCCACGCCCTCGCCCTCCCGGATCAGCCCCAGGAGGATGTGCTCGGTGCCGATGTAGTTGTGGCCGAGTTGCAAAGCCTCGCGAAGCGACAGTTCGAGCACCTTCTTGGCCCGCGGCGTGAACGGGATGTGCCCCGACGGCGCCGACTGCCCGTGCCCGATGATCTCCTGGACCTGCTGTCGCACACCCTCAAGACTGATCCCGAGGCTCAGCATGGCCTTGGCGGCCACACCCTCCCCCTCGTGGATCAACCCGAGAAGGATGTGCTCGGTCCCGATGTAGTTGTGGTTGAGCATCCTGGCCTCCTCCTGGGCCAGGACGACGACCCGCCGCGCACGGTCGGTGAACCTCTCGAACATGTCGTCGCTCCGCCGCGTGCCCTCAGGTGGACCAGCCGTGCGGCCCCATGGGGGCGCCGGCCGGGGGACCGAACATCGACTGGGCCCGGCGGAACGCCAGCACCCAGAAGTTGGTGAGCAGCCGCCGTTCCGGCAGCGGCTCGGTGATGCGCAGGCCCTCCCAGGAGTGGTGGAACACCTGCAGCAGGCTGCGTCCGAGCCCCGCAGGCTCCACCCACAGCCGCCCGCCGAGCTCCTGTTCCCAGGACGGCCGGGCCAGGGTGAACTCGACGTACGGCAGGTAGGACGGGAACTCCTGCGCGGCCTCCACCGACTTGGTGACGGTGATGCGCACCGTGCCGCTGGCGTCGCCCATGACCACCGTCATGGGGTCGCCGACGGCGAGCGAGCCGGACGAGCGCTGCAGCCAGTGCTTGATCGCCCCGGCGCCGGTGAGCGCCTCCCACGCCTCGAACGCGGGCAGCGGCAGCTCCACCTGGAGGTAGGGCCCCATGCGCCGCCACGTCCACCGGTTGTCGGTGCCGCTGCGCAGGTACGCCGCGAGCTGCTCCAGGATGCCGGGCCACCCCATGCCGTTCCAGGAGCGCCAGTCGGACGGCGGGTTGACCGCCTCCTCGGTCACCATCACCGTGGTGGCGCCGGGGCCGCGGTCGCGCACCTCCCAGGTGACCGACGTCGCGGGCCCGACGCCGACCCAGCGCCACAGGTACCGCAGGGTGCCGGCGCGGCCGCCGGACGGCGAGGTGACCGTCTCGGTGCCGCACAGGAAGAACTCGCCGTCCTCGAAGTCGAGGATCGACTCCTTGCCCGCCTTGGCCCACTTCCCGTTGGGCTTGGCCAGCCACTTGCCGACGGCCTTGGGGTCGGTGAGGGCGGTCCACACGTCGTCCACCGGGTACGGCACCGTCACCTCGCTGACCAGTCGCTCCCAGCGGTCCTGGGCGACCGGCCTGGCCACCACGCTGTGCAGCGGCGGCAGGGCGGCCCCGCTGATGTCGGGCATGGCGAACCACACGGCTTGGGGTGGGGCGGCGGGCGCGTGTCCGTTCGGACCGTGCTGCGTGGCGGGTGGGGCGGGCATCGCATCGTCCAATCGTCAGGGCGCGGCGGCGCGCCGGGGGCGGCGGGCGGTTGAGGTGGCGGTCGGCGGGCGCGTGAACCTCGGTGGCCGGCCCCGGCACGTGCCGGTTTCCGGTACGGCTCCCGGTCACGGTCGCGGCGGTGCGCCGGTCGCGTTTCCGGTACGGGTGCGGCTCGGGGTGACGGTCATGGACACCGGCCCCGGTGGGGGCCGGCGCGCGGTCGTGCTCCGCGGGCGGGCCGGGCGTACGCTGGCGTCGCCCGGCCCTCCTGCGATGGCGGGTGTTACATGTTCTCCTTGTCCAGGTATCCGCCCATGTTGAAGCGGAGACTGGTCAAGTACGCCACCGGCTCCCGCTCGGGGTGCGCCATGTCGGACAGCGGCAGCATCCGGTAGATCTGCCCCTTGCCGGGGGCGCCCGCCGGCGGGATGGACCGCACGTCGTCGATGGTCAGGATGATCGGCTCCTTGTTGAACAGCTTCATCCCGAGCTTCGGCACGTCGAAGATGCATCCCACCGCCATACGGCACGCCTTGGCCGAAGGCCCCTCACCCGCGTAGGGGTCGAACGGCGTCCGGATCTGCCCGGCCGACAAGCAGGTCGGGTTGAGGGTCACGGTGATGGTGCCGAGCTCCTCGGAGTGGCCCACCATCTTCATCTCGATCAGGTTGGTGTAGACCTCGGCGCCCGCCCACTCGGAGTCGGTCGGCTCGGACCGCACGACGCGGACCCAGCCGTCGAAGGCGACGGTGAACTCACCCACACCCGGCACCGCGAAGGTGTCGATGGAGTTGATGCCGAGGTTGTCGATGCCGGGCTCCGGGGGCGTCCAGGGGACGACCGGCGTGCCGGCGTACTTGTTGGGGACGCCGTCCAGGTTGACCTTCGGGCCGTAGACGATCGTGGGTTCGCTGGTCGCGGAAGACATGGTGATTCCTTCGCTGTCAGAGCTCTGGGTGACTCACGGAAGCTGGTGCTGGGTGTGGTCGCAGCAGGTGAGCCCTGCGACGTCCGGCACGCCGTCCATGTCGGTGTCGATCTCGCCCTCGGTGGTCGAGAAGACGTTACGGGAGTTCATGTCGATCTTGCCGTCGCCGTCCCAGTCGTTCAGCTTGCCCTTGAAGGTGCCGAGGATGAACGCGTTCGTCATCGGCCCGACCTCGGGGTCGTGCAGGGTCGACAGGACGCCGTTGCCGGGGAGCAGGATCTCCTCCAGCGACTTGCCGGCCACGCGGGCGAGGTTGACGTAACCCCAGCCCTGGAACCGGCCGCGCACGTAGCGGATCGCCGGCGAGTCCCGGATCTGGAAGGTCGGCTCCAGGTACCACGTGCCGTGGCGGGCGAAGCCGATGTTCGCCTGGCGGGTGCCCTGCGAGGGGTCGTCCGCGTGACCGGACTTGAAGAACGTCCGGGGCACCAGCGACTCGAAGAAGAAGTTGCCGCGGTCGCGGCGGGTGCGGTCGGTGAAGCCGCGGAACAGGTAGTTGTCCACGTGCGGCGAGCCGTCGGCGTGCAGGCCCTCGATCGTCTTGGCGATGACGAGCTTGCGCTCGCGGGTCTCGACGTTCGGGCAGGCGTGCGCCTGGCCGTAGATCCGCGCCAGGCCCTGGGGGGCGAGGGAGATCTTGCCCCAGTGCTGGTTGGAGTCGTCCAGCCGGACGTACAGGTCGCAGTGGATCAGCAGGAAGATGGTCTCGTCGAACGTGCGGCCCGGGGTGAACACGGCCGAGCGGCCGTCGAACGCCGGGTCGCCGGTCTGCAGCTCGCTGATGAACAGCTTGGACCACTCGGCGATCTCGGGGTCGCTGTCCTTCAGGAAGCCGGCCAGAGCCGACACGGCCTGCGGGCCGCCGAGCTTCTCGATCGCCCACAGCGCGTCCCAGCGCACCTGGCGGTCGGTGTCGTTCTTCACGGCCTCGACGAGCAGCTCGATCGCGTCCGGGTGGTCGCGGTCGGCGTACTCGAACAGGGCCTGCTCGCGCAGCGCGGGGTCGGGGTGCTTCAGTGCCTGCTCGCGCAGCACCGCGTTGGTGCGGTTGTCCAGGCGTACGGCGACGCGGTCGAGCGCGTACCCGAAGTCGCTGGACCACGCCGCCGGGTCGCCGGCCACGAACCGCGGGTCGACGTTGCTCAGCGTCGCGCGGTAGGCGAAGTTGAGCGCCTTGCTCTGCTCGCTCTCGAGGTCGTCGAGCAGGATCGGCGGGGTGTTGGTGCTGGACGACGTGAGGGCATCACTCCACGTTCCCGGCGCATTCTCCGCCAGCGTGGCAGGCGATTTGTTGCACAGGTCGATCGCCATCGCACGTCCTTCCCTTCTAATTGCTGACCATGTGCCCTTCACACTAAAAGTCGGGGGCCCACACGACTTCTCACGATTTGCGGCTTATCCGGACCGTGATCAGCAATCTGGAAGAAGAACCGCCAGAACCCTATTGCTAGAAGTGGTAATCGGTGGAGTACGCTGCCGTGAATTCCGCCCGGAAATGGCGTGCGTGAATACAGGTTCGCGCGCATTCCCGGGCGGCCGGCGTTTCCGGGAAATCAGGAGATACGTCGCTGCGACGACCGCGGCGCCCCGCCGGCCCCGGCGAGCAACGGGAAGGCGGTGAGCACCGACGGGTCGGTGATGCGTTTCTCGCGCAGCGCGATGAAGAACTCGTCGGGCGGCGGCACCGGCCCGCGGATCTGGATCGGCTCGGGGGCGGCCCCCACGTAGAGCCCGGCCGACGGGGCCTCGGTGAGCACCTCGAACACGGTGGCCTCGGCCTCCACGCTCACCGCGAGCGCCACGTAGGACCCCCTGCGGGTCACCGGCGGCAGCACGATGCGCCCCGGCGGCGCGATGACCGCGCACGACTTCGGTATCTCCTGGGCGATGGCCGAGGTGAACAGCCCGACCACGGCGATGCCCGCGGAGTGGTCGGGGCGGCTGCTCAGCCACCCGCACACCCCCCGGCCGTCCTGCTCGGGCCGTGGGAGCTGGTCGAGCAGGACCCGCACCGGCACGTCCGCCAGCGGCGCCGCGCACGTGCGGAACCGGCCGGGGGGCATGCCGACGAGCCGGTTGAACTGGCTGGTGAACGTGCCGAAGCTGGAGTACCCGACGGTGATGCTGATCTCTGTGGCGCTGAGGTCCGTCTCCAGGAGCAGCCGTTTGGCCTCGGACATGCGCATGGCGGTGAGGAAACGCCCCGGCGTGGCTGCGGTCATCATTCGGAACACCCGGTGGAAGTGGAACGGACTCATGAGCGCGGCGCGGGCGGCGTCGTGCAGCTCCTGCGGCTCGCCGAGATGTTCGCGCATGGCGACGATGGCCGAGTTGATGGACTTGGCCCTGATCTGCGCCGTCGTCTCCGGCGGCGCTGCTGCGGCAGCGGTGGTGGACGTCACCTGCGACTGGGTCATCGGGCCCTTTCCGACTCCTTGAGGTTGCCCATGGTGGCGGCCCAGGTCGCGGCGAACCGGGCGCGCAGGCCGCGGGCCCGCTCGTCCGGCAGGCCGAGCCCGCGCCAGCCGGTGTGGCTGAAGCCGAGACGTTGCACGTCACCGGCCCGGCGCACCCGTACCGCGCAGTCGGTGCGGCCGGCGGTGCCGGGGACCATGATCTGGAAGGTCAGTTCCTCCCGCTCGTCGTTGTGCCAGTCGGCGATCTCGAACCGCCGCGGGCCCTCGTCGTCCACGATGAAGAACCACCGCGGGCCGAAGCCGTCGGTGGCGATCGGCAGCCATCGCTGCACGGCGCGCGGGGCGAGCAGCTCACGCCCGAGCGGCACGTCCACCGATCCGTCGATGTCGCTGCGCCAGTCGTACCGGCTCTCCGCCCCGGTGGTGAGGTGGACGCGCAGCCGGCTGAGGAAGTCGCACCAGCCCTCCACCAGCTCGCGGACGCCCTCGTCGTCACGCCGCGGCTCGTGGTCGGTCACGGTGACCTCGCACCCGGCGCCGGTGCCGCGCACCTCCCACCGCACCAGGCTCTCCGGCCCGGTGCCGAGGAAGCGCCACCGGAACTCCACCAGGCAGTTCGGCACCACGCGGTCGGTGCGAATGACGAAGTAGTCGCCGTCCCCGAACTCCACCCGGGTCACCTCGCCCGCCCGCAGCGGGCCGTCGGCGGCGCCGAACCATTTGCCGAGGCCCGACGGCTCGGTGAGCGCGGCCCACGCCGCCTCCACCGGGCGGTCCACCCGGACGCTGACCACCGCCGTCCCGCGGCCCTGCTCATGCTCGCCCATGACGGCTCTCCTTCTTCGAGTTGATGGCGTCCGGAGACTCCTCGCTGATCAGTACGGTGGTGCCGGGGCCACGCCAGGCCAGCAGGCGCTCGACCGCGGCGAGGCCCTCGCCGAGGCGGATCGGCGTGTACCCCGTCTGCCGCGCGACGGCGACCGCGCCGCTCTCGGCGGCCACGCCCGCGCCGTCCCAGATCGACCACTCCGCGGTGAGGTACCGCGGGCCCGGCATGGTGGACGCCAGGCGGTCGACCTCGCGGCGCAGCAGCTCGTTGGCCAGGGCGTACGCCCCGGCGTTGCCGTGCGGCACGCGGGCCAGGATCGACCCGAAGGCCAGCACGACCTTCAGCCGCCGCGGGTCGGCGGCGGCCAGCACGGCGCGCAGGCCGTCCACCTTGGGGGCCGCGACGCGCAGCAGGTCGGGAAGCTCGATGCCGCGCACCTGGCCGCCCTCGATGGTGCCGGCGCAGTGCACGATCGCGGAGATCGGCTTGCTGCGGGTCACGCCGCGCAGCACCGCGCGCACGGCCTCGGGGTCGGTCACGTCCACCGGCAGGTGCACGAACGGCAGGCCGCTGGTGCGCAGGTCCGCGAGCTGCCCCTGGGCCCGCGGCGTCGTGGGGTCCACGTGGTCCAGCAGCACGGGCTGCACGCCGAGCCGTTCGGCGAGGTGCCGCGCGACGGTGCGGCCGAGCCCGCCGAGACCCCCGGTGACCACCACCAGGTCGCCCTCGGCGAGCGGCGGTTTCTCCTTGGGGAACGGCTTCTCGTGCCACGAGGTGCTCCAGGCCAGGCCGTCGGCGTCGACGCGGACCTCGTGGACGCCGGCCCGCACGGCCGCGCCGGCGGCCATGGCCAGGTCACGGGCGGCCGCGGCGGCGGCGCCCGGCGCACCGGGCGGCATCTCGACGCTGAGCAGGTCCAGGCCCCGCGACTCGCGGCGCAGCGTGCGCAGCAGGCTGTCGCCGCCCGCGCCGCGGTGCAGCAGCACCAGCGGGCCGCCACCGGGGAAGACCTGCCGGGTGGCGGCGAGCAGCACGGCCGCGCCGTGCCTGGTGAGCGTGTGGGGCAGCACCACGGCGGTGCCGCCGGCGGGGGACCCCCAGCCGTTCAGCGCCGCCGCGAGCGGGTCGTCCAGGGGCAGGTCGCCCGGCACGAGGCGGGTCCACGGCCGCCACCGGCCGAGGACCGGCACGTGGGCGGGCAGGTGGACGGGAACCGGAGCGGGCGCCCACATGCGGAGCCTGCGTACCCCGTTCCGGTCACCGGCCGCCCCCGGCGGGCGGAGTGGCGAGGCGAGCAGCCGCATCGCGCCTCCAGCGTCGACCTTGTCTTGTCAGAGGATGACCTACACGCTTAGCGGATACTTAGCGGCAGGTCGGCACGGTCGCCGTGGCCGTTCGCGCTGAGCACCTCGGCTTGCAGCCGCTCTGCCTCCGCGGAAGGTTCCAGGCCGAGCTCGCGTTTCAGGATCGCCCGCAGGTTCTGGTACGCCTGCAGCGCCTCGCTGCGCCGCCCGGCCCGGCCGAGCGCGGTGATCAGTTGGTTGTGCAGCCATTCGTTGAGGGGGTGCGCGGCCACCAGGGACCGCAGCTCGCCGATCATCTCCCGGTGCAGCCCGAGGGAGAGGTCGGCGGAGATGCGCAGCTCAAGGGCCCGAAGGCGGTCCTCTTCGAGCAGCGCGACGTGGGCCTGCAGCATGGAGCCGTGCCGCACGTTGGCGAGCGGCGGACCGGTCCACAACTCCAGGCCGCAGCGCAGCAGCCGCGCGGCCTCGGCGAACCGGCCGTGCTCCAGGTGGGCCCGGCCCTGCATGACCAGCCGCTGGAACACGTCGGCGTCCAGCGCGCCCGGCTCGACCCGCAGGACGTAGCCGTGCGCCACGGTGGGCAGCGTGGCCTGGCCTGAGGCGCCGAGGGACTTCTGCAGGACGTTCGTGCGCAGCCGGTATATGTAGGTCTGGACGGTGGTGACCGCGGTTTTCGGCGGGGCGTCGTTCCACAGCTCTTCGAGGAGCAGATCGAGAGGCACCACTTGGTTGGCCCGCATGAGAAGGAGAGCGAGAATTTGCCGCACCCGTGGCGCCGTAGGAGTGCAGACTCGATTACCGGTCTTCATCTCCAAGGCCCCGAGCGCCCTGAATTCGATCATTTTGATTCTCCGTTGAAGGCGAATCTCAAGGGGCGTTTGCTCCATCGGGCTCGCAGGTGATTTCGAGGCTAGTCAGCCGCGAAGTAGCGGACAAGGCAACATACGATAAATGACTCCAAAGTCCGGGCCGGATGATCGAATGTTCCGCCGGAGGTATCGAAGGGTGGATCGGGGTATCGAAAGTTGTATTTCTCCCCGCTCCGCGAGGTGAGTGACTGTTGAGGTCCGACCAGCCAGACCCGGCGTCCGCCGGGGTACCGCCGAGGAGCCCTCGATGCTGCTGAGGGGAAACCGTGCCGGAGACCTAGACAACACAGACAACCCTGAGGACCACCTCGCCGTGCCCTCCCGCGGGCGGGTGACCGCCGCGGGGGTGGTGGGCACCGTCGTGGAGTCCTATGACTTCGCGTTGTTCGGGCTCGGCGCCGCCCTGCTGTTCGGCGACCTGTTCTTCCCCGCCGTGAGCCCCGGCGCCGGCATGCTGGCGTCGCTGGCGACGTTCGCGGTCGGCTTCTTCGTGCGGCCGCTCGGCGCGTTCGTGCTCGGCAACCTCGGCGACCGGGTGGGCCGCGCGCCGATGATGGTGCTCACCCTCGTGCTGATGGGCCTCGCCACCATCTGCATCGGTCTGCTGCCCACGTACGAGTCGGCGGGCATGCTCGCGCCCGCGATGCTGGTGTTCCTGCGGCTGGTGCAGGGCTTCGGCGCGGGCGCCGAGTACGTCGGCGCGATCCTCGTGGTCACCGAGTCCGGCGGCCCCCGGTCACGCGGGCTGCGGGCCAGCCTGCCGGGCACCGGCTTCTTCGCCGGTGTGCTGCTCGCCACGCTCGCCTTCACCGCGGTGTCGGCGATGCCCGCCGAGCAGTTCGCGGCCTGGGGGTGGCGGGTGCCGTTCCTCGCCAGCGTGGTCACGGTGCTCGTGGGGCTGTACTTCCGGCTGTCCGTCGGCGAGACCGAGGCCTACCGGAAGTTCCGCGCGCAGGACCGGCCGCCGCGGTTCCCCCTCGTGGAGGTGCTGCGCCGCCGGCCGCGCAGCGTGCTCATCGCGACCCTCGCCAACGGGCCCATGGTGGCGCTGTACTACCTGGTGCAGGTCTTCGTGTTGTCGTACCTGACGCAGGTGCTGAAGCTGCCGTCCTCGGTGGGGCTCACCGCCAACGTCGTCGCGACCCTGGTGGCCATCGTGACGGTGCCGCTGTTCGGCGCCCTGTCGGACCGGGTGGGGCGGCGGCCGGTGTGGTTCGGCGGGTCGGCGCTGCTGGCGGTGTTCGCGTTCCCGCTGTTCGGGCTGGTGCAGACCCGCGAGCCGGCCCTGGTGGTGGGGGCGCTGGCGGTGGTGGCGGCCGGGATCGGGGCCATGGTGGCCGCGCAGTCGGCGTTGTTCGCGGAGTTGTTCGAGACGCGGTACCGCTTCAGCGGGTTCGCGCTGGCCCGTGAGGCGAGCGCCGCGCTGATCGCGGGGCCCGCGCCGTTCGTGGCGGCGGCGCTGCTCCAGAACTCCGGCGGCGCGACCTGGCCCATCGCGGTCCTCGTGACGGGGCTCGGCGCGGTCGGGTTCTGCGCCGTCCTGTTCGCCCCGGAGACCCGTCAGGTCAGCCTGACCGGCCCGGTGCCCTGACGCACTTCAGACGCGGGTGCCGTCCACGAACAGCAGGCGGACCGTGCGGGACGCCGCCTCGTCGGCGTCGCTCCAGCGGCCGAAGTGCGCCCCGGCCTGCCCGGGGAGCACCACGTCGGCGCGGAAGCCGTACTCGGCCCACAACGCGGCCGGGTCGTCCACGCCGAACACCCACGGCGCGCCCCAGCCGCGGAACACGCCGAGCAGCGGCTGGAGCGAGGGGGCGCGCAGCGTGGAGGCCGCGGCGACGTTGGCCGTCATGGTGGCGCCGGGCGCGGTCAGCGCGCGGACGCGCCGCAGCAGCGCCCGCACGTCCACCTCGTCCAGGTAGTACAGCAGGCCCTCCAGGATCCACGCGGACGGCCCGCCGGGGTCGTACCCGGCCGCGAGCAGCCGGTCTCCCCAGCCGGGCTCGGCCAGGTCGGCCCCCACCAGGTGGTGCCCGGCGCACCGCGGCGCGGCGCCGAGCCGGGCCAGCACGTGCTCCTTGGCCGCGAGCACCTCGGGGTAGTCCACCTCGAACACCCGCACGCCGGGCGGCCACCCGAGCCGGTACGCCCGGGTGTCCATGCCGGCGGCGCAGATCACCACCTGGCCGGCCCCGGCCCGGGTGCGGGCCAGCAGCCGGTCGTCGAAGAAGCGCGTGCGGATCGCGTTGAACGCGGTGATGCGCGGCACGCCGGAGCTGTGCCGGTAGAAGGCGCTCACCTCGGCGGCGAGCGCCGGGCCGTCCTCCCCGGCCAGGTGCTCGGCGTACGGGTCGTCGTACAGCCGGTCGGGCCTGCGGGTCTCCGCGGCCCGCAGCGCGGCGGTCACCAGGGACGTCCGTGAGACGTCCCGCAGCGGGTCCCTCATACCGGCTGCTCCGCGCGGGCACCCGCCGCCAGGGCCCTCTCCACCTCGTCCACGACCGACGCGAGGTCCGCGGTGGCGTCCACCATCGTCATCGGCACACCGGCCGCCGCGGTGAGCAGATGCCGGCGCAGGTCCCGCTGGTAGCGCACGAACGACGCCCGCGTCGGCCGCCTGCCGTAGTGCTCCAGCGGGTTGAGGTCCGCGCCGCCCCTGGTGCGCTCCCAGGTGTGCTCGGGGCGGGCGTCCAGGAACACCACCCGTGCCGGGCGGGGCAGCTCCAGCCACGAGGACAGGATGTCCAGCGTCAGCAGGTCCGCCATCTGCAGCTTCGCCATGAGCTTGTAGTAGTAGGAGTCGACGACCACAGGGCCGCCGCTCTCCGCCAGCAGCTCCACCTGGTCGCGCAGGTGCACGATCAGGGGGTTCAGCACGGCCATGGCCATGGTGCGCGAGTAGCGGCAGCCGAGCTCGGGCAGCACCTCGCCGAGCCACAGCAGGCGCAGCGCACGCAGCACGGGGAACCTCTCGTCGTCGCTCGCCACGACGTTCCAGCCGCGCGCCGACAACGCGCCGAGCACGGTGGTCTTCCCGGCGTAGTCCGGGCCGAGGAGAACGCTGAACTCCGTCATGCCGCCCTGCCTTTCCGAGCGTGTGCGGGGGCCGGCTGGTGCGGGGCGCCGGCCGCCAGGTGGTGGGGGGAACGCACGGGTGGGGACGGTGTGGACGCGGGGTCCTCGCGGGTGAGCCAGGTCGCCGGCCGCAGGCGGCCGTCCGCGTCAGGAACGGCGATCACCCGCGCGTACTCCGGCGGGCCGGCGAGGTTCTCCATGTCCGGCACGTGCCGGACGCGCAGCCGGTCCCCGGGCCGCAGGATGTCCCGCAGCACGGCTTCGGCGATGGTGTGGTGGACGTCCACCAGGTACCGGTCGGCGGTGCCGGCCGGTACGTACAGGCAGTGCGCCGTGCCGGTCGGCGGGGCGCCGGGGACGTCCAGGTCGATGCGCGGCGGCAGGTCGAGCGGGGTGGTGCCGTGGAAGGCCCGCAGCAGGCGCCGCAGGCCGGTGTGCGCGGCGGGGTCGCCGGGAGCGGTCCACGCCATGCGGCCGTCGGGGCTGACGTGCCGGAACGGGAACCGGTGGCGCAGGTTCTCGGGGTTGCCCGCGAGGAAGACCGCGCGGGTGTACGTGCGCATCCAGGTGTCCGCCTGCCTGCGGTCAAGCCCGAGGGTGAACCGCAGGGCGCCGGTGACGAACGCGGCCGGGTCCAGGGCGGACAGCACGACGATGACCGACAGGTCCGGCAGGGCGGGCATGCCGCCCGCGCACGCCGTCAGGCGCTCGTCGTGCAGGCGGCGCAGCAGATCCTGGCACTCGTTGTGAAGGACGGTCATGTGTACACCGTGCCGAGCAGGTCCCGCAGCGGTACGGGACGGTGGCGGGACAGCAGCGAGCTGGTCAGGCGGTACGGGTCCACGTACCCGTCGGCGCCGGCGAGGCCGCGCAGGAACACACGCAGCTCCGGGCTCGGGCCGGCGGGGCCGGGCTGCCCGGGCTGCCCGGCCTGGTCGAGCATGCGGGCGGCGCGGTTGATCTGCCGCCGCAGGTGCTCGGGGTCGAACGACTGGCCGGCGCCCTTGCCGAGCCCCGCGACCAGGTACAGCCGCAGGCCGAGACGGAAGGCGGGCACGCCGTGCTCGGGGACGAACCGGTCGATCAGCGCGCCGAGCGTGCATCCCTCCCAGCCGCCGTGGCGGGTGGAGCGGGACACCCCGCCGATCGGCACCCGGGTGACCGCGAGGCGGCTGGCCCGCATGCCGAAGCATTCGAGGGTGCGCGCCAGCAGCCGGTAGTCGGGCGCCAGCTCGGCGTCGGACGCCAGGACGACGTGGTCGTAGCGGCCGGCGACGAGCAGCAGCTCGCGCAGCGCGCACATCAGGAAGTTCGGCCGGCCCTGGGCGTCCACGACCTGCCGCAGCGGCAGGCCGTACGCCGACAGGTCCAGGTAGAACGGGCCGCCCCACGGGCGCAGGTCCAGCCCGATGCCGGCGTCGAGCAGGCGTGCCACGACGTCCTCCTGCGCCAGCCGGCCGGCCTGGTGGCGGCCGAGCTCGGGGTCGAGCAGCCCGATGACGCGGTACTGCTCCTCCCACAGGTCGAGCAGGCGCCGGGTGGCGGGGTGGAACCAGCCGTCTCGCTCCACCCGCTCGGCGTACGGCCGCAGTGTCTCGGCGGTCGCCGTCGAGGGGGAGGCATGGGAGCGGACGTACAGTGCTCCGATCTCCTCTTCGGTCATGCCGTGGTAGGCGGTGCCGGGCATGACCCGGTCCAGGTACTCCCAGAAGCCGAGCACCTGCTGCGTCAGCGCGAACGTCCGGTGGCTGTACAGGCACGTGACCTCACCGAGGCAGGCGGTGGCGCGCTGGAGGACGTCCATCCAGAGAAGGAACTTCACATGGCTCGGCGTCAGCGGCTTCGTCGGCGTGACGGTGACGGGTGCGAGGAGAGTGGAGGAGCTCTTGGCCGGGGAGGGAGAGGAGCGGTCCGGGGCAGGGCACCGCTGGACACCCTCGGCCAGGGCAGGTCGCATGATGACCTCCCGGTTGACGATGTGTCGATTCCGTCGGTCGAGGAATCGGCGCAGGAGCTCCCCGATGTCCTGCCCGTTCCTCGGCCGTTCGGCGGTTCGGCGATGCCGGCGAGGTCGGATTGTGGGACGTCCTAGTTTCCCTCGCCGGACGCCGCGATATTGGGTTCTATCGGAAGACCGAAAATCGTATCCGGCACCCTCTGAGCTATGGTGTCAGAGCACGGAAGCGCAGGTCGTGGGGCAGCCTGGCCAGGGCGTACACCGGGCGATATTCAATCTATTTGGGGCTAAACACACGTTATTGATCGACTAGGGCCGTTTCAAGGCGGGTCATCCGAAGGTGTGTGCTGGGATATCGAAAGATGTACTGATGTATCTTGATCGTGCCAACTGTCTGGATCGTAGGCATCTGTTGTATTGTGTCGCAGGGAGCGTCGGCAAGCAGCCTGCGGCAGTGTGGTACGTAGCCCTTTCTGGCGTGACATGCCCGGATTACTGTGGGGAGTAAGTGTCACGCGCTTCGCGGAGGGGACCCGGTGGGCGAAGGATCTCAACGAGGGGCGGACGCCGCGGCGCACGCACTCGCCGCACGCCTGGAGGCACAGCGGGCGGAGATCCTGGCCGATTACGAGCGTGACCTCCCCACCATGAGCAGCATCATCGCCGGTGACCCCGTCGCCGCCCAGCAGGTGATGACGCACGCCGGCCAGATCCTCACCGACGTCGTCGAGAGCCTGCGCTGCGGCGAGGTCCGGCTCGACGACAGCCACAAGCGCATGTCCTACGAGAGCGGCGTCACCCGGGCCGCGAGCGGCATGCACCCCCGCGAGTCCCTCCGCACCGCCGCCGGGTTCTTCACCGCCGTCGTCACCGCCGTCAACCGCAACATCGACGACGACGAGCACGCCGCGGCGCTGTTCACCCTGGCGTCCCTGGCCCTCAACGAGAGCACCCTCATGCGGCTCGGCGGGGGCCTCACCACCTACTCGGGGTACCTCCTCAACAAGATCCACGAGTCGCACATCGAGGAACGGCGCCGGATCGCCCGCGAACTCCACGACCGGGTGGGGCTCGGGCTCAGCGTCGCGCAGCGCCAGCTCGAAGCGTACGAGTTCTACGAGGACAAGGAGTCCGCGCAGGCGCTGAACCGCATCACCACCGCCCAGCAGGGGGTGCGCGAGGCCATGCAGAGCCTGCGCGCCGTCACCTCGGACCTGCGGCTCCAGGAACCGTTGAAAAGCCTGGAGAAGGCCCTGCTCAACTACCTGGAGACGCTGCCGCAGGGCATCGGGTACCGGCTGTACGTCAACGGGGACGAGACGTGGGCGCCGGCGTCGGTCCGGGACGAGTCGTTCCTCGTCATCAGGGAGGCCATCCGCAACGCGGTCGCGCACGGCGAGGCCGAGATGATCCTGGTCAGCATGGAGATCGCGCCGCACGAGCTCCGCGCCGCCGTCGACGACAACGGCACCGGCTTCGACGTCGACCAGGTGCCCGCCGGCTCCGGCGGCATGGGCCTGTCCACCATGAGGGAACGCGCGGAACTGATGGGAGGCACTGTCACGATCATGTCCCGGCCCGGCCGGGGCACCCACGCGGAACTCGTCATACCTCTTCCAGGACGCTGAACATGAACGAATCGGATGGCCCCACCCCCACCGTCCTCGGCATGACTGTCCCGGGACGCTGACCCATGAACGAACTGGATGGCCGCACGACCGTGCTCGTGGTCGACGACCACGCTCTCGTCCGCGAGGGACTGAAGGAGATCCTCGACGCGCAGAGCGACATGGTCGTCGTCGGCGAGGCCGGCACCAGCCACACCGCCGTCGCCCTCGCCGTGGAGCGGCAGCCCCACGTCGTCCTGCTCGACATCGAGATCCCCGGTGACGAGGTCACCACCACCGTCACCCGGATCCGCCAGCTCTGCCCCGGCAGCCAGGTGATCATCCTCAGCATGTACGACGGCCCTCACCTGCTCAAGAGCCTCCTCACCGTGGGAATCCGCGGCTACCTGCTGAAAAGCGTCTCCCGGGAGGAGTTGCTGTCCGCCATCCGCAGCGTCCGCTGCGACGACGGCCGGGTGGTCCTGGCCGTCTCCAGGGAAAGCCTCGCCCAGGTGGAGGGCCAGGCGACGACGGTCCTGTCCGACCGGGAACGCCAGGTCCTTGAGCTGACCGCCCAGGCCCTGAGCAACACCCAGATCGCCGCGCGCCTGTCCCTGACCGAAGCCACCGTGAAGCGCCACCTGCGCAACATCTTCGTCAAACTCGGCGCCGTCTCCCGGATCGACGCCGTCAACAAGGCCGTGAGCGCGTCCTTGATCAAGCCTCAGGACCGGATCCCCACCCCCAACCGCCACCGTCACCCCGACCGCTGACCGAACTAGCCACACGCCTTCCTGCCGGGGGTGCAGAACTCGACCTCGGGGTACCGCGGCGACGGGCCGTCGAGCAGGGGTTGCGGTGTGCGGCGCAGGTGAAGGTCGAGGAAGGCGCGGACGTACGTGCGGGTGAGTTCCGTGGAGCGGGACGCGGACAGGTCGCTCGGGTTCTTGATGCCGAGGACGTCCGCGAGGAGGGGGACGTCGGTGAAGGCCTGATGGTCCCCCTTGGGGAGGAGGAGCCAGCGTTTCCAGCCGGTGAGGAGTTTCCAGTCGCGGTCCCAGGAGTTGTCCCGGCCGCCAGGGGGATGGCCCGACGAGCCCAGGAACAGGAACGGCCGGGACAGGCCGCTCTTCGGGATGCGGGCGTACGTCGTGCCGTCCATGTTGACGCCGGCGCGGACACGGGGGTCCTCCAGCATCGTGGCCACCGCGGCGGCCCCGCCCAGTGATTGACCGACCATGGCGATCTTCGCGGGGTCGATCAGGGACGACCCCTCCCACTTCGCGTCGCTCCCGGTGAGCCGGTCGAGGACGAAGGACACGTCGGCCGCGCGGATGCCCACCACCCTCGTGCCGAAGCCGAAGTCCGTGTCGCTGTCGCAGGCGACGCACTCGGCGATCCGGCCGCCGGGGAAGGTCGTCGCGTAGTTCTCGTAGGTGTGGTGGACGGCGGCCACCACGTATCCGCCGGCGGCCAGGTCCTCGGCCAGGGCGGTGAGCGTGGTGGGGGGCATGGTGAAACCGGGGGAGAGGACCACCAGGGGGAGGCCGCCCTCGGCGCCGGACGGCTTCGCGCCGGTGAAGGCGTTGGTGCGGGTCCTGCTCAGGATGTCGTAGGGGGCGCTGGTCACCCGCTTGCCCTTCAGGATGAGCTCCGACTCCTTCGGGGTCATGTACGCGGCGCGCGTCCCCTCCCGCTCCCGCGCCGGGTACCACAGGGTGACCTTGAGCTCCCTGGCCTTCACCTCGGGGACCCACGGGTCGGGCCGGGAGGTGTCCTTCAGGTACAGGGAGGTGGTGCCCACCGGACGGGTGCCGGTGGGGGCGGGCAGCGTGGCCGGGCCGGTGGGCCTGGACGCGGTGGGCGTGACGTCGGACCTCGGGGTGGCGGGCGGGGCGCAGGCGGTGGCGGTGAGGGCGGCCAGACCGGCGGCGGCGAGGCCGCCGCGCAGGGCCAGGGCATGACGCATGGAAGCGGTCCGTCCTTTTCGGCGGGAGGGCGTGGTGGTCGGTGGGTCGCGCGGCGGGGCCGGGGCGACGTGGTGGCCGTCAGTGGCGCAGCAGGGCCAGGGCCTTGGCCAGGGCGGGGTCGTGGCCGGCGGCGGCGTCCTTCGGGGTCAGGGGGACGTGGTGGTCGGGGGCCACGCCGACACGGTCCACGACCTCGCGGTTCGGGGCACGGTGGTGCCGGGAAGGGAAACTGAGAAGGGTGTTGTTGGCGAGGAGGTACGGCTGCGCGGGGCCCGAGACGGCGCCGGCCGTGCGTGTGCCGACGAGCAGGCCGAGACGCAGGTCCCTGACGGCGGAGCTGAAGTGCTCGCAGGCCGAGGCGCAGCCGCGGTCGGTGAGGACCACCAGCGGCAGGTTGAGCAGCGGCACGCTGTCGTCGGTCCGCATGGTCTCGCACACACCGTCCACGGCGCACTGGTACGCGGTCACCTTGCCATGGCCGAACGCGCCGAGCAGACGGCTCGCCTCGGCGGGGCTGCCGCCGCCGTTCCCGCGCAGGTCCAGCACGACGCCGGTGAGCGTCCTGCCGCCGCGCATCCGGGAGATCGCCCTGAGCACCCGGTCCGCGGCGTCGGGGGCGAAACCGGCCAGCCGCACGTAGGCGATCCCGTCCTCGAACAGCTTGGAGGTCACCGTCTGCATGACGGCCGGGTCGGGCTGGTACAGGCCGGGCTTCAGCGTCGCGGTCCAGCGGCGGCCGGTGTCCTGCCGCAGAAGCCGGAGCCTGACCGGATCGGCTTGCGGGTACTGCGGGTACAGCGCGGCGACCGCGGCGGGGGTGACCTGCCCGTCGATGAAGGGCGCCGACCCGTCGACCGATTCGACGATGTCGCCGGGGCGCAGCCCGGCCGCTTCCGCCGCTCCCCCGAGGACGGCGGTCACGAACAGCGGAGGCAGCGCGGCCCCGGGGTTGACGGCGACCTGAGGGCCGGCGCTGGCCCTGAGCCCGAGGCCGTACTGGTCGTTGTCGTAGTAGCCCGGCGGCCGCACGCCGCCGGACATCCACCGGGCGTGGTTGTCGCCGAGTGCCGCGACGATGGCCCGCAGGGTGGCCGTGGCCAGCCTCTCCCTGAGGGCGGCGTCGTCCGGCAACCGGCCGGTGACGCGCAGGTACACGGCCTCGAACGCGGCCCAGTCGGCTCTTTTGTCACCGGTCAGCGCGGGCATGGTGGCCTCGGGCATGTCACGCCCGACGCGGTTGAGCTCCTGGGTGAAGGCGACGAATCCCGCGTGCAGCAGGGCACGGGCGTCCAGCGTGGCTCCGCTGTAGTAGTTGCCGAGGATGCAGAAGAAAGCCTGCTCGATCACGTCGATCGTGGTGGGGGTCTCCGGCCCGGGATTCCCCTGCGGACGCGCGCACACCGAAGGGCCACCGGCGCTCGCCCGGCCCGCGCTGCGCGGTGGCGTCTGCCCCACGCACCCGGTCACCAGGAAGAGGACGAGCACGGCCGTCACGGTCCTCGCGATCATGACAGGCGCCTTCTGACCCACCGGAAGCACAGGCCGGTGAGGCCGAGCGTGAGGAGCGCGTAGACGCCGGTCTCGATCCACTGGAACGGCCAGAAACGCTCGAACGGCTGGTAGATCGCCGCCTGCCGGTAGCCCAGCCGGTTGACCTCGGCGAGGCACCCCTCCATGATCGACCCCGGCTCTGACTGCGCGGCCCGTGAGCAGGGTCCCGACGACGTGGGGACCGGGACGTTGACGGCGGCGCCGTGGGCGCCGAGCGGACGCCCGGACGGGTCGACGAGACGGCTGGACAGCACCCAGGCGCCCGGGTGGCCGGGTATCGCCGAGTCCAGGATCACCAACGGCGGGCCCTGCTCGCTCAGGCCGAACAGGTCGATGTTCCCGCGGCCGAGCTCGAAGGTCCCGCTGACCGGCGGCATCAGATGGGGCCGGACCGTCAGCGGCACGACGAGCTGCACCGCGGCGAAGAGGGCAAGGGTGAGCGCCATGGCGGGCAGGGTGCGGCGGACGAGCATCCCCACGGTCACGCCGAGCACGAAGGCGAAGGCCGCGTACACCATGGGCACGATGCCGCGCGCCCCGAACACCAGGGGGTCCATCAGCGTGAAGCCCGCGGCGGCGGACCTGTCCAGGGGCGCCGCCCACCAGGTCGCCGCGAGGCCGCACAGCCCGGCGGCGGCCACGGCGGCCACGCCGGGGAGCGTGAGCTTGACGGCCAGCCAGCGGGTGCGGGTGATGCTCTGGTTCCACACCAGCAGGTGCGTGCCGGCCTCCAGCTCACGGGTGATCAGCGGCGCGCCCCAGAACAGGCCGATCAGGGCCGGCAGGACCAGCACGACGAGGGTCACGGCGAGGAAGGGGAGCTGGTACTCGTCGAAGAACCGGTCGAAGAAGCGCGTGCAGTCGCTCTGCGCGCAGTCGGCGATGCCGTCGGCGTAGTCGGAGGCCAGGCGCGGCCCCGTCAGCACCAGCACGGCGGCGAGCACGACGAGCACCGCGGACATCGTCGCGGCGGCGCCGCGGAACTGGCGCCAGGTGAGCCAGATCATCAGCGCACCTCCAGGGCGGCCGGCTGGGGGACGGGGGTGTCCATGTACGCGAGGACGAGGTCCTCCAGGCTGAGCTGACCGACCGCCCAGCGGGGATCGGGGGCCGGTGCCACGGCGCGGACGACGACGGTGCTCTGCCGGTCGGTGTGACGCGCCGAGACGACGTCCATGCCGGGAGGCAGGCGGTCGTCGTCGAGGCGCGGGCCGCTGAGCCGGTGATGGGTGGCCAGGAGCCCCTCGACCTCGCCCGCCACCTGGACGCGCGAGCCGACGAGCACCACCAGGTAGTCACACACCCGTTCCAGGTCGGACACCAGGTGGGAGGAGAGCACCACGCTGAGCTCGTGCTCGGCGACGGCCTCCATCAGGCCCTGCAGGAACTCGCGGCGGGCCAGCGGGTCGAGGGAGGCGACGGGCTCGTCCAGGATCAGCAGCCTGGGCCGCTTGGCGAGGCCCAGCGTGAGGGCGAGCTGGGCGCGCTGCCCGCCCGACAACTTCCCCGCCCGGTGCCCGAGGTCGAGGCCGAGCCGCCCGACGCGTTCCCGCGCGAGGGCGTCGTCCCAGCCGGGGTTGAGCCGTGCCCCGAGGCGCAGGTGTTCGGCGACGCTCAGCCCCGCGTAGACGGGGGTGTCCTGGGCGACGAACCCGACCTTGGCGAGCTGCACGGTCCCGCTCGCGGGCCGGCCGCCGAGCACGGTGACGCCGCCCGAGGACGGCGCGAGCTGCCCGGCGGCCAGCTTCAGCAGCGTGGTCTTCCCGGCGCCGTTGGGGCCCACCAGCCCGACGACGTGCCCGGCGGGGATCTCGATGGTGCAGTCCCGCAGGGCCCACCGTTTGCCGTACTTCCTGCCCAGTCCCTGGGCGTGCAGGACGGCGGTCATGCCGGCGCCGGCATGTCGTGGCGTCGCCCGGTACCGCGATGGAACTCGATCACGCTTACCTCCATTTATCTATGGTCCTATCACTTTAGATCCCTAGATATTAAGGGAGCGTTAGGGCCGCCGCATCCGCCGCCGGGATCTCGGGCCGCATGCCATGCCGGCGGTGGCGCCGACGGCGTCCAGGCCGGTGAAGGTTCCGGGGTGAACTCGCAGGGGCCTCAGGGGCCGGTGACCACGGCCACGATCCGGGTGCCGCGCTCGAACGCGCCCCGTTCCGCGAGGGCGAAGATGCCGTACATCATCTTCGCGACGTAGATCCGTTCGAGTGCGATGCCGTGACGCCGGTGGAAGTCGGAGACGAACGCCTCGAGTTCCGGCGGCTTCCTGGCGTAGCCGCCGAAGTGGAAGCCGTGTTCGATGCTCCAGTTCGCGCGGACGTGGCCGAAGGCCCGCTGCTGGAGGTCCCGCACGGTGCCGTCGAGGAACTCCCCGCCCCTGAGTACGGAGAACCCGAGGGCACGCCGCCCCGGTTCCAGGCCCGCCGCGATCCCGGCCAGGGTGCCGCCCGTGCCGCACGGGCAGCAGATCACGTCGAAACCGGTGTCCATCTCCTGGGGGAGCTCGGCGCAGCCGCGGACGGCCGGCTCGTTGCTGCCGCCCTCGGGGATCAGGTAGAAGTCACCCCACTCATGGCGGAGGCGGGCGACGACCTCGTCGTCGGACTTGCGGCGGTAGGTCCCCCGGTCCAGGTAGGTCAACCGCATCCCCCGGCTGACCGCCCGGTCCAGCACCGGGTTCAGCGGCAGGTGCTCCTCGCCGCGGATCACCCCGATGGTGGAGAAGCCGAAGCGATGCCCCGCCGCGGCCGTGGCGCCTATGTGGTTCGAGTAGGCCCCGCCGAAGGTGAGCAGGGTCCGGTGGCCCTGGTCGCGGGCCGCTTCGAGGTTGTACTTCAGCTTCCGCCACTTGTTGCCGGGGATCTCCGGGTTGATGAGATCGTCGCGCTTCAGCCAGAGGGTGACGTCCCGGCCGGTCAGGCGGTCGTCCCGCAGTTCGGCCAGGGGGGACGGCAGCAGGAGGCCGAACCCCGGCGGGGTGGTGACGTCGGCCAATCGAGGTCCCCGATCGGAGAGGTCGCGGTGCGATCGACGCTACAACAGGGGCGGGGATCAGTGGGTGACCGCCTGGGTGGGGAAGGCGGCCGCCAGGGCGTCGCCTATCTCCGGGGGGAGGCGGACCTTGGCGGCGGCGGCGTTCATCTCCAGGTGGATGCGGGAGCGGGTGCTCGGCATGGCCACCACGTCGTCGCCGCGGCTGAGGAGCCAGGCGAGGGCCAGGCGGCTCAGGCCCACGTTGAGCTGGGCGGCGAAGTTCTCCGCGGTGGGCAGGAGGCGCAGGTTGCGCATCAGGTTCTCGGAGTGGAAGCGGGGGTCGGTCAGGCGGTGGTCGCCCGCCTCGAACTGGGCGGGGGAGAGGATGCGGCCGCTGAGGAAGCCGCGGCCGAGGGGGCGGCAGGCGGTGAGGCCCACGCCGAGTTCACGGGCGGCGGGGAGCAGGCGTTCCTCGACACGGCGGTTCCACAGGGAGTACTCGGAGGAGACCAGGGAGATCGGGTGGACGGCGTGGGCCCGGCGGAGCTGGCTGGGGGACGGGGCGCACAGGCCGACGCGGCGGACCTTGCCGTCGGCGACCATGGCGGCCAGGCGGCCGATCGCCTCCTCCACGCGGGCCTGGCCCGCCAGGTGCACCGAGTACACGTCGATGCGGTCGGTGCGCAGGCGGCGCAGGGACGCCTCCACCGAGCGTTCCGGGCGTTCGGGCCGGCCGCAGGAGACGAGCAGGACCTCGTCGCGGCGGCCGTTCACGGCCTTGCCGACCATGCGCTCGACCGCGTTGCGCCTGCTCTCCAGGCCGGGCAGCGAGACATCGATCAAGGTCACGCCGAGCTCCACCGCGTGCCTGATCGTGCGGAACGACTCCGCCGGATCCGCCTTGCCGTACGCGCCCGCCAGTGCCAAAGAGCCAAGGCCGATGGCGGGCGAGACCAGCCCGCTGCCTCCGACCCTTTTGACCAGCATGTCCCAACGCCACATCACATCGCGCGGGGACGACGGCCCACAGCGGCCGCCGGCTCGGCGTGGCCGGCGAGCGTGCCCTCCGCGAAGCGGACACGCGCGGCGCCTGGTCCCGATCGAACCATGTGACGTCCACCCGCGACGGAAGATGTGCGGTGCTCCCGCCCCGTCGCCGCTTAAATTATTGGCCCCCTGCCTCGCCGCCCGCTCGCGAACGGCTAGCGTCCCCGGCCGCCCCGCCCGCCACCCGCACGGGCACCGCCGCCACGGGGTGAGACGCCGCGAAACGGCGATCCGGCACTAAACTCGGCGGGGTGAACGTGACGGCGCTGACCGGGGCGGGGATCTCCACTGACTCCGGCATCCCGGACTACCGCGGGCCGAACGGCCTGTGGCGCAGGAACCCGGAGAACGAGAAGCTCGTCACCTACGACACCTACATGTCCGACCCGGCGATCCGCCGCCGGTCGTGGTCGCACCGCCGGGACAACCCGGCGTGGCGCGCCGAGCCCAACGGCGCCCACCTGGCCCTGGCCGCGCTGCCGCAGGCGTGGATCGTCACCCAGAACATCGACGGCCTGCACCAGCGGGCGGGCTCGCCGTCCGAGCGGGTCGTGGAGCTGCACGGCAACATGTTCGGGGTGGTGTGCACCGAATGCGACGCGCGGTCCACCACCAAGGAGGCGATCGAGCGGGTCGAGGCCGGCGAGGACGACCCCCGCTGCCGGGTGTGCGGGGGTGTCCTGAAGACCACGACGGTGATGTTCGGCCAGTCGCTCGACTCAGACGTCCTGCGGCGCGCGATCTCGGCCGCCGAGTGGTGCGAGGTCTTCCTGGCGATCGGCACGTCGTTGCAGGTGCAGCCGGCGGCGTCGCTGACCCGGGTCGCGGCGCGGAACGGCGCCCGGTTGATCATCGTGAACGCCGATCCGACGCCGTACGACGACCTGGCCGACGAGGTGATCCGGACACCCATCGGGGAGGCCGTACCCGCCCTGTGTGCGGCCCTCGCGGACGGAACGTACAGGTCAGGAGATTGACTGGCTTGTCGCTAAAAAGTCAGATATGCGGTAAATAACCGTCACGGTTCATCAAATGTGGTGTTTAAACCTGCGGCAGAGGGCACGCGACTCTACCAAACCGGTATCCCCGACCCACATGGGATGATCATGGCCTTCCAGAGCTCTGTGCTTCCGGCGGTCTCATGGCTGCGCCGCGCCGCGTGCCGTACCGAGGACCCGGAGTTGTTCTTCCCCATCTCCGCCACCGGCCCCGGCCAGGTGCAACAAGACCAGGCCAAGGCGGTCTGCGGCCGGTGCCCCGTGCGCCTCGCGTGCCTGGACTACGCCCTGGCCACCGGCCAGGAACACGGCATCTGGGGCGGCACCGACCCCGACGAACGCCGCGCCGCCACCCCCGCCGCACGCCATCCCAAGCGGGCCGGCAAACGCCCGGCGGCCTCGTTCCCGCTGGCCAACCGGCACGGCCAGGAACACCGCCACGCCGGCTGATCCTCACGCCGGACGTTTGGCGCGGGACCCGCCGGGGAGCGGACAAGTATGCGCGTCATCGTGGTGGGAGCGACGGGGAACGTCGGGACGAGCGTGGTGTCGGCCCTGGCGGCCGACCCCAGGATCGAGTCGATCATCGGGGTGGCACGGCGGCTCCCCGGATGGACGGCCCCCAAGACCGAGTGGCGGGCGGCCGACATCGCGACCGCGGACCTCACCGAGATGTTCGCCGGGGCCGGGGCGGTGGTCCACCTGGCGTGGCTGTTCCAGCCCACCCGCGACCCGGTGACGACGTGGCGGTCCAACGTGCTCGGCACCACCCGGGTCCTGCGCGCCGTGGCCGAGGCGCGGGTGCCGGCCCTGGTCTACGCCTCGTCGGTGGGGGCGTACTCGCCGGGCCCGGACGACCGCCCCGTGGACGAGAGCTGGCCCACCCACGGCTGGCCGGGGGCCGCGTACGGGCGGGAGAAGGCGTACAACGAACGGCTGCTGGACGTCTTCGAGCGGGACCACCCCGATGTGCGGGTGGTGCGCATGCGTCCCGGCTTCATCTTCAAACGCGAGTCCGCCACCGGCCAGCGCCGCCTGTTCGCCGGCCCGTTCCTGCCGCGGCGCCTGGTGCGCCCCGGGGCGGTGCCGATCATGCCGGACGTGCCCGGCCTGCGGCTGCAGGCCCTGCACACCGACGACGCCGGGGAGGCGTACCGGCTCGCGGTGACCGGCGACGTGTCCGGCCCGATCAACCTCGCCGCCGACCCCGTGATCGACCCTCCCGCCCTGGCCGAGCTGTTCGGGGCCCGCCTGGTCCGCGTCCCCCGCTGGGCCGTCCGCGAGGCCGCCGCCCTGGCCTGGCACCTGCACCTGGTCCCCGCGTCCCCCGGCCTGGTCGAGATGGCCCTCACCATCCCCGTGATGGACACCACCCGCGCCCGCGACGAACTCGGCTGGACCCCCCGCCACACCGCCCTGGACGCCCTCCGCGAACTCGTCACCGGCCTCCACGACGGCTCCGGCATGGACAGCCCACCCCTGCGCCCGGACACCGTCCGCGGCCGCCTCCACGAACTAACCACCGGCGTCGGCCGCCGCCCCTGACCGGCGCCCCGTGCCCCGGAAGGCCCCGCCGTGCGGTCAGCAGCCTCCACGGGGCTCACCGCCGGCGTCGGCCGCCGTCCCTGACCTCCCCTCCCTGGCCGCCGCCGGGTGGTCAGCCGCCGGCCACCGAGGGGATGATGTGGATCTCGGTGCCGGGGGTGACCGGGGTGGCGGCGCCGTCGAGGCGGCGGCATTCCTCGCCGGAGACGTAGAAGTTGACGTGGCGCCGGAGCTGGTGGCGCTCGTCGCGTAACCGGCGGCCGAGCAGGGGGTAGCGCGCGGCGAGCACGTCCAGCACCGCCCCGAGGGTCGTGCCCTCGCCGGCCTCCACGTCCACCCGGGAGCGCCCGCCGGCGACTTCGCGAAGCGCCCCGGGAAGCAGCACCGTCACCGGCGTCGTGTTCTCTTTCGTCGTCACGGCTCGTGGTCCGGTCAGCCGACGGCGGCGGCGCGCAGGCAGAGGATGTCGGGGAGGTGGGTGGCCAGTTGCCGCCAGGTGTCGCCGTCGTCCTCGCTGGTGTAGACGGTGCCGGAGCGGGAGCCGAAGTAGAGGCCGGCGGGGGTGGCGTCGTCGGCGCACATGGCGTCGCGGAGTACGGCGGACCAGAAGCCGGCCTGGGGGAGGCCGGTGGTCAGCGCGGTCCAGGACTCGCCGGCGTCCTCGCTGCGGTAGACGCGGCAGCGGCCGTCAGGCGGGAAGCGGGTGTGGTCGGCGGTCAGGGGGAAGGTGTAGACGACCCCGGGGCGGGTGGGGTGGACGAGGATGGGGAAGCCGAAGTCGCTGGGCAGGCCCTCGGCGATGGAATGCCACGTCGCCCCCAGGTCGTCGGTGCGGTAGACGCCGTGGTGGTTCTGCAGGAAGAGCTGACCGGGGCGGGCGGGGTGGTGGGCGATCTTGTGCACGCACTGGCCGAACTCGGGGTACGGGTCGGGCAGGAAATAAGCCTGGACGCCGGTGTTGACGGCCTCCCAGGTTTCGCCGCCGTCGGTGGTGCGGTAGACGCCGCCGGTGGACATGGCCACCGTGACCTGCTTCTCGTCCTCGGGGTGGGGGATGATCGAGTGGATGGCCATGCCTCCGCCGCCGGGGGTCCAGTGTTCGCGGTGGGGGTGGTCCCACAGGCCGCGCACCAGGTCGTAGGTGACGCCGCCGTCGGTGGAACGGAACAGGGCGGACGGCTCGGTGCCGGCGTAGACGACGCCGGGGCCGGCCGCGGGCGCCGGGGTGAGTTGCCAGACGCGGGACAGCGCGGCGCCGGTGTCGGCGGGGAAGGCGATGGGGGCGTGGCCGGGCTCCTGCCAGGTGACGCCGAGGTCGTCGCTGGTGACGACGCTCGGGCCGAAGTGTTCGCTGTGCACGCCCGCCAGTAGCCGGGGGCGCCCGCGCCGCGTGTCGATGGCGACGGCGTGGACGTCGGTCATGGTGTGGAACGGCCCGGACAGGTCCCACTCCGACCCGTCGCGGATCGCGAGCCACATGCCTTTGCGCGTGCCGATGGCGAGGAGCACCTTCCGCGTCACTTCACTGCCTCCTGACGTGCGACGACTTCCCCACCCTCGCGGCCGGCGGGGCCTGAGGTCTGGAACTATCGCAGACCCCACCGACAGTTCCCGGCGTCCGCGTCACCGATCCCCGGCACGTCGTGTCCAAGATTCGGTCAACCCGGTGTGGCCTCTCCCACCGGATGGCGATCACTGACGTATCGGTGCATCCGAGGCGTCGTCGGGCCCGAAGGTGTCTACAGCGATCAAAGGAGCTGCGCCGATGGTGATGGCGACACAGGAAGCGATCGACCTGAGAGGCCTCGTCGACCGCCGCCTGGACGAGCTGCTCGAAAGCGAGATGGGCCGCCTGGCCTTCCTCGCCGAGGAGGAGGACCGCGAGACGCTGCGCCACCACCTGGTGGAGTTCGTCCGCACGGGCGGCAAACGCCTGCGTCCCGCCTTCGTGTACTGGGGGCACCGCGCCGCCGGCGGGTCACCCGCCGACCGCGACGCCGTGCTCGCCGCCGGGTGCGCCGTCGAGCTCCTGCACGCCAGCGCCATGATCCTCGACGACGTGATGGACGAGTCCGCCACCCGCCGCGGCCGCACCACCGCCCACGTGGCGCTCGCCGACCGGCACCGCCGGTCCGGCTGGTGGGGGGACCCGGCGCGGTACGGCGAGTCGGTGGCGACCCTGCTCGGCATGCTGGCGTTCACCTGGGCGGACGCGGCCCTGCTGTCGAGCGGGGGAGCGGTGGAGGCGCTGAAGGTGTTCACCCAGCTCCGCGTGGAGATCATCGCGGGCCAGTACCTCGACCTCGCGTACGCCGCCCGGGGCGTGGACGGCGTTGAGGCGGCGACCCGCGTGTCGATCTACAAGTCCGGCAAGTACACCGTGGAACGCCCCCTGCACCTCGGCCACGCCATCGCCGCGGGCGACCCCGCGCTCAAGGACGTGCTGAGCGCCTACGCCCTGCCGCTCGGCGAGGCGTTCCAGCTCAGGGACGACGTGCTCGGCGTGTTCGGCGACCCCGCCCGCACCGGCAAACCCGCCGGGACCGACCTGCGGCAGGGCAAACGCACCTACCTGACCGCCGAGACCCGCGAGCGCGCCGGTAAACGCCTCCCCCTGCTCGACGGGATCCACGACGAGGCGGACGTCGCCAGGGCCCGCGAGCTGATCGTCACCACGGGCGCGCTCGACGCCGTGGAGCGCCGCATCGCCGCCCTGGTCGCCGTGGCCGTCGAGGCCCTGGACGACGACCGCGTGCCCGAGGACGCCAGGCAGGCCCTGCGGGAGCTGGCCGGCACGGCGACGAGCAGGACGTCCTGATGGCCAGGGACGATCAGGTGGTGGTCGTCGGCGCGGGCCTCGGCGGCCTCGCCGCCGCGATCAGGCTGGCCGCCGCGGGACGGGACGTCACCGTGGTGGAGGCCGCGGACGGCCCCGGCGGCTGCTGCGGCACCGCCACCCTCGGCGCCTACCGCTTCGACACGGGCCCGTCCGTGCTCACCATGCCGGACGTGCTCGCCGACACCTTCGGCGCCGCCGGCGAGGAACTGGACCGCTGGCTGCCCCTGCGGCGGCTGGACCCGTACTACCGCTTCCGCTACCACGACGGCTCCGTGCTCGACGTGGTCGCGGGCGAGGAGGCCATGGCCGAGCGGGTGCGCGACCTGTCCGGCCCCGCCGAGGCCGCCCGCTACCTGCGGTTCCGCCGCCGCCTCCAGCAGATCTTCGAGCTGGAGTGGCCGCTGTTCATCGACCGCGACATGACGCGGCTGCGCGCCCTGGCCCGGCCGTACGCCCTCACCCGCCTCGCCACCCTCGGCGGCTTCCGCCGGCTGGACCGGTTGGTGCGCGCCCACCTCACCGACGAGCGGCTGATCAGGGCGCACACCTTCCAGGCCCTCTACCTCGGCCTGTCCCCCCGCAAGGCCCTCGGGATCTACGCGTCGGTGGCGCACATGGACACCGTCGGCGGCGTCTTCTTCCCGCGCGACGGCGGCATGCACGCCATCCCGCAGGCCATGGCCGCCGTCGCCGAGAAGACCGGCGCCGTGATCAGGTACGGCGTGCGCGCCACCGAGGTGGAGGCGGACGGCTCCGGCGTGACCGCCGTCCGGCTCGACACCGGCGAACGCACCCGGGCCCGCCACGTGGTGGTCGCCTGCGACCTGCCCGCCGCGCACGCCGGCCTGCTGCCCGGCGCCGCCGCGGACTGGCGACTGTGGCGGCCCCGCTTCTCGCCGTCCTGCCTGGTGCTGCACTTCGGCCTGGACCGGCGGCTGCCCGGCCAGGCCCACCACACCCTGCACCTCGGCGAGCAGTGGGCGTCGACCTTCGCCGCCCTGGAGGCCGGCCGCCCGCAGCCCGACCCGAGCCTGCTGGTCACCTACCCCACACCCGGCGCCGCGCCCGCCGGGCACGCCACCCTCACCGTCCTCGAACCCACCGCCAACCTGCGCGGCGGCCTCGACTGGGAGCGCCTCACCCCCCGCCTGGAAGCCCGCCTGCTGCGCCGCCTGGAGCGCCTCGGGTACGGCGACCTCGGCATGGCGCCGCGCCTCACCATCGACCCGCCCGGGTGGCACCGCAGGGGCCACAGCGCGGGCACGCCGTTCGCCCTGGACCACCGCTTCACACAGACGGCGTGGCTGCGTCCCTCGGGCCGCGCCCGCCGCGTGCCCGGCCTGCACTTCGCCGGCATGTACACCGCCCCGGGGGTCGGGGTGCCGCCGGTCCTCATCTCCGGCCGGCTGGCCGCCGAACGCGTCCTGGAGGGCCGATGACGCCGCCGATGACACTGTCCGCCAGCTACGAGCACTGCCGCCTGCTCAACGCGCGGCACGGCCGTTCCTACTACCTGGCCACCCTGCTGCTGCCCGCGTGGAAACGCCGCCACGTGCACGCCCTGTACGGTTTCGCCAGGTACGCCGACGAGATCGTTGACGCGTTCGACATGGACGGCGACCGTGACAAGGCCCTGGACGCGCTGACGCAGCGGCTCGGTTCGGCGCTCGCCGGTGACCCGGTGGACGATCCCGTGCTGCCCGCCTTCACGCACACCGTGCGGTCCTTCGGCGTCGACCACGGCGACATCGAGGCGTTCCTGCGCTCCATGCGCGCCGACCTGACGGTGGACCGGTACGCCACCTACGACGACCTGCTCGGCTACATGGAGGGCTCGGCCGCCGTCATCGGGACCATGATGCTGCCGGTGCTGGAGCCGCTGCCGGGGGCACACGGCACGGCGCGGGAACCGGCCCGGCAGCTCGGGCTGGCCTTCCAGCTCACCAACTTCCTGCGGGACGTGGCCGAGGACCTCGCCCGCGGGCGGGTGTACCTGCCGCTGGCGGACCTGGACAGGTTCGGGGTCACCGTGGCCGACCTGCGTGCGCCCCGGGCCGCGCCCGCCGTGCGGGAACTGGTCGCGTTCGAGGCCCGGCGGGCCGAGGACCACTACCGGCGGGCGCTGGAGGGCATCGGCATGCTCGTGCCGTCCTCGCGGCCGTGCATCCGGGCCGCGCACGAGCTGTACGGCGGCATCCTCACCGAGATAAAGACCGCCGGGTACGACGTGCTGGCCGGCCGGGCCCGCGTGCCGTACCGGCGCCGCCTCGCCGTCTTCGCCCGCCACCTCACCGCCGCGTCCGCCGCCGCCCGCGCCGAGCGCCGCGTCCCGGCCGTGACGCCGTGATGCGGGACGGCACGGGGGTGCCCGTGGTGCTGGACGCGATGGGCGGGGACCACGGCCCGGCCGAGACGGTGGCGGGGGCGGTGCTGGCGTCGCGGGAGCACGGTGTCCCTGTCGTCCTCGTCGGCCGCGCCGGGGAGCTGCGCGCGGAGCTCGCCCGGCACGGGGCCGCGGGTGAGATCGGCGTGACGCACGCCCCCGAAGCCGTGCCGATGACCGAGCGCGGGCCGGACGCGCTCGGCGGGGGGACGAGCCTGGCGGTGGGGTGCGAGCTGGTGCGACGGGGCACGGGCGGCGCGTTCGTGTCGGCGGGGTCCACCGGGGCGGTGGTCGCCTGCGCGGTGCGTGTGCTCGGGCGGGCACCCGGGGTGCTGCGGCCCGCGCTGGCGGTGGCGCTGCCCACGGTGGGCGGGGGCGCCACCGTGCTGATCGACGCCGGGGCCACCTCCGACCCCACTCCCGAGATGGTCGCCCAGTTCGCGGTGCTCGGGGTGGCGTACGCGCGGGAGGTGCTGGGGGTGGCCGAGCCGGTGGTGGGGCTGCTGTCCATCGGTTCCGAGCCCGGCAAGGGCAACCGGCTGGCCCGGCGGGCCGCCGAGCTGCTGCCCGGCCTGCCGTACCGGTTCCACGGGAACATCGAGGGCCACGACGTGCTGGCGGGCACGGTCGACGTGGTGGTCACCGACGGCTTCACCGGGAACGTCGTGCTCAAGAACGTCGAGGGCACCGTACGCGCCGCCCTCGCTCAGGTGGCCGCCGAAGGCATCGCGTCCCCGGACCGCCTCGCCGAGGTCGCCCGCCGCTACGACCCCGGCACCCACGGCGGCGCCGCCCTGCTCGGCCTGAACGGCACCGTGGTGGTGGCCCACGGCTCGTCCCGCGCCGCCACCGTCGCCCGCGCCTGCGCCGTCGCCCACGACCTGGCCCGGGGCCGCGTCCGGCTCGGCCTGGCCCCATGACCCGTCCGGCTCGGTCTGGCCCTGTGATCTGTCCGGCTGGGCCTGGCCCTGTGGCCTGTCCGGCTCCGTCTCGGCCTGTGACCGGTGGCCCGTCGTCCGGTGGCGGTGGCCGGCTCGGGGACGGCGGCCCGGTCAGGCGAGGGGGTCGGCGCCGTCCCAGGTGCCTGTGCTGTCGTAGGGGACGAAACGGGCGAACAGCTCTTCGCTGTACCAGCTCTCGGTGCGCACCTTGGCGATCACCCGACGGTGGGGTCCTGGCTCGTACGCGAAGGCTCGTATCGCCGCGGCGTCCCGCCACAGGGAGAACGTCGCCTGCCGGGCCAGCGGCCACTCGCCTATGCCTATCGACGCCAGGCAGCCCTCACATCGCGCCAGCTCGCGGTCCACACGGGGAACCGCCCGGTAGAACGCGGCCAGCCGGCTCGGCCGGATCGCCGCCCGCGTCAGGACGGCGACGGGGCTGGCCGACATTTCGGATATGTCGGTGGAAGGTCCCTGCGGCGCCGGTCCCGGGACGGCGTGGTGGCCCGGGACGGCGTGGTGGCCCGGGACGGCGTGGTGGCCCGGGACGGCGTGGTGGTCCGGGACGGCGTGGTGGTCCGGTGCGGGGTGGTGGTCCATGGCGTGGTGGTCCCGTGTGGCGTGGTGGTCCCGTGTGGCGTGGTGGTCCGGGACTGCATGGTGGTCGGGTGTGGGGTGGTGGCGGGGGAGGCGGGGTGCCGGGGCGAAGGGGTCGGTGCCCGACCAGTGGCCGTGCCAGGAGACGGGGCGGAGGCGGACGTGCCACGATTCGGCGGCTGTGGTGTGCCAGCGGTGGGCGATGGGCGAGTGCAGCAGGAAATCCGACAGGGACGCCTCGTCGGGCCACACCGCGAACAGGGCCCAGCGGCGCAGGTCGGCGCCCAGGGTCATGGACCTGCCCCGGCCGGTGCCGAGGAGACGGTGGAAGGCCAGCCCGGGGGTGCGGCGCAGGACGGGGCGGTCGAAGGCCATGTACTTCGTGGCGCGGCGATCCGGGTATCTGATCAGATGGAAGGAAGCGATGGTTCCCCTGCTCGTCTCGGTCATCGGTGGCTACCTGCTGGGCTCGGTGCCGGTGGCGGTGCTGGTGGCCCGGGTGTACGGCATCGACCCCCGGCACGCGGGAGACCGCAACCCCGGGTACTGGAACGTCAAGGAGCTGCTCGGACGGCGGGCGGCGGTGCCGGTGTTCGCGGGGGACACGCTCAAGGGGTCGCTCGCCGGGCTGCTCGGGCTGCTGGTGAGCGGGGCGCACACCACGGGGTTCGCCGTGGTGGCCGGGCCCAGTGTGCTGCCGGCGTACGCGGGGGTGGCGGCGGCGATGGCGGGGCACGCCTGGCCGGTGTTCGCGGGGCTGCGCGGGGGACGGTCGGTGCTGGCGTTCGCGGGCGGCGTCGCCGTCCTGTGCCCGCCGGCGTTCCTCGCCGCCGTCGCGCTGCTGGTCGTCACCGCGCTCGCCACCCGGTCGTTCGCCGTCGGGGCACGGGTGGGGGTGTTCGCCGTCCCGTTGACGCAACTGCCGTTCACCCCACTCGCCCAGGTCGCCGCCACGGGGGCGCTGATGTGCCTCATCGGGCTGCGGTTCGCCCAGGCCGCGCGGCGCTGAACGGCGGTCACCGCGCGGCCCGCGGGTACGTCCGGCCCCGCCAGGTGCGCGACGGCCGCAGCACCCCTTGGGTGAGCCGCAGCGCCGCCAGCGGGTCGAGCAGAGGGGACAGCAGCAGGCCGGGCCCGGGACGGGTGTAACCGCGCCACAGGGCCCCGGCCAGCAGGAACCGCACGCCGAGCAGGGCGAGGTCCAGCCGGGTGGGCCGGCCGGCCAGCAGCCGCGCGGCGGGCAGCGCGGCGGTGAGCCACACCACGGCCAGGTCGCCCGCCAGTCGCGGCCCGTCGGTGACGTCGGCCAGCGGCAGGGAACGGCCCCACTCGCGCCACACCTCGGCCACCGAGGAATGCATGTCCACTTCGAGCAGCGCGCGGCCGTCCAGGAACCGCACGTCCCACCCGTCACCGGCCAGCGTGCGGGCCAGCGCCACGTCGTCGGTCATGTTCCCTCGTACCCGCACGAAGCCGCTCGCCGACCGCATCGCCTTGCGGCGGAACGCCATGCACTGCCCGTTGGCGAGCACCCGGTACGGCGGCGGCGGCACCCGCGGGCCGACCGGCCCGTACCGGTACACGAGCGTCGCGAGGAACGCCGCGTGCAGCGCCTGCTCGGCGGCCCCGTCGCAGACGAACCGGGGTGCCACGGTGACCAGGTCGCAGTCGTCGAGCGCGCCGGCCAGCGCGGCGAACAACCCGGGTTCCGGCCGCGCGTCCGCGTCCAGGGTGACCACGACGTCCCCGGTCGCCTCGGCCAGCCCCTGGTGCAGGGCCCACTGCTTGCCGACCCACCCGTCCGGCAGCGGCCGTCCCGCCACGACCCGCGCGCCCAGCCCCGCGGCGACACCCGCCGTGCCGTCCGCCGACTCGTCGTCCACCACGATCACCTCGCGGACCAGCGGGTCGGCGAGCGCGGCCGTGAGGCACGGCCCGATCCGTCCCTCCTCGTCCCGCGCGGGCACGACCACCGAGATCGTGCCTCGATCCGGCGCGGCGGCCGGTGGGCGCAGTGCCGGCAGCCGGTCACGTCCCTTGGCCAGGCGGGCCGCCACCACCAGGCCCGCGGCGAACTGCGCCGCCGTGAGCACCCCCCTCACCGGAAGTCCTCGCCGACCAGCCCGGCGACCAGGCGCCCGCTCATCGCCACCAGCGGCAGCCCGCCGCCCGGGTGGGTGGCGCCGCCCACCAGGTACAGGCCGCGCCGCGGTCCCCGGTTGGCCGGGCGGCGGAACGGCGCGAGCACCCCGTGGGACGGGGTGCCGTAGATCGCGCCGCCCCACGCGCCGTAGCGGTCACGCAGGTCGGCGGGGGTGAACAGGTCGACGAACCGCAGCCGCCCCGCCAGGTCGTGCCCCCGCGCGGCGAGCCGCTCCAGCACCAGGTCCCGGTACGCCTCGGGGGGCATCGGCCAGCGCGCGGGGTCGCGGGCGGGCACGTTGACGAGCATCACCCAGTTCTCCGTCCCGGCCGGCGCCTGCGTGGGGTCGTCCACCGCCGAGCACCCGATGTACACGGTCGGGTCCTCGGGCGGGCGGTCCCGGTGGAAGATGTCGGCGAACTCCTGGGGGTAGTCGCCGGAGAACACGATCGAATGGTGCGGCAGCCCCTCGGTGCGGCCCTCAACGCCGGCGAGCATGAGGAACGCCGACGACGACCGTCCGAGCCCTGCGACGCGCCGCAGCCGCCGCCGGTCGGGCAGCAGCCGCCCGTAGAGCTGCGCGGCGTCGGCGTTCACCACGACCGCGTCGGCCCGCACCTGCTCACCGGACGCCAGCCGCACCCCGTCCACCCGGCCGTGGCCGTCCAGCACCCGGGTCACCTCGCTGCCGAGCCGCACCTCCACCCCGGCGCCGGCCAGCAGCCCGGCCAGGGCGTCGGCGATGCGGGGCAGCCCGCCGGTGACGTACCAGCCGCCGTCGTCGTGCTCGATGGCCGGGATGCAGCCGAGCGCGGCGGGCGCCCGGTACGGGCTCGACCCGGCATAGGTGGCGTACCGGCCGACGTACCGCCGCAGACGCGGGTCGCGGAAGAAGCGCCGCGCGAGGCCGTCGAGGGTGCGGCCCGGCGAGACCGCCAGCAGGTCGGCGGGCCGGGCGTCGCGCGGCGGCCGGACCGGCGGGCTGGTGAAGAACGTCCGCCGCGCCGCCGCCAGGCACTCCCGCGCCCAGGCGTGGAACGCCAGCCAGTGCCGCCCCTCTCCCGGCGCGAGCCGCTCCACCTCGGCGGCCATCCGGGCGGGGTCGCGCGGCGCCGTCAGCGTGGACCCGTCGGGGAACCGGTACCGGCAGATCTCCGCCGGCTCCACGAGGTCCACCCGCACCCCGAGGTCGTGGAACAACCCCGGCAAGGTCAGCAGCGACGGCCCCACCGAGAACGCGAACCCGTCACGCCGATGCTCGGCCAGCTTTCCCCCGAGCCGCCCAAGCCGCTCGTGCAACACCACATGATGCCCGTCCCTGGCCAGCAACAACGCACACACCATGCCCCCGACCCCACCCCCGACCACGATCACGTCGGCCATCGGCCCGCCCGGCTCGGGAATGGACGCGCCCGATTCGGCCTGCCAGGCGGATTGCCCGGCGTGGCGCCGGGCGGGTTGCCGGACGCGGTGCCGGGCGGATTGCCCGGCGTGCTGCCCGACGTGGTGCCGGATGGATTGCCCGGCGTGGCGCCCGACGTGGTGCCGGGCGTGGTGCCCGGTGCGGTGCCGGACGCGGTGCCGGACGCGGTGCCGGACGCGGTGCCGGACGCGGGGGCGTCGTCCGCGTCGGCCGTCACCCCCCGGCGTACCCAGGCCAGTACCGCGAAGAGCCCCATCGTCGCGCCGCCCACGACGGCGACCAAGCGGTCCGGCGGGCGGAACACGAAGGCGAAGCCGATCGTCTCCATGACCGCCATGGCCGTGTAGAGGGCGACGAGACCGGTGCCCCTCCCCGTGGGCCGTTGGCGGAACACCCAGCCGATCAACGCCATGACCAGGAAGGATACGACCAGCCACCCGGCGAGGTTGCTGATCGGCACGCCGCGGTACGGCCCGGGCTCCGCCCACACCCAAAGCCCGAGTCGCAGCATCTGCGGATCGAGGAACAGGTCCCACGCGGTCAGCGCGAACGCCCCCACGAGGGCGGTACTCAGGAACCGGCCGGATCCGGCCACCGGGGCGGAGGAGCGCGGGCCACCCCCCGCCACCCGGCCGGGGAGACGGTAACCGGCCCCCGCCACCACCTCTGAGGTGCGATGACCGGCTCCCGCCTCGCGGCCGGAACGGCAGGGACAGGTTCCTGCTTCCGGGCCGGAGGTGTGGTGACCGGCTTCTGCTTCCGGGCCGGAGGTGCAGGAACAGGCTCCTACCGCCAGGCCGGAGGTGTTGTAACGGGCACTTGCCGCCGGGCCGGGGGGACGGGAACCGGCTCCCATCACTGGGGCGGAGGAGTGGAAGGCGGCGGTCGTCGGGTCGGAGGAGTGGAAGGCGGCGGTCGTCGGGTCGGAGGAGTGGAAGGCGGCGGTCGTCGGGTCGGAGGGGTGGGAACCGGTACCCGTCGCTGGGCCGGAGGGGTGGGGGCCGGCTTGTGGAGCCGAATCGGAGGGGTGAGGGCCGGCTTGTGAGGGCGGCTCGAAGGAGTGGGAACCGGCACCCGTCGCTGGGCCGGAGGAGCCGGGGCCGGCCTGTGAGGTCGGGCCGGAGGCGTGGGAACCGGCACCCGTCGCTGGGCCGGAGGAGCCGGGGCCGGCCTGTGAGGTCGGGCCGGAGGCGTGGGAACCGGCATCCATCGCTGGGCCGGAGGAGTGGGGGCCCGCTTGCGTGGCCGGGTCGGAGGGGCGGGGACCGGCCCCCACCGCGGGGGTGGGAGGACACGGACCGGCCCCCGCCGTGCGGGCGGTTCCGGGGGAGGTGCCGGGGTCTGCTGCCGGGGTGGCCCTCACGGGGATCCCCGCCACGCGGGACGCGATCGCGTGGGCGGCGAGGCCCATGCCGCCCCAGGCGAGGGCGACGATCAGCGGGACGCCGCCGGGGGCGGGCCACAGGACGCCGGTGTATTGGTACTCGCCGAACGGGATGCCCGTCCGTATCCCCACCCACTCGGCCGCGTAGCCCGCGCAGGCCGCGGCGCAGAACGCGGTGAGCGACCGTCTGACGCCGTGGTCCGCGGCGGCGAAGGCGACCGCGCAGGCGGCGAGCAGCAGGACCACCACGCTCGTCAGGCGCACCGGAGAAGGCTGCGGGCCCGAGGCCACCTGGGCGGCCAGCATCGCGGCCATCAGCAGTGTGCCCACCGTCGCGTACACCGTACGCCGGGCAGGCCGCTCGATCACGACGTCCACACGTACCCCTTCGCGTGTTCGCGGACGGCGGATGCACCGTCCTCGACGCACTTGCCCACGAGGCGGCGCGCCGACGCCTGCGAGATCCCGGTAACAGGGCGCGGGTGTTTTCGGCGACACGGCGTTGACACCGTTGTCAGGGCGGCCGTACGGTCACCGTACTTAAGCGGTTCATAAACATGCACCCTCCCACCCCCTGACAGGAGGAGGAAGCTAGTGAACAAGCGTATGGCGGCCGCGTTCCGGCCACGGCATGTGTGACCGCGAAGACCTGGGACGAGTTCACCGTCGCCTCGACAAGCTCAGGGCCGACGGCGTGAAGGTCGCCATGCACCGGGCGACGCCGACTGGGCCGATCCACCCCCTCAAGGAGCACACCGTGCACGTCAAGCCCGGAAGATCGGGGATAACGCTGATCACCGTGGTGATCGCACTACTGGCCGGGCTGCTCGCCGCTCCCGGCGCGGCGGGAGCCCACACCGGCGGCGACGGCTTCGTCACCCGTCACGGCGCCGGCCTCATGCTGGACGGCAAGCCGTTCCGGTTCGCCGGCACCAACAACTACTACCTCGGGTACCGCTCCGCGGCGATGGTGGACGACGTGTTCGCCCGGGCCAGGGCCGCCGACCTGCGCGTCCTGCGGATCTGGGGCTTCCTGGACATCGGCAACCAGGACGGCAGCAACTCGGTGCACCACATCGAGAACGGCGTCTACTTCCAGTACTGGGACGGCACGCGGCCCGCGTACAACGACGGCGCCACCGGCCTTGAGCACCTGGACTACGTGCTGAAGAAGGCCAAGGAGTCCGGCGTCAAGCTCGTGGTGCCGTTCGTCAACAACTGGGCGGACTTCGGGGGCATCGACCAGTACGTGCGCTGGGCCGGGGGCGCGTACCACGACGAGTTCTACACCGACGCCCGCATCCGCGGCTGGTACAAGGACTGGATCAGCCACCTGCTCAACCGCCGCAACACCCTGACCGGCGTGCTCTACAAGGACGACCCCACCGTCATGGCGTGGGAGCTCGGCAACGAGCCGCGCTGCAAGGGCTCCGGCGTCTACCCGACCTCCTCCACCTGCACCCCGGCCGTGCTCACCGCGTGGGCCGACGAGATGTCCCGGCACGTCAAGTCCGTGGACCGCAGGCACCTGGTCGCGGTGGGCGACGAGGGGTTCTACTGCGTCCCGGGGGCCGCCGACTGGACCGAGAACTGCAACGAGGGTGTGGACACCGTGGCGTTCGCCCGGCTCCCCACGATCGACTACATGTCGATGCACCTCTACCCGGACGGCTGGGGCAAGGACGCCGCGTGGGGCACCGAGTGGATCCGGCGGCACAACGCCGACGCCCGGCGCGTCGGCAAGCCCGTGGTGCTCGGCGAGTTCGGCTTCCGCGACAAGACCATCCGGAACCCCGTGTACCAGCAGTGGCTGGACGCCGTGGTGCGCGGCACCGACGGCTTCATGTACTGGATGCTCGCCGGCACCCAGGACGACGGCACCCTGTACCCCGACTACGACGGGTTCACGGTGTACTGCCCGAGCCCGGTCTGCCGGACCATGACCAACGCCGCGTCGATCCTGCGCGGACGGCCCGCGTCGTTCCCGCCCGTCGCCGACCACGACCAGGTCACCACCGCGTTCGGCGTGCCCGTCACCGTCACCGTCACCGCCAACGACATCGCCTACGGCGCCACGGTCCGCCCCGCCACGGTGGACCTGGACCCGGCGGCGGCCGGGCGGCAGGCCGAGCTGACCGTCACGGGCGGGCGGCTCACCGCGGCGGCGAGCGGCGCGGTGACGTTCACGCCCGCCGAGGGGTACAGCGGCCGCACCGTCGTGCCGTACACCGTGCGCGACAGCCGCGACCGCGTGTCCGGCCCCGCGCAGCTCACCGTCATCGTGCAGCCGGACCCCGGGGCGGCGATCAAGCTGTTCTCCTTCGAGGACGGCGTGCAGGGCTGGGCGCCGGGCAACTGGCAGACCGACCCCGGCACCGTCGCGCAGTCCGATCAGAACGCCACCGACGGCACGCACAGCCTGCTCGTCGACTCCACCGCCGGTGCGTGGTTCGGCGCGAGCTTCCCCGAGCCGGTGAACCTGTCGGCCAAGAGCACCCTGAAGTACGACCTGCGCACCGGCGCCGCGGGCACCTCCACCAGCGTCGCCTTCCAGGTGGGCTCGGGCTGGACCTGGTGCCAGTCCACGTGGGGCTGGCAGAACCCCGGCACCGCGGGCACCGTCGAGATCGACCTCACCACGGCCCTGTCCTGCACGATCGAGGACCTGTCGGACGTGCGCGGGTTCCTCATCTGGTTCAGCACCGGGGACTTCCACCTGGACAACGTGCGGGCGGAATGACATCGGGCCGATGAATCGCAGCAAGAAAGCTGATTTCTGAACGTTTCTGAAATCCCGTGCACGAAAGTCCACCCGTGTGGTGGCGGTCGGCGCCGCCACCACACGTTCCTGTGCACCAGGCCATGAAATGGCGACGCCATCCGACGGTAGGGCCTGGTGACTTAACTGATTAAGCGCTTGACTCGGCGGCGAGGGCCCGCGGCCCCTCCTCGGCCAGGCGCGCCATGCCCACCCCTCCGCATGGCGCGCCACCGGCCGTCCCCTCCGGCCTCCCACGCGGCTCCCCAGCAGGACGAACGGTGCTTTACTCGACTGTCACGTTGTCTGCCGGGAGAAGCCGATGAGTGAGACGTCCACGGTGGGACGCCGGCCGGTCTGGCGCGTCGCCATGGTGGGACGCGACCCGGGGGAGGGGCACCGCGCCGCCACGCCCCTTGAGCTGCTGTTCGACCTGTGTTTCGTGGTCGCGGTGGCCCAGGCGGCGGCGAGCCTGCACCACGCCCTCGCCGAGAACCACATCGGGGCGGGGATCGCCGGGTACGCCATGGTGTTCTTCGCCGTGTGGTGGGCCTGGATGAACTTCACCTGGTTCGCCTCGGCGTACGACACCGACGACGTCCTGTACCGCCTGCTCGCCCTGGTGCAGATCGGCGGCGTGCTGGTGCTCGCGGCGGGCGTGCCGCGGGCGTTCGAGACGCAGGACTTCGGGCTGGTGACCCTCGGTTACGTGGTGATGCGCCTCGCCATGGTGGCCCTGTGGCTGCGGGCCGCGCGCGAGGACCCGGCACGCGGGCGGATCGCGTACCGCTACGCCGCCGGCATCACCGTCGTGCAGGCCGGGTGGGTCGCCCGGCAGGCGCTCGGCGAGTCCGTGGGGCCGGTCGCGTTCGTGGTGCTGGTGGCCGCCGAGCTGGCCGTCCCGCTGTGGGCCGAGCGGTCGCTGGCCACCACCTGGCACTCCAGCCACATCGCCGAGCGTTACGGCCTGCTGACCATCATCGTGCTCGGCGAGTCCATCCTGTCGGCGACCATCGCCGTGCAGGCCGGGCTGGACGGCGACGCCACCACCGGTGCGATGCTCACCGTCGCGCTCAGCGGTCTCGTGATCGTCTTCTCCATGTGGTGGCTGTACTTCGCCCACCCCGCCGAGGGCATCCTCACCTCGAACCGCGTCTCCTTCCCCTGGGGCTACGGCCACTACCTGATCTTCGCCTCGGCCGCCGCCGTCGGGGCCGGTCTCGCGGTGTCCGTGGACCACGTCTCCGGGAAGGCCCACCTCGGGGGCACCGCCGCCGCCGCGTCCCTGAGCGTCCCCGTGGCGGTGTTCGTGCTCAGCCTGTGGCTGGTGCACGTCCGCCCGCACCGCCCGGGGCCGCTGGTCACCACGACTTTCGCCGCCGCGCCCCTGCTGGTCCTCGCGGCCCCGTTCACGCCGTTCCCCCTGCCGGCGACGGCACTGGTCATGGCCGTGCTCACCGTCATGTGCGGCAGGGGAACCGCACGGACACCGTGAGGCCGCCCCCGGGGTTGGCGGCGGCGGTGAGTTCGGCGTCGTGGGCCTGCGCGACCGCCTGGATGATCGCCATGCCGAGCCCCTGGCCGTCCTGGTGGGTGCGCGGGCGGGCGCGGACGAACGGCTCGAACAGGTGGTGGACGGTGCCGGGGTCCACCGGCGTGCCGGTGTTGCGTACGGTGAGCGTGGCGCCGGTCAGGGACACCTCGGCCTGGCCCCCGGTGTGGTTGTGCCGGACGGCGTTCACCAGCAGGTTGTCCGCCAGCCTCCCGAGCAGCTCGGGGTCGCCGGTGACCTTGGCCGGGTCCAGCCGCGCCCGCACCGCGACGCCGCGCCGCTCGGCCTCCGCGCCGGCCCGCTCCACGGCTTCCCGCACCACCCCGGCCAGGTCCACCTCGCGCCGTTCGACGCCCCCGTAGTCGGCGCGGGCCAGCGTCAGCAGCGCCTCCACGATCCGTTCGCCGCGCTCGTTCACGGTGAGCAGCTTGCCTGTCAGCTCGCGCACGTCGCACCGGTCCGGATACGCCGTGGCGACCTCCAAGATGGCCCGGCTCGTGGCGAGCGGGGTGAGCAGCTCGTGCGACGCGTTCGCCGCGAACCGCCGCTGCGCCTCGAACGCCGCCTCCAGCCGGGCCAGCATGCCGTCCACGGTGTCGGCGAGCCTCTTGACGTCGTCGTCCGGCCCGCTCAGCCCCACCCGCTGGTGCAGGTTCCCCGCCGCGATCCGCCCGGCGGTCTCCGTGATCCGGTTGATCGGCGCCAGCGCCCGCCCCGCCATCACCCGCCCCGCGATCAGCGCCGGCACCCCGCACACGACCAGCGCGATCGCCGACACAAGCGCCATGCGGGCCACCGAGGGCGCCGCGGGCACCGCGGGCTCCGTGGGTGCCGTCGGCGTCGGGGGCATCGGGGGCATCGGGGGCATCGGCGGCATCCCCGGGGTCGGCGGCGCCCCCGTCGGAAACTCCACCGGCGGGAGGGGCGCGGTGGGCGGCACGGCGAAGTTCCGCAGCAGCCAGTACACGCAGGCCAGCAGCACGACCCCGACCACGACGAACGACGCCGAGTAGACGAGCGTCAGCCTGACCCGGATCGGCAACGAGGGGAACACCGTGAAGCCACGCCGCCTTCGCCCGGCACCGGCCCCGGAACCGTGCCGTCCGGTGTCCCGGTCGCCGGCCACGGGGCCGGTTCCGGGACCGGGCCGTCCGGCGTCGGCCACGGGGCCGGTCCCGGGATCGCGCCGTCCGGTGTCCCGGTCCCCGTCGCCCGCCGTGGACGGGCCGGTGTGCGGGGTCATCGGGGTGCCATGCGGTAGCCGACCCCGACCTCGGTGTGGATGATCGGCGGGTCGCCCAGTTTGCGGCGCAGGCCGTGCAGGGTGATGCGGACGGCGCCGGTGAACGGGTCGGCGTTCTCGTCCCAGGCCTTCTCCAGCAGCGTCTCGGCGCTCACGACGCCGCCGGCCGCCGTCATCAGGATCTCCAGTACGGCGAACTCCTTGCGGGTGAGCCGGACCTCCCGGCCGTCCCGCGCGACCTCCCGCAGGTGCGGGTCGAGCCGCACGCCCGCGTGCTCCAGGACCGGGGGGCGCGCCGGGCCCGCCCGGCGGTGCAGGGCGCGGACGCGGGCGATCAGCTCGGCCAGGCGGAACGGCTTGGTCACGTAGTCGTCGGCGCCGAGGCCGAAGCCCCGCAGGGTGTCCGTCAGTTCGCGCGCGGCGGTCAGCATCAGGATGCGGCTCGGGCTGCCCGACTCCACCATGGCCCGGCACACCTCGTCCCCGTGCACCACCGGCAGGTCACGGTCGAGCACCACCACGTCGTACGCGTGCACCGTCACCCGCTCGAGCGCCGCCGCCCCGTCGTGCACCACGTCCACGGCCATCGCCTCGTGCCGCAGCCCGGTCGCCACCGCCTCGGCCAGCAACCGCTCGTCCTCCACCACCAGCACCCGCACGGCGTCCCCTTCCGGTCACACCTCCATGGTGGCCGCCGGGGTGTTCGGCCGGTGTTTCCCCGGCACCGAACACCCGCGAAACACCGTGTCCGTCCCAATGGACCCATGAACGAACGAGACCAAGCACTGATCGTCACGGTACTCACCGCCGCCGGCCTGCTCGTCGGCGGCGCCGTCTACGCCGCGGCCCTGGAGGACGACGCCTGTCCCACCGCCACCCGCCTCACCAAGGCCGTACGCCCCCCGGCGCCCCCCGCCCCGCCGGCCCCGCCCGGCCCCGTTCCCGCCCCTCCGGGTGGCGTCTGGGACGCCGCGCCCGCCGCACCGGCGGCACCGGCGGCACCGGCGGCCCATCTCGACGCCGCCGGGGACGGCACGGATACCCCGCTGTGCACCGTCCCCGAGCCTCCGCTCCCGCCGGGCGACTGACCTCATGGCCGTACGGCGTGCGCCTCCCGCCGTACGGCCACCCGGTTGCTCACCCCTGGGCCGCCGGCCGGTACCGGGACACCACGGTCGTGCCGTCGCACACGACCGTCTCCATGAGCTCCAGCCCGACCCGGTCCTCCGGCCGCGCGAAGAGCGGCTTGCCGCCGCCGAGCAGCAGCGGATGCACCCCGATGTGGTACTCGTCGATCAGCCCGAGCGCCGTGAGGGCCGTCGCGAGGCCGGCGCCGCCCGTCAGCAGCAGGTCCGCGCCGTCCTGTGCCTTCAGCTCCGCGACCTCCCGGGCGAGGTCCTTCCCGATCACGGTGGCCCCCCACTCGGCGCTCTCGAGCGTCCGCGAGGCCACGACCTTGGGCGTCTTCCGCCAGATCGGGGCGAACCGCAAGTCGTGCTCGTGGTCCGAGATCGACTCGGCCTTCGGCCAGTAGAACGACATCATCTCCCACACCACCCGCCCGTACAGGAAGGTGTCGGCCCGCTCGACCAGCCCGAACGAGTACTCCGACAGCTCCGGCCCCATCCGCGGCCAGTCGAACTCCCCGGCCGGTCCCTCGATGAACCCGTCGACCGACGTGTGCACCCAGTAAACGATCTTCCGCATCGCCAAGCTCCTTCCGCCCCCGGTGGAGGCTCCCGGAGGTGCCCCATCGGGCACCCTCACCCGGCAGTCGGAGCCACACGCGCCTCCTCGACATCACGCGCGGAACTTTTTCCGAAGAAATCCACGCGGCCCGCTCAGCCGCGCCGCGCCCTGGCCCGCCGTTTGCCCTCGTGCATCGCCTGCACCCGGGCCACCGGGATCGTGTGCCCCTCCGCCACCAGGTCCTGTGGCAGCTCCTGCGCCTCGGGCATGTGCTCGGCCCAGGGGTCGCCGTCCCCGAGGGCCCGCACGGCGGTGTGGATGGTGAAGTCCCCCGGTGTGACCGACTCCAGCTCGTCCCAGCCCACCGGGAACGACACCGGCACGCCGGGCCGGATGCGCGGGCTGTAGGCCGCCACCACGGTCGCCCCGCCCGCCCGTGTCGAGTCCAGGAACACCTTGCCCTCGCGGTCCTCCCTGATGAACGCCGTGGTGGCGAGCGCCGGGTCGATCCGCTCGGCCCGCGCCGCGAGCGCCCGGGTGGCCGCGGCGACGTCCTCGATGGCCGCCCGCGCCGTCACCGGGACGAACACGTGCACGCCTTTGGCGCCCGACGTCTTGACCGCCCCGGCGAGACCGCAGTCCTGGAGCGCCTGCCGGACCAGCCCGGCGGCCCGGACCACGACGCCGAACGCCTCACCCTCCGGCGGGTCCAGATCGAGGATCATGTGGGTGACGTGGTCGAGCCGGTCCGCGGTCGCCAGCGCCGGGTGGTACTCGACGGCCCGCTGGTTCGCGAACCACAACAACGACCGCCGGTCGTCGCACAACGCGTACGAGATCTCCCGCCGCGACGACTCCGCCCACACCGTCACCGTGCGCAACCACTCGGGCGCGTACTTCGGCACGTTCTTCTGCATGAAGGGCTCCTGACCCTCCCGCACCCGCATGACGGACAGCGGCCGGCCACGCAACACCGGCAGGAGGCGGTCCCGCACCGCGTCCACGTACTCGACCAGATCTCTCTTGGTGGCCCCCGCCCCGTCGAACACCGGCTTGTCCAGATTGGTCAGCGAGACCCCGTCCCGCACCTCGTCACTGCCCATACCTCACCATCCCACGCACCCCGTCCCCGGCGCAGCGGCCCGAGGGGGCCCCGGCGTGACGCCGGGGCCCCGGAGATCAGGCTCCGGCCGGCACGGGCAGCCGCCACTGTTCCGAGCCGAACACCTCGTAGCGGATGCGGTCGTCGGGCAGGCCGCGGCGGCGCAGGCCCGAGCGGACCTCACGCATGAACGGGAGGGGGCCGCAGAGGTAGACGTCCGCGTCCGGGTGCAGCGGGATCACGTCGGTGTCGACGCGGCCGGTGAGGGCGTCGGGGACGCCGGCGGGCCGTTCGTACCAGACGAGGCTGCGGAAGGACCGCAGGCGGGAGCCGCTGGCCCTCATGTCCGCGCGCAGCGGGTGGCGCTCGGGGCCGCGGTCGGCGTGCACCGCCGTGACGTCGCGGGCCGGCTGGGAACGCGCGACGTGGTCGAGGATCGCGGCCATCGGCGTGATGCCGACACCCGCGCTGACCAGCACGAGCGGCGTGTCGCCGTCCTTCAGGGTGAGCGCGCCGTAGGGACGGCTCAGCCGCAGCCGGTCCCCGGTGCCCACGTGGTCGTGCAGGTAGCCGGAGACCACGCCGTCCGGGGTGCCCCCGGCGCCGCGCACCCGGCGCACGGTGATCCGCAGGGTGCCGCCGGTGGCGGCCTGCGAGATCGTGTACTGCCGCGACTGGCGTGTGCCGTCGGGCAGCGCGGCGGCGACGGTGACGTACTGGCCGGGCCGGAAGGCCGGGGCGGGCCCGCCGTCGGCCGGGGTGAGGATGAACGACACCGTGTCGTGCGCCTCCTCCACCCGGCTCGCCACGACGTGCTCGCGCCACGGGTCGGCGCCGTCCACCCCGGCTTCGGCGTACAGGCGGGCCTCCCTGCCGATGAGCCGGGCCGCGAACAGCCAGTACACCTCGTCCCAGGCGGCCGCGACCGCCGGGGTGACCGCGTCGCCGAGCACCGCGCGGACCGCCCCCAGCAGGTACCTGCCGACCACCGTGTACTGCTCGGGGCGTATCCCGAGCGCGCAGTGCCGCTGCGCGACGCGCTCGGCGATCTGGTCGATGACCGAGGCGTCCGGCCCCGCGCCGGCCAGGTGCGCGGCGAACGCGGCGACCGCCCCGGCGAGGGCGTGCCGCTGCTCGCCCGTCGCCTGCGCGCTGCGGCTGAACAGGTCGAGCAGCTCGGGGTTCTCCCCGAGCATGGTGTCGTAGAAGACGCCGGAGATGGTGTCGAGATGTTCTGCCACGACGGGCAGGGTCGCCCCGACGACCGGGACGCTGGTAGCGGACAACATTGTTTTTCCCCCGAAAGAGCGGACGAGATCAGCCGCCGAGGCTCAGCAGCACCTGCCGGGCCGGTGGCGCGGTGAGGTCCTCGACCGTGATCGGGTCGAGGCTGACGTAGAACGCCTCCTGGGCCCGCCGCAGGGCTCCCCGCAGGCGGCATCCCTGGTTGAGCGGGCAGACCGGGTCGCCGTCGCAGTCGACGACCTCGGCCGCGCCCTCCAGCTCACGGACCAGCTTCCCGATCGAGGCGGTACGCCCCGCCGCCGACAGCCGCACGCCGCCGCCGCGCCCGCGCACGGTCTCCAGCACCCCGAGGTGCTGCAGCCGCTGCACGACCTTGGCCAGATGGTGACGCGGCACGGCGAGACGCCCGGCCAGCTCGTCGATGGTGAACAGATCGTCACGGGCCGCGCCGAGCATGAGGACGCGGAGCCCGATGTCCGTTGAGCGATTCAGGCGCACACGGCGACCGTAACACAAAGAGGACTCTGAGAGTCCTGTTTGTGGGGCATGTCACCCCGGGCCCTGGATCGGCGATCGCGCAGGTCGGCCATTTACTACTAAATTCCGATGGGTTGTGAAGGTAAATTGGGTGGGCGGCGTGGTCCGTGCGCGATCCCACCGCGGTGTGGCCAGGGGAGGCACTTGCGAAGATGACCGTCACCACTTCTCACAGCGGGCCCGGGGGTACCGCCGTCGTCCGGCGCTCCGACTACGACCGCCTGTCCCGTCTCGTCCACGCCGCCCGCGACCGGTGCGGCGCCGTCGCCGAGCTGGCCGGCGACCCGGGGACCGGCAAGACGTGGCTGCTCACCGCCCTGGCGGGACAGGTGCGCCGCGACGGCGGCACCGTGTTGCGGGGACGCTGCACCGAGGCCGAGACCGAGGTGCCGTTCCACCCCTTCGTCCACGCCTTCGGAGCCTGGCGCGGCGAGGGCGGCAGGATCATGCCGGAGGCCGCGGCCCTCCTCGACACGCTCGGCGCGACCGCCGGCACCGACACGATGCCGTCCACCGGGCGCCGCCGGCTCCACGCCGCCGCGCGCGCCGCCCTCGGGGACTGTCTCGCCGCCGCGCCCGGCCAGATCGTGCTGCTGCTCGACGACTTCCACTGGGCCGACCCGTCCTCGGTGCAGCTCGTGGAGTCGCTGGTGCGCCGCCCCATGGAGGGGCCGCTCGCCCTGGTGGTCGCGCACCGGCCCCGGCAGGTGCCCGTCCGGCTGCGGTCGGTGCTCGAACACGGCGCCGAGCTCGGCACCGTCGGGCCGGTGCGGCTCGGGCCGCTCACGCCCGCCCAGTCCGCGGCCCTGCTCGGCGACTCGGGTGCCGAGCCGGGTGCCGTGCGGCGGCTGCACGAACGGGGAGCGGGCAACCCGCTCTACATCGCCGCCCTCGCCGCCCCCGGCGCCGGCCCGGACGACACCGGGCCGTGGGCACACGGCAGCCTCTCCGCCCGCCTGCTCGTGGAGACCGAGTCACTTCCCGCCGACGCCCGCACCGTGCTGCACGCGGCGGCCGTCCTCGGCGAGGTGTTCGACGTGGAATCGGCCGCGGAGGTCGCCCAGGTGGACCGCGACGTGACGTGCCGGCTGCTCACCGGCCTGCGGGGGAGGGACCTCGTCCGGTACGCCGGGAGCGACCCCGGCGCCCTCGCGTTCCGGCATCCGCTGGTGTGGCGCGCCGTGTACGACGCCATCGACACCTGCTGGCGGGCCTCGGCGCACCGCCGCGCCATGGCCCGCCTGGCGCGGACCGGCGCCGCCCCCACGCGCCTCGCCTGGCACGTCGAGCGGTCCGGCGTGGAGACACAGCCGTCCGACGCCGCGGTGCTCGCCGCGGCGGCGCACGACGCGCTGCACGCCGGCCGTCCGGCAGAGGCGGCGCACTGGGCCGGCGCGGCCCTGCGGCTGCGCCGCGCGACCGGCGACGCCGTGCCGGAGCCCGGGTTGTGGCAGCCGGTGGTGCGGGCGCTGGCGGCCACCGGGGACGCCGGGGGCATCCGGGGGCTGGGCCGTGACGTCCTCGGCGGGTGGGGGGCGCGGGGCGGGGTGGCCCGCGCCGAGGCCGTGGCGTTCCTGGCCACCGTCATGGCGGCGGTGGGGCACGGCGAGGAGGCCCTCGGCGTCATCGCGGCCGAGCTGGGTGGCGCGCACGGCGCCGATCCCGTCACCCGGGCGTCGCTGCTCGGGCAGGCCCAGCTCGTCAAGGTGATCGCCGGGGCGGTGCCGGCCCGCAGCGACGTCGAGGCGCTGGCGCGGCACGCGGAGCACGAGGACCCGGTGACCCGCGGCGGCAGGCTCGCCCTGGCCGGCATGTGCGCCGCGATCACCGGGGACACCTGCGGCGCCGAGGCCCCGCTCCGGCAGGCCGCCCGCGTGCTCGCCCCCGGCGGCGCCGCCCGCCCCGCCACGCCCCGGGAGACCGGTCACCTGCTGGTGCTGAGCTGGGCCGAGGTCATGATGGGCTGGTACGAGGACGGCCGCGCCCACGCCGAGCGCGCCCTGACGGCCGCGCGCGAACGCGGGGACGTCCACGTGCTGCCCATGCTGCTCAACACGCTCGGCTACCTGCACCACCAGCGCGGGCGCACGGCCGACGCCCTCGATCTCACCCTGGAGGCCAGGGCCACCGCCCACAAGATCGGCCGGTCCGACCATGTGGGTCTCGCCGACGCGGTGACCGCCGCCGCGTGGGCCGGCCAGGGCCGTCCCACCATGGCGCGGCACGCGGCGCCGCATCCGCTGCCGCCGTCCATCACCACGCCGCTCAGCGCGCTGCTGTTCGCCGAGGCCGCGCTCGCCGGGGGCGATCCGCACCAGGCCATGGCGCTGCTGCCGCCCGGCGGCGACGTCAAGGTGCCCGTGCTCGCGGCCCGGTGCCACGAGCTGCTCGCCGCCGCGTGCCTGCGGGCCGGCGCCGACACCGGCGACCGCGTCGAGGAGTGGGCGGAACGGGCCGTGACGGCGGCCGCCGCCGTCGGCCTGCCCGAGGCGGGCGGCCACGCGCTGCTGGCCCGCGGCCACGCCCTCAGCCGCGCGCAGCGGTGGGACGAGGCCGCTCGAAGCTACGAACAGGCCCTCGGCCTGCTCGGCGACGCCGGCCCCGCCGCGACGCGGGCCCGCGGCCACCTGCGCGCCGCCACCCGCGGCGGCGTCCAGGGCGCCCCCAACGGCCTCGGCGGCCTCACCGTGCGCGAACGCCAGGTCGCCGACCTCGCCGGCGAGGGCCTGAAGACCAAGGACATCGCCGAACGCCTCCGCATCAGCCCCCGCACGGTGGACGTCCACCTCACCCGCGTCTACACCAAACTGGGCGTCACCTCCCGCGCCGCCCTGGCCCGCCTCCTGGCGGGCGCCACCACAGGCTGATCGCGCGCCGGACGGCGGGTGGCACGCGCGGGCGGCCGGAGACAGCGGAGGAGTCGTCCCGTGGACACCCCGGTGCCGCCGTCCCGGGTGCGGTCAGCTCGCGGCCGGGAGGTCGAGGAGCTGGTCGGAGGTCAGGATCGCGTGGTGCAGGCGCCGCAGCGACGGGCACGGCTGCACCCCGAGCTCCGCATTGAGCACCCGGTGCGCCGACCGGTACACCTCCAGCGCGTCCGCCTGCCGCTCCGACCGGTACAGCGCCAGCATCAGGTGCCGGTAGAGGGACTCGCGCAACGGATACTGCGCGATCAGCGTGTTGAGCGGCCCGATCACCTCCCGGTGCCGGCCGAGGGCGTTGCGCGCCTCGATCGAGAACTCCAGGCAGTCCAGCCGTTCCGCCTCGGCCCACGCCGCGAAGGCGCTCAGCACCGGCCCCTCCGCGCGGTCCTCCAGCACCGGCCCCCGCATCAGCGCCAGCCCCTTGTCGAACTCCGCCAGCGCCTCCGCGTACCGCCCCGCCGGCAGCAGGGCCCGCCCATGCTCGACGGCCCGCTGGAACTCGGCCACGTCGTACCCGGCCCCCTTCAACCGCAGCACGTACCCGTGGGCCTTGGTGACGATCGCCGACCGGTCCCCGGCCGCCGCAAGGAACTTCCGCAACTGGGAGATGTACACATGCATCGCCGCCGAAGCGCAGCGGGGCGGATGATCCCCCCACAACTCGGTGACGATCTGTTCCTTGGTCGTGACCCGCTCCGCCCTGACGAGCAGCGTGGCCAGCGTCATCTCCATCTTGGGAGCGCTCAGCGTATGAGACTCCCGGCCGTCGAGAACACGAATCGGCCCAAGCAGTTCGTAGCGCATCGGCACCTCATGCGACTGGGGTGGACAGGAGCTCCGCTCACGCGGAGGCCGTACCGTCCACCCTGTTCGCCGGATGGGGCCCGCACATCAGAGAAATTACCTACATGAAGGTAATCAACATGTTTCGCGGATCCATCGCTCAGACGCGGCGCGGCACCAACGACGCCCCCGTGCGTCGCTCACGCCGCCGGACGAGTCCCTTTCCCGCTATCTCGTCGCACTCTCCGAGAATTCGTTTCCGAACGTGGCGGGCCCGAACCGGGCGTGGGGCGCTCCCACGACGAAGGCCCAGTAGCGGTCGCCGTAGGACCAGTGCCACCACTCCGTGGGGTAGTTCACGAAACCGGTGGCGGTCAGGGCGTCGATCAGGATTCGCCGGTTGGCCCTCGCCTCGTCGGGGATCAACGGCGACCTCGTGAAGCACTCCTCGCCGTACTCGGGGGGTGTGGCGTTGACCTCCGTGCCCATGGGCAGTTCCGTGCCGTCCGCGGTGCACAGCGTGACGTCGACCGCCCCGCCTGCCACGTGCGGCGCCACGTCGGGCGGTGAGACGTACTTGCCCGCCTCGGTGCGCAGCCGCTTCTCCGTCCAGCCGGGGTGGGCGCGCCGCATCCGGGCCATGCAGTTGACGAAGTAGCTCTCCTGCAGGGTGTAGGGGCGGAAGCCCTCCACCAGGAGCAGCCGCAGGCCGCGGGGGAGCTGGGTCTGCGCGGCGGTCAGCCGGTCGGCGACGCTGAGCCGGACGTGTGCGTAGGCGCCCGCCAGGTCGGCCAGCCGCGTGTCGACCCGGATGATCTTCTCCTCCCGCAGGTCGACGAGGGGCTCACCGCATTCCTTCAGGGGCATCGCGGCGATTCGCGGGTCGGACAGAAGTACGTGCTGCGCCATATGGGCCCTCCGTGGGGCGTTATAGGAGGCAGAGGGGTCGTCGCAGCATGGACCCGGGTCCTGCAATTCCGCTGTAACCCCCGCTACAGCGCCATCTCCTCGAACTCGCGGGAGCCGTGCAGCCGGAAGGTCTCCACGGCTTCGGCCCTGGCCCGGCCGGCGGCGGCCACGTCGCCGAGCGCTTCGTGCACCTCGGCCAGGTCGCGCAAAGTACGGGCGTGGAACAGAGCGGCGCGCAGGCTCTCCCAGATGCGCAGCGACTCCTCCAGACGGTCCTTGGCCTGCAGGAACCGGCCCTCGGCCAGGTGCAGCTCACCGAGGGTGCGCAGCGTGCAGGCCTCACCGAAGGAGTCGTGCAACGTGCGCAGCACCGTCAGGGACTCGCGCAGCGGCGGCCCGGCCTCGTCGAACCTGCCCTGACGCAGCAGCGCCTTGGCCAGCGCGCGCACGCAGTACGCCTCCATCATCCGGTCGTCGGCCGCCTGGAAGATGGCGAGCGCCCGCCGCGCCAGCTCCTCGGCCTCGGCGAACTCGCCCCTGGCGCGGTGGTACAGCGACATGCTGCGCAGCGTCAGGCCCCGGCCGCGGCGGGAACCCGCGGCGGTGAACAGCGCGAGCGCCTCCTCGAGATCGGCCCAGGCGGCGGGATAGTCCCCGGTCTCCAGCCGCACCGTGCCGGCTAATCGACGGACGTGGCCGAGCGCCGAGGCGTCGTCCAGGCCGGTCAGCAGCTCCCGCGCCCGGTCGAGGAAATGCAGCGCCTCGGGCAGGTACCCCTGCTCGCGGCACGCGGCGCCGAGCGACGCCAGGGTCGCGCCCTCGCCGCGGGTGTCCTTGGCCGCGCGGAACATCGACAGCGCCTGGCTGAGGTAGGCCCGCGACTCGGCGAACAGGTCACGCTCGTAGTGAAGCTGCCCGAGGCCCGCGAGCAGCGTCGCCTCCCCGAGCGCGTTGTCCATGCGGCGCGCGGCGGACAGGGCCGCCTCGTGCGTCCGGTGCCAGCTCGCGAACGGGTCGTCGAAGACGTACTGGTGCCCGCCGAACGCCGTGCACGACAACGCGGCGGTCAGCTCGACGGCGAGCTCGTCCAGGTTCGCCGCGGCCGCCAGCTCGACCCCGGCGATCAGCGCCTCCTGCTCGGCGCGGAACCACGCGCGCGGGCCGGCCACCACCTGCCTGGCCACCCGCTCGTCCACCGGGCGGGCCAGCCGGTAGGACGCGGGCACCGAGATCAGGTACGGCGGCGCCGCCTCGTTGACGCGCTCGACCAGCCAGATCCACCCGCCGAGCACCCGGGCCACGACGGCGTTGCGGGCGGCGGCGTCGTCCTCGGCCAGGGCGCGCTCCTTGGCGAACAGGCGGATGAGGTCGTGCAGCCGGTAGCGGAGCTGCCCGACCAGGTCCACCCCCTCGACGTCGGCCAGCGAGACGTCCACGAGGTGCTCCAGGACGCGTTCCGCCTCGTCGAGGTCGGTCTCCAGCGCGGACGCGGCCACCCAGGCGGGGAAGGACGGCAGGCCCATGAGGCCGAGGCGGCGCAGCGCCGTCCGGGCCTCGGGCGGCAGCAGCGCGTAGCTCAGGCTGATGCCGGCCCGCACCTGCTGGTCCCCGACGGTCAGCTCGTCCAGCCTGCGCTTCTCGTCGTCCAGCCGGTCGAGCAGCCGCGAGAGCGGCCACTGGCGCCGCGAGGCCAGCCGGGCCCCCGCGATGCGGATGGCCAGCGGCAGCCGCCCGCACAGCGCGACGATGGCGTCCGCGGCCTGCTGCTCGGCCGCCACCCTGTCGTGGCCCGCGATCCGCGCGAACAGGTCGATCGCCGTGCCGGACGGCAACACGCCGAGCTCGGAGAACGTCGCGCCCGCGAGGCCCACGAGCCGGTTGCGCGAGGTCACGAGCACCGCGCAGCCGGAGTCACCGGGCAGCAGCGGCCGCACCTGCGCCTCGGTGGCGGCGTCCTCCAGCACCACCAGCTTGCGGCGGCCCGCCATCAGCGTGCGGTAGCGGCCGGTCCGTTCCTCCAGCGTGACGGGCAGCCGTGTCGTGGCGGGGTCCAGCTCCCGCAGCACCCGGCCGAGGAGTTCCTCCGGGCCCGCCGGGGCGTCGCTCGTGCCGCGCAGGTCCAGGTAGAGCTGGCCGTCGGGGAAGTGCGCCGCGACCTCGTGCGCCACCCGCAGGGCGAGGGCCGACTTGCCCATGCCGCCCGCGCCGGAGACCACGCAGATCGGCATCGCTTCCGGCCTGGTCAGTGCCGCGCGCAGCGCCGCGATCTCCTCCTGTCTGCCGACGAAGTCGGACGGTGGCGGGGGGAGCTGCCGGGGCCGCCTCCCGCGGGCGGGGGCCAGCAGGGCGGGGTCCGACCGCAGGATCGCCTCGTGCGCCTGCCGCAGCTCGGGCCCCGGCTCGATGCCGAGCTCCTCGATCAGCACCTCCCGGCCCTCGCGGTACACGGCCAGCGCGTCCGCCTGCCGGTCGGCCCGGTAGAGCGCCACCATGAGGTCGCGGCGCAGCCGTTCACGGGCGGGGTGCAGCGCCACCAGCCCGGCCAGCTCGTCGAGCAACTGTTCCCCCTGGCCGAGCGCCAGGTCGGCGGCGACCCGCTCCTCGACGACGGTGAGCCTGAGCTCGTCCAGCCGCGCGGCCTCGGCCCGCAGGAAGCTGTCCCCGATGCCGCCGAGTGCCGGGCCGTGCCACAGCGCGAGGGCGGCGCGGAAGTCGTCGCGCGCCTCCGCGTGCCGCGACTCCAGCACGGCCTGCCGTCCCTCGGCCACGAGCCGTTCGAAGACCCGCAGGTCGAGGGTGCCCGGCGGCACCTCGGCCAGGTAGCCGACGCGGTGCGACACGATGACGCCGGTCACGCCCGCGCTCTCCAGCGACCGGCGCAGCGACGCGACGTACGTCTGCAGCACGGCCCGCGCGGTGGGGGGCGAGTGCTCGCCCCAGACCGCCTCGATGAGCCGCTCGATCGGCACGATCCGGCCGGCGTCGAGCAGCAGCGCGGTGAGCAGCGCCCGCGGCTTGGCTCCGCCGAGATGCGCCTGCCGTCCCCCGTTCCATGCCTCGACCGGGCCGAGGAGCCGGAACTCCATGTGTCCTCCCCAAGGACCAGGGCTTCGCTGGCACTGAGACTAGAGCCGGTTTATGGGGCGCACCAGGCTTAACCAGCCTTTACCAGCCTCAATTGCCGCCTACAGCGAAGTTGCAGCGGGCCCGCTCACTCTCTCGGTGTCCGATCAGGGACGACCTAGAGATCAGGAGTCACTATGAGTGAGATTCGTGGCGCGAGCAGGCGCCTCGCCGCAGGAGTGGCGGCGACGGTGGTGGTGGCGACCGGCCTCACGGCCGTCATGGCCTCCCCGGCCGCCGCGGTGAGCAGGTCCGCGATCGTCTCCACCGCACAGTCCGAGCTGGGCAACGGCACCCGCAACCACGAGAGCCCGATGGGCAGCGGGTGCAACTACTACACCGGTTTCTTCCGCCCGTGGAAGCCTTCGGCGGGGTGCCCGAGCTCCGGTGGTGTGCAGTGGCGTGACAGCGACTGGTGTGCGGACTTCGCCAAGTACGTGTGGCGCAAGGCCGGCGTGAAGTACGCCGACATCCCTGAGGGCAGCGGGGGCGTCCTCACCGGGTGGGCCGCCTCGTTCAAGAACTACGGCACCAAGTACGGCACCTGGCACACCCGGGGGAGCGGCTACACCCCGCAGCCCGGTGACGCGGTCGTCTTCGACTGGGACCAGAGCGGCGACATCGACCACGTCGGCATCGTGAAGAGCGCGAACGGCACCACGGTCTACACGATCGAGGGCAACAGCGGCGACCGGGTGCAGGACAACTCCTACTCCCGCTCCAACGTCGACATCGTGGGCTACAGCGCCCCGGTCAACGGCTCGTCCGACCCCGAGCCGCCGCAGGAGGGCCGGGACTCGCCGGGGTACTACAACCCCGCCGACGGCACCTTCCACCTGCGCAACACGCTGGACGACGGCGCCTCCAACAGCGCGTGGGACACCGGCCTCGAGACCATCCCCAACGCCGTGATCCTCACCGGCGACTGGAACGGCGACGGCAGCGACTCCACCGGGTACTACAACCCCACCGACGGCACCTTCCACCTGCGCAACCCCCTGGGTGAAGGAAGCTCCAGCTACGGCTGGGACACCGGCTTGGAGACCATCCCGAACGCCGTCGTCCTCACCGGTGACTGGAACGGCGACGGCAAGGACTCCACCGGGTACTACAACCCGGCCGACGGCACCTTCCACCTGCGCAACACGCTGGACGAGGGCGGCTCCAACCACGCCTGGGACACCGCTCTGGAGACCATCCCCGGCGTGGTCATCCTCACCGGTGACTGGAACGGCGACGGCAAGGACTCCGTCGGCTACTTCAACCCCGCCGACGGCACGTACCACCTGCGCGACACCTTGGACGACGGGGGCTCCAACTACGCGTGGGACACCGAACTGGAGACCGACGTCCCCGGCGCCGTGATCGTCACCGGTGACTGGAACGGCGACGGCAAGGACTCCGTCGGCTACTACGACCGCCGCGACGGCACCTACCACCTGCGCAACGCCCTCAGCGACGGCGGCTCCGACTACGCCTGGGGCACCGCGCTGGAGAGCGTGCCGGGCGCCGTGATCCTCACCGGCGACTGGAACGGGGCCTGAGCGTCATGACACAGCGAATCCTCCTCCGCGCCGCCCTCGCCACCCTGGCGCTCACCGCGGCGGCCGGGTTGTCCGCCGCCCCCGCCCACGCCGAGCCCTCACCCTCGGCCGGCAACGTGGCCGCCGCCTACGCCACGGTCGCCTGCGACTCCCGGGGCGTCACCGCCTCGGACAACACCCTGGCCACCACGCTGAACGGCAAGCTCACCAAGACCATGCGCGGGCACATGACCGGCTACCGCGTCTCCTGCGCCCGCATGGTCGTCAAGACCGTCCGCGACCTCGGCCTGCACTCGCGGGCCGCCGTCATCGCCATCACCACGGTCATCGTGGAGTCCACCCTCCAGAACATCAGCGAGGAGGTCGACCACGACAGCCTGGGCCTGTTCCAGCAGCGCGCCTCCTGGGGCACCCGGGACCAGCGCCTCAACCCCGACTGGGCCACCCGGGCGTTCATCAGCAAGATGAAGCGCGAGTATCCCGGCGACTCGTGGATGACCGCCCCCATCGGCCAGGTCTGCCAGGCCGTCCAGGTCTCCGCCTACCCCGACCGCTACCAGACCCAGGCGAGCGACGCCCAGATCATCGTCGACCACCTGTGGCAGCCCTCCACCCCCGCCCACGACCGCGACTCGACGGGCTACTACAACCCGGCCGACGGCACCTTCCACCTGCGCGACACCCTGGACGAGGGCCCGTCCGACCACGCCTGGGACACGGGCCTGGAGACCATCCCCGGCGCGGTCGTCCTGACCGGCGACTGGAACGGCGACGGCAACGACTCACCCGGCTACTACGACCCCCGCGACGGCACCTTCCACCTGCGCAACCCGCTGGACGAGGGCCCCTCCAGCTACGGCTGGGACACCGGCCTGGAAAGCATTCCGAACGCCGTCATCCTCGCGGGGGACTGGAACGGCGACGGCAAGGACTCCACCGGCTACTACAACCCCGCCGACGGCACCTTCCACCTGCGCAACACGCTGGACGAGGGCGGTTCCAACCACGCGTGGGACACCGCTCTGGAGACCATCCCCGGCGCCGTCATCCTGATCGGTGACTGGAACGGCGACGGCAAGGACTCCACCGGCTACTACAACCCCGCCGACGGCACCTACCACCTGCGCGACACGCTGGACGACGGCGGTTCCCACCACGCGTGGGGCACGGGCCTGGAGACCATCCCCGGCGCGGTCGTCCTGACCGGTGACTGGAACGGCGACGGCAAGGACTCCGTGGGCTACTACAACCGCGCCGACGGCACCTTCCACCTCCGCAACGCGCTGAGCGACGGGTCGTCCGACTACGCCTGGGACACCGGCCTGGAAACCGTCCCCGGCGCGAAGGTCCTCTCCGGCGACTGGAACAGCTCCTGACCGGCCACCTGTGACAAGGCGTGGCGCCCGGCCCCCCAGCCGGGCGCCACGCCTTTCACCGACGCTGACTCTCCGGCTCCGCCACCCGCCCTGTGACCTCGCTCCCCGCCAGCCGGTCGTGCAGCGCCCTGCCCGCCGGATCGACGAGCAGCGCCCACAGCCCGTCCACGACGAGAACCAGCGGCCCGGCCTCCGGCACGAACACCAGAAGCGGGAAGAGCAGCGCCCGGAGCGCCGTCCTCCCCGCCGGCACCCGCCCTCCCGCTCCGGGGAAGACGACACGAACCCCCAGCAGCCGCTTCCCCAGTGTCCGCCCCCACCGGAGGTGCTGACCCCAGACGTACAGGAACACCGCCGCCAGGGCGATCCAGCCTCCCGGATCCGGTTCGTACAACGAGGTGTGCACCACGCTCAGCAACCCGAGGCCGAAGTAGCCGTTGCCGGCTCCGGTGAGGACCAGCAAGGGGCCGACGACGAGGGAAAGCCCCACGACGATGACCACGTAGTCCACCAGCGAGGCGGCCGCCCGCCGCCACACGACTCCACCGCCCGGAGCGGCCGTCCCCTCGCTCCTCATCGCCCGGCTGCCGGCGAGCACCAGCACCGCCGCCCCCAGCAGGCACACCTGTGTCCAGCCCCACGCGCCCGCCACCGTGGCGAACCACTCGCCACTGAGCACCGGTACGGCGCCACACGAATCCTCCGTGGCGTAAGCCGGCGTGACCGGCAGCACGACCGCCACCAGCCCGAGACACCCCGCCGTCCGCCGCCCCACCACCCGCGCGTCCCCCCGCCCGAGACACCCGAGAAAGCCGGCCAGCACCACCAGGGCCGGCACGGCGAACGCCGTCGCGTTCCCGATCACGAGGTCGAGCTCCCTGCGCAGGGGCTCGAACAGCAGGTCCGGCAGGCTGCTCTCCCGCCACCCCCCGAGGCAGGAGTGCAGGTCATACGTCCCCGGCTGGAGCCGGTACCGCCACTCTTCCCACGTCGGAACGGCGGCGAGCCCCAGAGCGGCCGTCCACGCCACTGACGCGGGCCTGGGTAACACGGCAGAGTTCGGCAAAAGGGGCCCCTTCTCGCGATTCGGAGCACACACCTTAGCGATCGGACCCCGCAGGTGATCGCCGCCGCTGTTCCCCGCGACCGGCCACAGCAGCACGGCCAGAGATGCGAGCGAGGGAACCGTTCCCCAGGTTTTCACCTCCACGGGACTTGATGAAGAGAACTTTCACATTTATCAAGGAACCGGTACCCCTGTTCAGAGAGGTGAGCATGCCCACACCTGGCAGACCGACCCGGCCGACGACCCTCAGATCCGTGATCCTAGGTCTCTCACTCACTCTCACGGCGGCGCTCCTACCCCAGGCGGCCTCAGCGCAGGGCGCCGGCGCGCTGCTCGCCTCCCACAAGAGCCCGTTCAACTGCGGCAAGACCTTCAACGCCAACAACTGGTCCCCCGGCCACAGCCCCTCCGGCTCCATCGACTGGCAGGACTACGGGGCAGACGACATCAACGGTGAGACCGTCCGCGCCACCGCGGCGGGCACCGCGTACTTCAACGACGCGGGAAGCACCAGCTACGGCAAATGGGTGGAGGTCCGCCACGGCGACGGCACCCGCACCCGCTACGCCCACCTCGCGACCATGGTGCGGGCCGCCGGCGCGTCGCTGGCCGTCGGCCAGGGCACCGCGATCGGCACGGTCGGCTCGACCGGCGGCTCCAGCGCCCCGCACCTGCACTACGAACAGCGCACCTCCTCAGGCACGGTGGACACCAGCCCGACCGTGGAGGGCGTGACCGTGTCCCTGGGCCAGAAGAAGGCCGTGACCAGCACGAACTCCTGCGGCGGCACCAATCCGTACACGCCTCAGGAGATCTGCGGCAGCGGGTACACGGTCATCGACTCGGCGGCCCTCACCGGCGGGCGCACCTACCTGCTGTACAACTCGGGCAACGGCAACAACTGCGTCACGACACTGAAGACCACCAGCCCCGGCACGGCGGCGTCCATGTCGGCCTTCCTCGAGCCCGAGGGCGCGAGCAGGACGACCGACTCGGGCAGCTACGGCTACTACGCGGGACCTGTCCGGCGCGCCGCGGCCGGCCAGTGCGTCAAGTGGGGCGGCTCCATCGGCGCCAGCTCGTACACCAGCCCGTTCGAGCACTGCGGCTAGAACGTCGAAGGCCACTTCCGGCCACGGGAGTGGCCTTCGACCGGCCGCTCAGGCGACCTCGACCGCGGGAGCCTCCGGCGGGAACAGGTCGTCGAACACGGCCGCCCGGTCGAAACGCATGGCGCGGGTGCGGGCCCGCAGCTCCAGGTCCTGCCGTTCGCCAGGGGACATGTCCAGGACCACCCTGTCCACGGTCGCGGCCAGGGCGGCGATGTCGCCGGGCTCGACCAGCACGGCCGTGTCGCCCACCGCTTCCAGGGTGCCGCCGGTCGTGGTGGTGATGATCGGCCCGCCGCCGGTCAGCATCTTCTCGGCCAGCGCGATGCCGAACGTCTCCACGAAGTCGGGCTCGGGCTTGGTGGGCAGCGTGTACGCCGCGCAGCCCCGCATGAGCAGCGCCTTCTCGTGGTCGTCCACATCGGTCAGGAAGATCACCCGGTCGTCCTCCTTGGCCATCGCCCGCACGTGGTCGAGCGCGGGCCCGGTGCCGGCGACGACCAGCTTCATCCGCGACCGGCAGCGCATCTGGCCGAAGGCGATCAGCAGGTCGTAGATGCCCTTGGCCCGCGCCACCCGCGACAGGAACAGGATGTACCCGTCCCGCTCCAGGCCGCGCCGCGCGAGCGCGGCGTCCACCTCCGCCGGGTCCGGGTCGAGGAACGCCGAGGAGTCGATCGGCGGGTAGCTGACGGTCACCCGGCGCCGGCACTGTTCGGCGAAGCCGGTGCCGCAGTGCGCGTCCACCTGCTCGGCCGAGGCGATGATCTCCTCACGGGTGTAGTCGGAGACCGCGACGACCTCGTCGTTGGCCAGGAACGTGGTGAACAGCACGGTCGCCGCGCCGAACCGCCCGTCCCGGAGGCACGACTTGATCACGTTGGTCACGTCCGAGCCGACCGCCTTCGCCACGGTGTGGACGTCCGGCGCGAACCCGGCCGCGCGGGCCGCGTTGACCGCGTCCACGACCACGTTGGTGTGCGGGGCGAGGTACATGGACAGGCAGACCGTGGGCACCGGCTCGGAGAGCAGCTCCACCAGACGGCCGGTGAGACCGGCCTGGTGGCGCCCGTCCGGCACCCGGTAGTCCCCGACCGGCTCGGGCCGTTCCACGGTGATCCCTGGGCTGTACGGCAGCAGCCGGTCCAGCGGCTTGAGCGGCAGCCCGGCCGCCTGCAGCGCCGGGATCGGCCAGGTCAGCAGCCGTACGTCGTCGAACCCGCGGGTCAGCGCCACCTCGGCGAGGTTGCGTGCCTCGCCGGAATGACCGCAGATGACCGGGTCGGCCCTGACCGCGATGACGAGACGGCGACGGGGGTGGTTCATCATGCTTCCTCTGGTGTCGCGAGTGGATCAGACAGGGACGGCGGGCGGATGCCCCGCCCCCAGGCCGACGGCTCCGGGCCGAGCCGCAGGTGCAGCACGCCACCGCGGTGCACGGCGGCGGCGCTCAGATGCGTCGTGTGCAGGGGTTCACCGTTGAGGGTCGCCGACTGGACGTACTGCGCCGGCGGGTCACGGTCGAGGCCGTCGACACTGATCGGCGTCTCGCGGTGCCCGCTGGTCTCGATGACGAACTCGTTGCCGCCGGCCTTCAGCACGGCACGCCCGAACGCCGGCGCGTTCACCAGGAACATGCTCTGACCGGCGATAGGGAACAGCCCGAGCGACGCCCAGACGTACCACGAGCTCAGCCCGCCGGAGTCGTCGTTCCCGGGCAACCCGCCGGGTCCCGTGCCGAACTGCCAGGTCAGCGCCGAATGCACCACCTGCGCCGTACGGTCGGGCCGACCCGCGTAGTGGTACGCCCACGGCGCCTCCATGTCGGGCTCGTTGTTCAACCCCTCGAACCGGTTGAGCGCGTACCCGGCCGCCATCTCCGCCAGCCGCGGCCGCCGGCCCGGCTGCTTCACCGGCTCCGCGTCGTAGCCGAAGAACCGGTCCAGCTTGTCGATGAACGCCTCGTCGCCCCCCGCCAGGGCGATACGCGCGGCCATGTCGTGCAGCAGCCGGAACGAGTAGTTCCACTTGCCGCCCTCGTAGAACTCCGAGTCGCGCAGCAGCCCGGTCGTCAGGTCGAACGCGTTGGGCCACAGAAGGCTGCGGTTCTCCAGGTCGTCCGCCAGCCGCCGGTCGTTCAGCGCCCGCGCCACCTGCGCCGTGCAGTGGTGGGCGTAAGCGAGGTCGAGGGTGTGGCTGATCGGGTGCACCACCCCGTGCTCGAAGAAGTCCTCCCCGTACATGCGGCGCAGATCGTCCACCATGTGCACCAGCGCCCAGTTCCAGTCCAGCCCCGCCCACCCGAGCGCGTGCGCGTCCGCCAGCGCGGTGTGCGCGAGCGCGCTGCCCTGCCGGAAGAACCGGTCCGCCCCACGGGCCATCCGGTACCCGATCGGGAAGTTGCCCTCTTCCTCGCAGACCCGGATCAGCGACTCCAGCAGCCCCGCCGCCCGGTCCGGCACGATCGCCGCGAGCAGCGGCAACTGCGTCTTGTAGATGTCCCACATGGTGCACACGTCGAACGCGTACGGCCCCGGCGTCGGCCAGAACGGGCTCTCGTCCTCCGCGACACACGGCTTGATCAGCGAATGGTAGAGCGCCGTCCCGAACACGGTGCGCCGCGCCGGCGTGCCGCCCTCCACCTGCACCCGGTCGAGATGGTCCCCCCACCGGGTCCTGGTCCGCGCCCGCACCACGTCGAACGCCGGCTGCGCGACCCCGCACTCCCGCTCCAGGTTCTCCCGCGCCTGCTCACACCCCCTGAGCGAGAACCCGAGCCGTACCTCGATGGTCTGCCCCGCCATCGCGGGTCCCATGAACAACATCCCGAACGGCCGCAGATTGGTGTGCCGGATGCTGTCGAAGTCCAGCCGCGTCCCCCCGTTGATCAGCCGCCGGTCGTACCAGAGCATCTGCCGCCACCCCGGTGTGTCGACGTCGGCGTAGACCGACAGCGGCACACCTTCCATCACCACCGTGCCCTGCACCCGCCCGTGCCCCATGCTCTCCACCTGAGCCCGCAACGGCACGGTCCGCCCCAGCTCGATCGCCAACCCGCCGCACGAGAGATCGATCACCACACGAGCACTGCTGTGCTCCGGGAACGTGTACCGATGCACGGCCACTTTGGCCCCCACGGTCAGCTCACACCGAACCCCCGTGTCAAGCGTGGCCGCATAGTACCCCGGCTCGGCCACCTCGTCATGCAGCCCCCACGCCTCCCCCAGCACGTCCAACGGCTGCACCATGGGCGTGACCCGCACGTAGTTGTAGTACTTGCGGATCGCCCCCGTCCCGGACTGCTGAAAATGGGTGAACCCCGACGCCTGCAACTGAGAGAACATCTCCTCAGGCACACCCTCGGTGTTCTTGGTGTACCGTCCGTACCCCGTCGGATACGCCCCGGAGTAAGCACAGGCCGACACCATGCCGAGCGGCGACGTGGCCCCCGGGTGCGTGTTCCCCACCTGAGGCTTCGGCCACCACCAAGTAGCGGCGAGACCGCGAGCCCGTGGCAGGTCAGTCGCCGCTGTACCGATGAATGGATCAACGTTGTCGAGGATGCCCGGACTCTATCCGACCCCACTCACACCTTGGGTTTCCACAAGATGAACTACTGTCCGTGTGCTCTCACCTGCGCAAACTCGCCATCGGTCACACCGCCAGCTCGACGGTGACCTCCGGCGGCCGCCGCAACGAGTTGTGCACCGTGCAGTGCGAGGCGACGGCAAGCAGCCCCGCCCTGCGCTCCTCGGGCACCCCCGCCGCGGACACCCGCAGCCGCACGTCCGCCACCCGCGCGGGCCGCCCCACGGCCATCCCGAACTGAGCCGTCACCCGCAACCCGTCACGCGACAGCCCGTGACGGTCGAGGTACCGCCCCGCGTAGAACGCCACGCACGCGGCGAGCGACGCGACGAACAACTCCGCCGGCGTCGCCGCGGCGTCGTCACCCCCCACGTCCACCGGCTGGTCCGTCATCATCGTGTGCCCACGCACACTGATCGTGTACGCCTCACCCTCGACATGAGCCACCTCGACCCGGCCAGGGGCGAGCGCCTCCTCCCGTTCGGCGGCGGCCGCCTGCGCCAGCAACCCGGCCGCGAGCCGGCGCCCCTCCTCCGGCGTGAGACTGACCCACGCCTGCCCGCCCTCGCGGACCCGGGCCCCCACATCGAGCGTCACCCGCCCCGTCAGCCCCTCCGCCCCGCCGAACGGCAGACGCCCCACGATGATCTCCCGCCCACAGGCCGTCATCATGGGCTGGTGCAACGGCGGCCCCAACTGCCTGGTGACACTCATCACGTCCTCCTCTGTCCCTCCCCGGTGGCCGGGCCGGCGAAGGCGCCCCGGCCACCGGAACCCCTCATTCCTTTGGTATCCCGGGTCGCGCACGGAAGCGGAGGGCCGAAAGGCCCTGCTTGCGCATCCATGAGTCACACGCCCCAAACGCGGAAGGCCAGTCGCCGGATCGGTACCGGACCGCCCGCCGCCCGTCAGCCGGCTGGAGTGCGCACGGCGAGGATGGCCATGTCGTCCCGGCCGTCACTGGGATGCCGGTCGATCAGCGCCTGGACGAGCTCGCGCACGGGCAGGGCGGTGAGGGCGGCGGCGGTGGCGGCGAGGTGGTCCATCCCCTCTTCGATCGGGTGCGCGTGGTGCTCGACGAGCCCGTCGGTGTAGAAGATCACCGTGGCGTTCGAGGGCAGGACCTGGGTGTGGTCGTGACGCGGCTGGGCGATGTCGACGCCGATAGGCAGGTCAGGGGAGACGTGCAGATAGCGGGCACTCTGGCCGGGAACGAGCAGCAGCGGCGGAAGGTGGCCCGCGGTGCTCCAGCGCAGCGTCCAGCCCTGGGTCCCGGGCTCGATCCGGGCGAGGCACGCGGTGGTGACGGGATTGTCGGTGATGGCGTGGACCGTGCGGTCGAGCTGGGTCAGAACGGCCCCCGGCGGGGTGCGCTGGTGATAGAGGAGGGCGCGCAGCATGTTACGGGTCTGGGTCATGGCGGCGGCGGCCTGGAGATCGTGTCCGACGACGTCGCCGATGATGGCCGCACAGGCGTGGTCGGGAACCAGCATGACGTCATACCAGTCTCCCCCCACGTGGCCCGGGCTGGTGGCGGGGCGGTACGCGGCGGCGGCGTCGAACGGTTCCATGTGCTCAGGGAGCTGCGGGAGCAGGAGCCGCTGGAAACGCTCGGCGTCGCGGCTTTCCTCGTACAGGCGCGTGTCATCGATGGCGAGCCCCGCGGCGCCGGCCAGCGCGACGATCAAGGCTTCGTCGTGGGCGTCGAACGGCCGCCCGTCGTGCCGCTCGGAGACATAAAGGTCGCCGAAGATCTCACCTCGGATGAGGATCGGGGCTCCCAGCAGGGTACGCATCGGAGGATGGCCGGGCGGGAAGCCCGCCGAGTCGGGATGGGCGGAGATGTCGTCGGCGCGCAGCGGCTGAGGGTGGGTGATCAGATGCCGGAGCAGACCGCGTCCGTGGGGAAACTCCGTGCCCGCCAGGTCGGCCCTTTCCTGCTCCGACAGTCCCAACGGGACGAACACCGCCAGGCTGTCGCCTGTCTCATCAAGTACGCCCAACGCGCCGTAGCGAGCACCGACCAGGTCCATCGCGGTGGACACGATCAGACCCAGCACGACGGGCAACTCCACGTCCCGGCTCAGGACGGCCTCGTACAAGTCATGAAGTTCGTCCTGGGCCCGGGCCAGCGACCTGAGCTGTTCGGCGATCTGCTCCAACTCGGCCCCCAGGCGCAGACGCGGCCCGTGGATGGTCGGCTGCCGAGGCTTTCCCGTTGTCTCCGACATCGTGGACACCCAGTGGCTAAGTGCTCGGTTCTCGGTGGCCTTCGCCAATGAAGCTCAGCGCTGGTCGTGCGGTGCGCCACGCGACAAGTGCACTCCCCGTTCTACCCCATCTGACCAGGGAAAAGCCTCTTTCGTCTAGGTGCCGCCGGTCGTGGCTACGCCGCCCGTTCAGGCCTTCAGGATCGCCGACTCGATTCGCTGGGTGATCCATCGGACGGCCCGGTCGACGCCCCAGCCGAACGTGTCGGCGGCGAGGGTGAACTGGTCGTACCTGAAGTGGAAGAAAATGATTTTCGCCGCGTCGTCCACGGACACCCGATCGGCGAGATCACCTGTGTCCCGGATCTGTCCCACGATCTGGCGCAACGCGTCCTGATGCCGTTGGTCGGCCGTCCTGAGGAAGTCCTCGGCCGCCGGCGTGCTCGCGGCCGCTCTCGTCAGAATGCGGATGATGTCGCCGGACTGCTCGTAGATGGCCACGTACCCCTCGGCCAGCACCTTCATCTTCGCCCGCGCCGAGTCGGCGGCCTCGCACACGGCGATGACGTCCAGCACCAGCTGCCCGGCGGTCCACATGTCCATGAGCGTGCCGAGCCACCTTCAACACCTCACCAGCGTCGGGGGTTGATCACGATTCCACCGGAATCACAGGGTCAGTGTTCAACCGGAACCGACATCAGCGCCACCGTGGTAGAAGTCCCCGGCAGCCATGCCATCTTCATCTCCCACCCAGAGGCCGTCACCAACCTGATCAAACAAGCAGCCACCGCCACCTGAACCGAACGCCCCGCAAACCCAGGGGCCACCCCACCCGTGCCCCTCCGCACCCACCCGCCTGCCCGGGCCCTCTACGATCGCCGCCTAATCGCGCCCAGGCAGCGCCGCTGCTCTCGCACCAGGTTTAAGGGTCGTAAAGCTGCGACCGTCGGATTAGAAGTGGAACGCCGATCACTACTGCCATCCCCCTCGCGACCTGCACCGCGACCCCTCGGCAACCGGCTGGCGGTAGGCGTCATCCCGCGTATATCCCGCGACGGTGCCAAGCCCGGCTACTCGGTGGGCCGGGCTGAGGGACGAAGCCTGGACCTTCGATCGCCCCCCAACGCCGTACGGCGCCCAACCATCGCAGGGCGATCGTGAGGCGGCACGCGGCGCACTGGCACCCCGTCTAACTGCTGGCGGCTTCACAGGCGTACCGGCTGATCCTCACAGCTCTGACGCGCGACGCCGGGCTATCTGGCAAGCCACTAGGGGCAGCTATGCCGCATATCCCTACCTCACTCAAACTCTGTGTCTCATAGAAGGCCTGATGGACCAGGGTTGACGGCCTACGCTGGGTGATGTCGTCAATCATTGAGTGAGAGGAAGAGGGGCATGGATGCGGACGCTACCGAGGCAGTGGAGTCGCTGAGGCAATCGTACCTGAATGCCGCTTTCAGTGCGCCGGACGAGACGGCCATGCTGATACAGCTGTGGCAATTCCACGACCTGGAAGAACGCGTCGATGAGTGCGACGAATCGAATGTGCAGGAACGTAGGGAGATCGAGGCTGAGTTAAAGCGCCGGGGAGTGGCTTTCTGCGATGGATGTGGGAAGCCTGGGGACGATCACTGGCTCCTGTGCCCAACCCTCGACGAGAACAAGACTGACAACATCAGCGAAATGGATCCGCCCGACTTCGGCGGGTTCCCCATCTGATCTTCCTGTCGCTGTCGTCTCGATTGAAGGGGAGCGGGCCGGGGCCAAGCGCAAGGTGCAGTGCCTACTGGACGAACGGCCTTGCCCCGTGGCCCTGGTCTGCTCGGCTCGTCCTGAGGCAATGGCGGTGGGGTGATCAAGCTTCCACCTTAGCCACCCCGAGACCTCCGGCTTTTCGCCGTGATCACCCTGGATCCGGAGAACCCCCGCCGGAGGCATCGAAGCAGTACCCTGGTACTAACGCTTACTTCCTTTGATCGCGCGTGGGCCATCCGGCTCTCGTGTACTACGTCTCGACGTAGGTCCTGAGCAAGGAATACGTTCGCCCCGGTGTGCCGGACCTTTAGCGTGGTCCAACTTGATCTCGGGGTCCGTGTGCCTCTGTGGAGGGACTGGGAGAAGGCGCGATGGTGCCCGAGCTTCTAGGGCATGTTGTCTTTGTCGTACTCCTCGATGGCGGAGAGAACCATCTCACGACGGAGATCGGAAAGTGCCATAAGGGAAGGATAGGAGTAGCTATTGGCGTAAATGCTAAACCTGATGACCACAGTGTCCTGTTAGTGGAGGTTTGTCTGCAATTGATCCGATACGGGCTGGACTACATCACAGTGGTCGGTGGCCACATTGTGCAGTTGGGCACGCCGCACCCACACCTCCTGCAAGCCACATGCCGCGGGCGTCGCACGGTCCTTGCTGAGGACCGCTGACCGAGGATGTGGAGTGGCTCAGCGTGATAGAACGCTCGGTGTGGAGGAGCGGCGGGATCGGTTGCGGGGGTTGGGGGAGCTGTTTCGGCGGCTGCGTCGGGAGGCTGGGCTGACGGGGAAGGAGTTGGCGCAGCGGGCGCAGGTGGGGCAGCCGACGATCTCGCGGATCGAGACGGGGCAGCTTCTGCCTACGCCGGAAACTGTTGAGCGGGTTTCGGCTGCTCTGGGGCTCGGCGAGAGGGACCGCGGCGAGCTTGATGCGCTGCTGGTGCGGTTGCGGGATGAGGTGGCACGGCTGCGGGGTGGGTTGGCCGGCCGGGAGGCGGCGAATGCTGCCCGGATCCGTTCGGCTCAGTGGATCGCGGTGTTCTCCTCGGCGATGATCCCGGCGCTGCTGCAGACGGCCGAGTACGCGCGGTTGGCGTTGGTGGTCGGCCGGGATGTGGATGAAGAGGACGCGGCCAAGGCGGCGGCCGTGCGGGTCGAGGCACAGGCGGTGCTCTTTGAGGAGAGTCGGAAGTTCGCGTTCGTGCTGACGGAGGGGGCGGTGCGGACGTGGCCCGGGTCGCCGTCGTTGATGCTCGCCCAGCTTGATCGGTTGGTTCAGGTGTCGACGTTGTCGCATGTTCGGCTGGGTGTGGTGCCTTGGAGGACTGAGGCGCCGGCCTTTCCGCTCCACGGGTTCACCATCTTGGACGGGGTGGTGAGCGTGGTGGAGAGCCTGACGGGTGATCTCACGTTGACCGAGCCGGGCGAGATTGCCATGCATGAGGATGCTTTCGAGGCATTTGCGGCTGCGGCGCTGTATGGGGATGCTCTGCGGGATTTTCTGGGTGAAATCGGTACGGACTTCCGGAAGTTGGCAGCCCAGTTAGAGAAGTGACGCATTTATGCGTCGAATTCCTTGAGGATGACCAAGTGCAGGTCATACGCTCGTGACGATGGGTGTATAGCCCTCTAGACGTTGGAGCGTATCCATGAGCGCATGGCGCATGTCCCGGTCCTTCCTCGGCACTTCCCCCTCGGTCAGGGAAGCCCGCCGGTTCGTCACGACCTTCCTTGCGGGCTGGCCGATCGTGGAGTCGGCAGAACTCATCGTCAGCGAGCTGGCCGCCAACGCCGTCCGTCACACCGCCAGCGGTAGGTTCGGCGGGCAGTTTCAGGTGATGATTCACGCCCAGCACGATCGGGTCTGGCTGGGCGTCGTCGACGCCGGCGCCGCGCATGGCCCCAGCGTCTTCTCTCCGGAGGACGATGAGGAGGGCGGCCGGGGCTTGATGATCGTCGGCGCCCTGGCTGACACCTACGGCATCCGCGGCGACGAACGAGGTCGGACCGTGTGGGCGCTGCTGTTGGTCAATGCGGGCAAGAACGCTCCGGCCGCAACTGTGCCGGGCTCCGAGGCGTCACGTGCTTGATCGTCTGCCCTCCCGGTGCGAGCGTGGTCCTTGTCGCGTGTGGCTCGGTGAGCGGGGTCTACGGTGAGTCCGCGCGGCGTGCCCAATCGCAGGTGGAACATAAGGGCGGTAAGCCTTCAAACCGGTGAACAGCTCAAACGTGCACTGTCTAGGGGAATAGACGACAGAGCGTCTAGAGGCCTAGACTCGGTGAAGCATCACCGAGAGGAACCGGCCGTGCCATCCAGCGAGCTTGAGCGTATCGCCGCGATCGAGGACCCGTACGTCCTGCTGCGCGCGGCCACCGAGCGGCTCAACGCCGCCCAGCAAGAGGTGACCGAGTTGGCTCGGCTGCGCCGCCGGGTGATTCAGGACCTGCACGCCCAAGGCATGTCCTACGCCCAGATCGCCGAGGCCGCCGGCCTCACCCGGGGCCGTATTCACCAGATCCGGCACACCGGGCCGGCGCCGGAAGGGGCGTTCTTCGGCATGGGCGCAGTGACGGTGGTGACTCCGCTTCGGCTTGATCCCGCGACCGGGCGATCGGTGGTGGCATTGGACGACATGCGGGCAGGGAGTCGGCTGGAGAATCTCGCCCGCGGCTACGGGCTCAGCGTGGGCTCCGACAACGTCTCGGTGGACGGTGACATCGACCTGAACCGTCCCGGCCTGCTGGTCATCTGCGGGCCGCGCATGTCCGCGGCGGTACGCGAGTGCTACGACAAGGACCCGGTGGTCCGGTGGGACCGCGATGACAAGGGCTGGCTGCTGCGCGACACCCGCACCGGGACCGTCTACCGCTCGGGCACACAGACCGACCCGCCTCGCCCCACGGACTCGGCGTATCTGGGACGCCTGCCACGGCCGGACGGTAACGGCAGTCTTCTGATCATCGCGGGAATCCATCCCAACGGGTCACTCGGGGTGATCCACCTGCTCGCTAGCGAGACCGCGACGCTGTGGGGACAGGTGGGGGACCAGCGGTTCTCCACGGTGGTGGGGGTGGAGTACGACCCCGACAGCGGGGAGCCCGTGAAGGCTGAGCTGATCAGTCCGCTATACCGTCACGACGAGGACTAGGGGCTACGCGACGTGCAGCTGACCTTCGCCACCGAGCCCGCCTATCCCGGCCGCTTGAACGAGGACTTCATCGCTGCCACACCGGATGCGGTCGTGTTGTTGGATGGCGCTGGAACGCCGCCGGGTGTGGAGTGCGGCTGTCATCACGGCGTGGCCTGGTACTCCCACACGCTCGGCTCCACCCTCGTCGCGTCGATGATCCAAAGCGCCGGCACACTGGGCGAGATCCTGGCCGACGGGATCAAGACCGTCGCCGGTCTGCACGCGTCCAGCTGCGATCTGACCCATGCCGGTTCGCCCTCGGCCACCGTGGTGATGCTTCGCCGGACCGGCGAGATGCTGGAGTGGTTGGTGCTGGCCGACTCTGTCCTTGTCTTGGACGTTGCCGGGTCACCCGAGCCGGTGGTCGTCTGTGACGATCGGGAAGCGCAGGTTGGTGCGCGTTTTCGAACCCTCATGGACTCACTGCCCGTCGGCAGCCCGGAACATCAGCGAGCGCATGCCCAGTACGTCGAGGCGATGCGCTGGCACCGTAATCGTGAGGACGGTTTCTGGGTCGCCTCGGTGGACCCTTTGGCCGGAGATCAGGCACAGAGCGGCGCCATGCCTGTTGGCGAGGTTCACGCGGCTGCTGTGCTGAGCGATGGCGCTTCCCGGTTGGTCGACCGGTTCGAGTTGGCCACCTGGCGGCAGCTGCTGGATCTGCTCGACTCCTCCGGTCCCGGCGAGTTGATCGACCGGGTGCGGCAGGCCGAGCGTTCTGACTTGGAGGGGCGTCGCTGGCCTCGGGCCAAGGCGTTTGATGACGCTACGGCCGCTTATGTCACAGCTCTCGGCGACGGTTAGTAAGCGACACGCCACTCTTTGCGTCCACCCCCCTAGACAACCGGGCTTCGCACTGCCTATCTTCTATGCATAGCCCCCTAGACAGTTCGTCTCAGCGGTTCTGCTGTAGCTGTCTAGGGGGATCGACAGGAGATGAAGCGATGGGTATCCGAGGTGCTATCCCGATCCGGTTCGAGGACGTGTTCCCCAACGGCTGCTTCATGGTCGGTGAGGTCGACCAGGTCAAGGACTTTGAGGCCTCTACCGCCACCAAGCCGGTCTACGCCCGCGACAAGACCACGGGCGAGTTCGTCTGGCAGGTGACCGTGATCGACTGCGATCCCGATGCGCGGGAGAAGACGGTCAAGGTCAAGATCACCTCGCCGGTTCAGCCGGTGCCTCCGGCGCCGATGCCGGGGTTGCCGTTCATTCCGGTGGAGTTCGGCCAGCTCGCCGTCACGCCGTACGTCAACGGCAACGGCCGACTCACCTACTCGGTCAAGGCGCGCGAGATGCGCGCTCCACGCAACGTCAGCTCGACTCCCGCAGCTTCGGCTGCGGTCAAGCACACCAACGTCTCTGGAAAGGACGCCGCCTGATGGCACGCCGCAGGACTGCCCGCATCAGCACCATCACGCTCAACACCGGCAGCGGTGCTCAAGCGATCAACCACCCGTACCCCGCACGCACTCCGGTTCTGGCTCTGGACTTCGGCGCCCTGTCGGTCCTGGTCACCACCTCCACCGGGGACGAGGTGACCGCCACCGACCTGGAGTTCGCCCGCCAGCTCGCCCAGCAGGCCCACCAGTTCGCCACCTCGGTGGAGCGCTGCTACCACGGCCTGCCCAACGGACGCGGGGTGGCTGCGTGAGGGACAACCAGCACCAGCCCTACACCCACCTGCGGGCCGCGATCGACGACGGGATCACCTGCCTGGACGTCTCCTTCTACACCCCTGACCTGGCCGTCTCGGTCTTCTGCATCGACCAGGAGCGGGCTTGCCTGGACATCTCCAGCGCCGACGGCCAGGTGAGCATCTCCAGCACCGGCGGCGGCCCTGTCACCCGGGCCGACATCGCGCTAGCCCGTGAGCTCGCACACGCGGCGGCGCGCTACCTGTCGGAGTGCGAGCGGCTGTACGCCAAGCGCCACCTGCCCCCGGCCGCCCGCGCCGAGGCCTGACATGTGGTGGGGCCGCTGGAACTGGTACTTCCGGCGGCCCCTGGTCTCCCTGGACACAACATCAAGAGAGGGCTCAAGCCTAATGTTCAAGAAACTTCCCGGCGATGAGACGGCACGGCTGGTCTCCACCACGCCGGACACCGCCGTCGTCTTCCGCCCGGCCGTCGTCCAGACCCCGGCCATCCTGACCGTCGCCATCGCCGTCTGGCGCATGCTCACCGGCTTGATCGGCCTGGCCTGGCGGCACCCGATCGCGCTCACCATCACCGCCGGCCTCGGCGTCATCTGGACCCGATACGGCTACCTGCCCGTCCTCGTGCTCGCGGGCCTGGCCGTCGCGGCCGGCGTCTCGTGGGCGCTGGTCGAGCGGCCTTCGTTCCTGCGACTGGTCGGCTGGCCCCTGCTGGCCTGGTGGCGGCTGTTGTCGATCTACCGGCGTCACTGGCAGCCGGTAATGATCATCTCCGGTCTCGGTCGGTATCTGCGGGGGCGCGACTGCCTTCCCCGGCTGCTCGCGGTCACCTGCACGCCGTGGGCGGACCTGGTCACGGTGAAGATGCTGTCGGGGCAGGCCGTCACCGACTGGACTGACCGCACCGAGCATCTCGCCCACGGCTTCGGCGCCACCTCCTGCCGGATCAGCGTTCAACGCTCCGGCAGACTCCTGCTCACCTTCCCGCGCAGCGACCCGCTCGCCGTCCCGCTCCCGGCCATCCCGATCCCCGAGGCAGCATCGGTCGGGGCGGTACAGGTCGGCATCCAGGAGAACGGCCACCCGTGGCTGCTCAAGCTGCACGGCACTCACGTTCTGGTCGCCGGAGCCACCGGGGCAGGCAAGGGCTCGGTGATCTGGTCGGCCGTCCGCGGCCTCCTGCCTGCCATGCGCGCGGGGCTGGTGCAGGTATGGGCGCTGGACCCGAAGTTGATGGAGTTGTCCTACGGTCGCGCCATCTTCGGTGACCGCTACGCCGCCGACCCGGACGCGTGTGCCGATCTGCTGGATGCGGCGGTCAAGGTCATGCAGGAGAGAGCGGGCCGGTTCGCCGGCGTCCAGCGCAACCACACCACGACGGTGGACGACTCGTTCGTTCTGGTCGTCGTCGACGAGGTCGCCTTCCTGACCGCCTACCAGCCCGACAGGCACCTTCGCCAGCGCATCACCGCTGCTCTGGCCACGTTGACGACCCAAGGCCGCGCGGTGGGTGTCGGCGTGCTGGCCGCTCTCCAGGACCCGCGCAAGGAGGTCATGAACATCCGCAACCTGTTCCCCGACAGAATCGCCCTGCGGCTGGATGAGTCCGAACAGGTCGACATGGTCCTCGGCGACGGAGCCCGCGACCGGGGAGCACTGGCCGACCTCATCTCACCCAGGCCGGAAGCCGGGGCCGGCGTCGGATACGTCCGCCTGGAGACCAGCCCTGACCCGGTCCGCGTTCGCGCCGCGTACGTCTCCGATGCCGACATCCGGGCCATGGCGGCCGAGTTCACCAGGGTGGGTGAGGCCGTATGACGTTGGCCCACTTCCTCGACGGTCTGCGCTGCGAGGTGTGCCACTGCTTGAACGTGCTGTGGCTGGACCCAGTGTGCGGGCTGGTCGAGTGCCAGGAGTGCGGACAAACTGCGGTCACCCTCCCGGCGCCTGAGGGCGGCGGTGATGGCCGATGAACAGCGCGAATGACCGGTCGCTCCCTCGGGCGGTGCGGATGGCGATGCCGCTGGCCCGGGACGTCGTCGAGCAGATCGCCAAGCAGTACGGCGTGTGCATCCGTCCCGTCGCCCTCCGGCGGACCGACATCCTGACCGGCAAGTCCGAGATCATCGACGTCCCCTGCGGCGCGACGCTGGAGTCCAAGTGCCCCTCCTGCGCCAAGCGCAACCGGCAGCTTCGGATGGCCCAGTGCCGGGAGGGCTGGCACCTGGAGGCCGAACCGATCAACACCCCGGACGAGGCGGACGACTATCAGCGGTGCCTCGTTGAGGTGCGGGCCGACGCGCAGGTGTGGCGGGATGAGCTCGAGAGCACCGGAGAGCCGACCGAGGAGCTGGACGCGGCCATCGCCGAGTTGGACGAGGAGATCAATAACGCGGGGATGCGCGGCAACGTCCTGGGCGGTGCCACGAGCAAGCGGTCACGGTCCACCAAGCGGCGGCAGGACGCCCCGGACCTTCCTAAGCGCAAGATGAGCGCGACGACTCTCGGTCGGGTGTTCCATTCGCCGGACGGCAAGACGTTCCGGCCGTCGATGTTCATCACGCTCACGCTCCCGTCGTACGGGCAGGTGCGAGACGGCGTCCCGGTCGATCCCGGGAGCTACGACTACGCGCGGGCGGCCCGGGATGCGCTGCACTTCTCCAAGCTGGTGGACCGGTTCGTGCAGAACCTGCGACGGGTGGCCGGCTACGACGTCCAATACTTCGCTGCGGTCGAACCACAGAAGAGGCTGGCCCCGCACCTGCACATGGCCGTCCGCGGGACGCTGCCGCGTGCGGAGATAAAGCAGATTGCTGCGGCGACCTACCACCAGGTCTGGTGGCCTTCGGTCGGCGAGGTGAAGTACGAGGGCGATTACCTGCCCGTCTGGTCTGATGGCGTCGGCTACCTCGACCCGGCCACCGGGGAGGTCCTGCCGACCTGGGATGAGGCGCTCGACCAGCTCGACCTGGACGAGGAGGCTGAACCGCTGCATGTGGTCCGCTTCGGCAGACAGGTCGATGTCCAGGGCGTGCTCGCCGGGACCAAGGACGCGGACCAGTGCATCCGGTACCTGTCGAAGTACCTCACGAAATCGATCGGCGACACCCTCGACCCGGACAACCAGGCTCAGCGGCTGCACGCCGAACGGCTGGCGGACGCGCTGCGGTTCGAGCCGTGCTCGCCGACCTGCCCTAACTGGCTGCGGTACGGGGTGCAGCCCAAGAGTGCGAAGGCTGGCATGGCTCCGGGCCGGTGCCGAGGTAAGGCGCACAAGCCCGAGCACCTGGGCTACGCGGGCCGGCGGGTCCTGGTCTCGCGGAAGTGGTCGAACAAGACGCTGACCGAGCACAAGCAGGACCGGCGTACCTGGGTGCTGGAGGCCCTCGGCGTCGCCAACGAGCCAGTTGCCCCGCACCGCTACGTCTGGCGGCCCGTTCCGCACGGCGACGCCAACGTACCGCCCCTGGCCCTACGGCTGCTGCGGTCGGTCCACGAACGGCAACGGTGGCGCAACCACATGAACCAGCTCCAGGCGCAAGGAGATGGACACGATCTTTCGTCAACTGAGGGGAAAGCTGCATGAGCAAGCGTGACGAGCTGATGACCGTTCCCGACATTCTCACCGAGCTGGGCGGGGTCTCCCTCCGCACCTTCTACCGTTGGCGGGAGATCGGCAAGGCGCCCAAGGGCTTCAAGCTGCCCAACGGTGAGATCCGGGTCTACCGGAGCGACTTCGAGGCATGGCTGGAGACGCTGCGGGAAGCCGCATGACGACCAGCTATGACGTGAAGTTCTGGGACATCCGCCGGAACAAGTCGAGCAAGACGGCGTCGTACGAGGTGCGCTGGAAGGTCGGCGGCCGGGAGAAGTCCAAGACTCTTCGCACCAAGGCCCTGGCCGAGAACTTCCTGTCCGACCTGCGGCAGGCGGCTCGCCGCGGAGAGGCTTTCGAGCTGGAAACCGGGCTGCCCGAGTCGCTGGTCAAGGCCAAGGCTGCGCGGACCTGGCTGGAGTTCGCCCAGGCGTACGTGCTGGCCAAGTGGCCGCACTCGGCAGCCAAGTCGCGCGAGGGCATCACCGACACGATGACCGGCGTCACGCTCGCCTTGCTGCGAGACCGGCCGGGTAAGCCCGATCCTAGGGTCCTGCGGTCGGTTCTTCGGGGGCATGTCTTCCTCCCACATGACCGGCGGGGGAGTCTTGACCCTGAGCACGCCTCGGCGCTGCGCTGGCTCGCCGCCGCCTCGCTGCCCATGGTCGAGCTGGAAGAGGCCAAGACCGTGCGGACCGTCTTGGAGGCCCTGTCGGTCACCCTCGACGGGACGCGGGCGGCTGACTCGACGTTCCGGCGCAAGCGGGCGGTGTTCCATCATGCGCTGGAGTACGCGGTCGAGCTGGGGGATCTTTCGGCAAATCCGCTGGACCGTGTGAACTGGAAGCCCGCCAAGGTCTCGGGGGAGGTGGACCGGCGGGTCGTGGTCAACCCGGCGCAGGCTCGGGAACTCCTTGTCGCAGTGACTTACGTCGGCCGGTCCCGCGGGGCGATGCTGGCGGGGATGTTCGCCTGCATGTACTTCGCCGGCCTGAGGCCCGCTGAGGCGGCCGGGCTTCGCGAGAAGGACTGTCATCTTCCGGCAACTGGGTGGGGCCTGCTGACCTTGGAGGAGACACGGCCGGAGAGCGGACGGCGGTTCTCCGACTCGGGAAGCACCCACGATGTCCGCGGGCTGAAGCAACGTCGGCGCAAGGCCATACGCGACGTGCCGATCCCGCCTGAGCTGGTGACGATCCTTCGCGGGCACATTGAGCAACACGGCACCGCAACTGACGGCCGGCTGTTCCGGACCGCGACCGGTGGCGTCTTTTCCACGACGGCGTACGCCAAGGTCTGGAAGGAGGCGCGGATGTACGCATTGACTCCTGATCAGGTCGCGTCGCTCCTGGCCGGCAGGCCGTACGACCTACGTCACGCGGCCGTCTCGCTTTGGCTTAACTCCGGCGTCCCAGCACCGGACGTAGCCGAACGGGCCGGACACAGCGTGGACGTGCTGCTCCGCGTCTATGCCAAGTGCATCGACGGCCAACGCGAGATCGCCAACCAGCGGATAGCCAAGGCATTGACGGCATAAAGGATCTCCTGTGTGCCTGATCATCAGCCATTCCGTGTTCGACGGCCCACCAGAAGCAAGATCTTTGGTGCGGGTGTGTGACGTTCGCTAACGGTTTGGACCGCTTACGTTGCTTCCCGTGTTGCGGGGTGTACGAGCACTTGGAGCACTGCTCCAACGGCTTAGAACGCGGCCAGCAGCAACGAGAACCAAGGTTCGTGAGACGCATTCGGATGTTGATCAATTATCGGGCGGAGATCATTCTTGGTTCCCAAGGGCGACCTGCGCTGCCTGCCAGTGAACCGTATAACTCGAAGAGCGAACGAAATTTGTCGGTCCGGCAAAGTACCTTGAGTGACCGACGCACCTCACTACGAATACCCGGTGATGGGTAGGCCATCGCCGCGTCATCGCCACTGCGGTCAAGGAGAGCGGATGGGTGAGGCAACTGGTAACCGCGTAGGCTCGATCGGGGCCGAGTTCGAGGTGACCGTGACCGACTCGCGTCGGGCGGCTGCATATCTCGTCGCCCCGGAGTCCGATGAGTACGTCGCAGTCATGCGAGTACTCGAAGCGTCGATCACGGACTTGACCCCTGCAGAGGTGGCTCAGGCATTGCGTGCGGCAGGTACGCCGCTCGAAGAGCGAATCGTCCAGACACGGCTGGACAAGCTGCGCGAGTGGGCGGCCGCGTCTGCGCGTACAGACACCAGCCGAATACTGCGTCACGCCGATCTGCTGGCTCGTAATTGGCGTTGGACGGCGACTCCTGCCGGCCGGCAGGTGCAGAGGTTCTACTCCACGGTGCTCGCCGGCACGCCGGCAATGCGCGAGATTCCGTTGTCCAGTCTGGCCCGCGTCGTCGCCGCGCTGGACGATCTCGTCGCGACTCTCCCCTCATGGGCACAGGACTCGGCGCAGGAAACCTTGGACGCGCCGCCCGAGCACATCGGCAGGCTGTTCACCAGCCACGACGACCTCGATGCCGCTCTCGTCGGGGCCGAAGACACCCTCGCGACCCTTGCCGACCGTTTCGACCTCGACGATGAGGCGACAACCGAACTGAAGCAACTTCTGGTCGAATACGCGACCCGAGTAGCCGCCGAGCTCGAAACCGGTTCAGCCCGTGCGCACCGTGCACTGACCACCCTGCGGCCGCATTTCGACAAGCTCGCCGAGCTGGCAGTCAATGCCTCTGAGGCTCGCGCCTTGATCGATCGAGGTGCGTTGACCGCGTCTGGCGGCGGACGGCGCGGCGACTGGGATGGGCTGCTGGCTTGGTGTGATCCGCACGCCGGACGAGCGGCACGATTCGCTTTGCGACTGGTCAGGGCACTGCCCGGCATGCACGCCAACCTGCGTCGCCTGCATGCCTCGTCGTGGACGGCCACCGGTCGCGCGCGAGCGCTGCAGCTCGCCCGTGCGTGCCTGGATCCCCGCTTGGGACCAGCGGTGTTCATGGCCGCGGTGGGTGATCACGCATGGCGCAAACTGTACGGCGAGGCCGACGACGAAGACCTGCTCCGCGTTCCGTCATGGCGCGATGGGCCGACTGTCACCGTGCCCGAGTTGCTACGTGCGACGGGGCGCACAGGCGCCCGAGGCCGTCCGCCTGCTGCCCGCGACGACACCGCCGCGCGCGCCGAGATCGAGGCACGCCGGCGGGAGCGGGCCGCTGCCCACACGGACGCGCTGCATGAAGTGCTCGCGGCCGCACCAGGTGCTCAGCTCTCGGCGGACGCGGCCCGGCTGGCGCTCGCCGCGCTGATGGCCGCGAGCCGGGGGACGGCCGGTGACGCGAAACGGACCCGGCGTAGTGCGCACCGTGACGGTCTTGCCTGCACGCTCTTCCATGTTCCAGGCCATGTTGGAGTGTTGCGCGCCCCCACCTGGCGCGTGTGGCTTCCGGGCAGGGCCGTGGTGTTCCACCCCGCGGGCACACGCGCCACGACACCGATCGTGAAAGGTGACGACGCGGACGCGGTCGCCCTCCGCCTGGTGAGGGGTGGTGCGGCATGAGTGAGGAACAGACGAATGCGGCAACGCCCCGGCAGGTACAAAAAAGCCGCAACCGACGAGCATGGTCGGTGGAGGCCGATGCTGAGGTGAGTGCGGCGCTGCGAACTCTCGCCGCCCAACCGTGGCTTGTGGCTGGGCGTGACGACGAAATGATCGCGGCTGTCCGCAGAAACCTCGACGCGGTGCGTGACACGTTCGCCCGGCTCGGGTGGCCGCTCGTTGTGGAGCGGGACATGGTCAGACTGCGCAAGTCCCCGCCCGTACGCCGTATCGCGTGGGCAGCGACAGCGCCCTCAGCGCTGACCTGCTCGTGGTTCTTCCTCCTTGTCGCTGCGGCCGAGGCCATGCCACCGAAAGTGGGCCTCGGCCAGTTGGTTACCGCCGCGCGCGCCGCGGCGGCCGAGGCGGGGCTGCCGGTCAGCAATGACCTCACCGAGCGGCGCGCCATTGCCATGGCGCTGCGGATGTTGGATCAGCGTGGCGTCGTCGAGGAAATGGACGGCAGCGTAGACAACTTTGTGCACGACGAGAACGCGCCCGTGCTCTTGGCTGTGCACCACACCTGGCTCAGCCACGTGATCGCCAATTTCGCCGACGCCGACCCGAGTGCTGACCCGGCGGGCTGGCTCGCCCTCGTCGAACGGGAGCCTGATGCGGCTCGCCGAATGCGCAGGCGGTTGGTCGATGACACGCTCGTACATGTCGCCGACCTCGACGAGGCGGAGTCGGATTGGCTATCACGACGGTTCCGCGGCGATGACGGAGAACCGCTGGCGGCCGCTTTCGGACTGCATCCTGAGCGCCGTGCGGAGGGCGCGGCATTCATCGTGCCTAGCGATGCGTTCCGGTATCCGTATGAGCTGGGCCCGTTGCCGTTTCCGACACCGGGTACGACGGGTCACGCCGCACTGTTGTTGTGCGACGCGGCGGCGCTCCACGGAGCCCGGGCCACAGACCGCCCGGGATGGCGCTGCCTTCCGGAGTCGGTCGTCATCTCGCTGCTGCGGCGGTGGGGCGGACAGTTCGGGGCGGGGCGCGGAGGGTGGGCGCGGGAGGACGTCGACAACCCGGCGGGTCTCGCCGAGAAGGTTCGTGGGCTTCTGAGCGGTCTCGACCTGCTCCGTACGGACTACACGAGCGGCGCCGGCGATCAACACGGTGAGCCGCAATGGTGGTTCTCGCCAGCGGCAGGGCGCTGGCATCCCGAACCCTCCGCGGGTGCCGTTGCGGGCACGTGGATAACGCCCGCTGGTGAGCAGGAACGCCCCTTCAACCCGTCACACTCCGCCGACCCCACGGAGGACTGAGCCTCGTGTCCCCTGATTTGCCCATACCGCTGTTCGACGAGCAGGATCTCGTGCCACCCGCCGGTCATCTCGAGCGGTTCGGCACACGCTGGCGGCTGGTGAGCGCAGGGTTGTCGAACGTGTGGCGCTACGGCGACCTCGTCCTCGACGCAGCCTCCGGGCGTCTGTTGCTGCGTGGCCCGAACGGCACCGGCAAGACCACCGCACTTGAGGCACTTTGGCCCTATCTCCTCGATCTCAACGCGCACCGACTGGTGGCGGGCAAGGCCCGCACCACGTCGCTGAGTTCGCTGATGAGGGAGGGCACCACGGGAAAGCGCCGCTATGGATATGTGTGGATGACACTCGCCGGTCCGGGCAGTGAGGGCACGCATAGTTTCGGAGTGCGTTTGCAGTTCTCGGCAGGCGCCTCCCCTGCGGTCAAGGTCATACCCTTTGCTGTTCCCGGTGCGCCGATCATTGACTTTCCTCTCTACGAGGCAGGCCGCGCGCCCTTGATGCTCGAGCGGTTCGCAGAGATCGTCACGGCCGCCGGTGGGCAGATTTTTGAGGACGAGGACGCTTATGTGATGCATCTGGCCGCACGCGTATGGCGCACGACTGCTCCTCAACTGCGTGATCTTGCAGAGCGGATTCGTGCGGTCCGCAATCCGTCCCTCCTCGGTGAGGTGTCACCGCGCGCCGCCGCCGACGCGCTACGCGAAGCACTGCCTGGCGTCGCCGAAGACATCGTCATCGCAACCGCAGAAGCACTCGCCGAGTCCGACGCGACTCGCGACGCGTTCAACCGTGACAGCGAGGCGGCTGACGTGCTCGAGGAGTTTGCCGCCACCTGGGCCGGGCATGTCGCGTCCGTTATCTCCGACGCCCATGCCGTCGCGTCCGAGGCGGCAGACGCGGTCGTCCACGCTGAGGGGAAAAGTCGCCGCCTCGAGAGCAGCCTGGCCACTGCCCAGGAGAACGAGAGCGAGGCTCGGCTGACAGAGGCAAACCTGAAAGAGCGTCTGCGGGACGTGAATGCTCGCATCGAGGCGCTCGAAGCCAACGAGCACTACAAGGCCGGAGAGAGGATCGGTGACCTTGACACGCTCCTCGTCAGCCAGAGAAAGCACGCCGAAGCCGCCATCGCCCGGTTGAAGACCGCAGGGATGACAGTGCGTGACCAGACCATCTCGCTGACGGCTCGGCTGGACGAGCTCACCACTGACCTCGACGAGCACGTGAGCACTGTCAGCAGCGTGGACACCACCGCGAACCTCGATAAGCCGATATCGACGTGGTCTTCCACACCGCAATCAGTCGTTACGATCGCTGGCACCACGGTCGACCCCGGGCCGAAGTTGGTTGTGGACGCAGACCCTCGCCAATTAGACGCCACGGCAGAGCGATGGACGAAGCTGGCTCACACACATTCCGCCCGAGCGGGTGACGCCCAGCTTGCGCTCTCCGACTTCGAAAGAACGGTCCAGCCGGTCCTCAGCACCGCTCGCCGGGCGAAGGACGTCGCGCACAACGCCGAACTCTCCGCAGACGCTGGAACGCAGAAAGAGAGCCAAGCCACGGCGGCGGCTCATCAAGCAGCCCACGCGCTGCTCGATGAGCTTGCCGAGTGGCCGACCACCCAGAGTGATCTGTATCCCGAGCTGGCCGAGGGTGACATCGGGATCACCTTGTGGACCATTGGCGACCTCGACGACCTGCGGGCCGCCGAACCGGGGCAGATTCTCGATGAGGCGCGCAGTTGGCGCCTGCTTGCTGCCGATCGCGGCGCACGGGCGCGTGCCACGCTACTCGAACGGCGACGCGGTCTCCTCTCAGACGCTGAAAGGCTGATCACAAACGCCACCGCTTGCCGCAAAGAAGCGATCAAGCTTCGATCGGGACAGCTGCTGCCTTTGCCGCGGCCATCATGGCTGACCGCCAGTGACGACAGCAGGGCTTTCGCAGCAGCGTTGGAGTGGGTCCCAGGGTTCTCAGACTCGCGCGCCCGAGCCCTGATCGAAACCGCTCTTGCCGCATCCGGTCTGCTCTCGGCCACCCTCACTAACGAGGGTACGGTTACCAGTGCCTGGCAGGTTAGGCCTGGGGGACCACCCGTCCCCCACAATCTCTCCGCCGTCCTCGCGGTCGACGGCAAACATCCGCTCGCCGATGTCGCCACCGCAGTGCTCAACCGCATCGCACTGCACCCGACGGTGTTCGGTGGCTGGGGAGACGGTGCGGCACTGACCATCGGTCGTGACGGAACGTTCCGTACTGGGCAGTTGTTCGGCCGTGCTCCCGGTGCCGACGATCCTGGCCTGCTACCACTCGCGCAGCATGTGGGCGGTGTCCAGCGCCGTGCCGCAGCCCTCGCGCGTGCCGGCGAGCTAGATGGAGAGGCGGCCGCACTTGATGAAGCGGCGGCCGGTATACGTGCGGCCGCCGATCGGCTGAGCCAGCGCGTCACCGAGATCGACGATCACGTCGTATCTTTCCCGCGCCTGGACAGGCTGGAGGAGCACGAAGCGAAGCGGGTTTCCGAGGCCAAGGAGGCTGCTCGGCTTCGGACCGAGGCAGCAGAAGCCGAGGCAAAGTCCATCAGGGCGTCCGAGCACGCCACCGCACGGCGACGCGAATGGGCCGACCGCACAAGCGCCCGTTCCCTGCCTATTGATCTGGACACGTTGGCCAGGCTTCACGCTGACTCGATGACTGCGGCGAAGACGTTGAATACCGCTGCGGCGGCAGTGAAGGGACGGCTGCGACCACGGCTGGAGCGATTGCTCGCCGAAATTGAACGCCTCGATGAAACGGTCGTGGCCTTGCCACGGTTGCGCTCGGATGCCCAAGGAGCATACGACGCAGCAAAGTCGACCGCAGAGAAGCTTCGCGTGCTTCGCGAGACCATCGGTCAGGCCGCGCGAAAGGCGCATGACGACCGCGCCGCCGCCTGTGCGGAACGTGACCAATTGCAGGCGCAAGTCGACCCAGCACGTGAGCTGGTGGAGGAAGCGTCGAAGGATGTGGCCCGGCTGGGTGAGAAGCTCAAGGCAGCACGAGGTGTTGAACAGGCCGCACGGCCGGCTGCCAAAGCGCGACATGACGAGTTACAGGCGCTACTCGCCGCGCCGGGCGTCGCCGAGGTGCTGTTCAGGCAGCCCCACGTGGACATGTCCGCGGAAGAGAACATTCTCGACATGGTCACCGCCGCGCTGACAGGTCGCCGAACCTACAGTCGGAAGACTCTGCGAGAGCGCTACGACTCCGCCCGAGCTGCGCTGGCCGGCATATGGACGCTGGACCCCGCCGACAGCTACGGGCAGCTGGACACATTCGTACTGACCCACGATGACATGTCGTTCACTCCGGTATCGGCTTCCCGCCGAGCACAGGAGCTGAAGGCGAAGGCCCAGGCCGCGCTGGATGCCGCTGAGGAGTCCGCGCTGCGGGACTTCGTCGTCGGCCGGCTCCCTTCAGCAATCGGAACCGCGTGGACCCGCATGCATGACTGGGCAGACGACGTCAACCGCAAGATGCGGTCCGCGGCGGCGTCGTCCGGAGTTGCGGTCCAAGTCCGTGTCCGGCTTTCCGACGATCTTTCGCCAGCCGTCCGTACCGTATACGAGCTGGCCTGCAAGGTCGCAGACGCCGACCGAACTCCCGAGCAAAAGACCTTGGTCGGGCAGGCCCTGCAGCAGCTCATCGGCGCGGCGGATGGAGAGTCGATGGCGGACAGGCTCTCCTCCGCTGTCGATGTCCGCGGATGGGTTGATGTGCACTACGAGGTGACGCGTCCCGGCGGCAGCGCCCAGCGGTGGTCGTCGCGGACAGGTCTGTCCGGTGGAGAACGCCGCTTGGTGGTGCTGGCGCCGATGATCGCGGCAGTGGCTGCCGCCTACGACCGCCTTGTCCAGCACGGGCTGCGGCTGATCGCCCTCGACGAGGTGCCTGCGGAGGTCGATGAACGCGGCCGGGAGGGGCTGGCACGGTACCTGGCCGAACTCGACCTGGACCTAATTTGCACAAGCTACCTTTGGGACGGCGCGCCCGGCGCCTGGGACGGCATCGACGCACATGATCTGGAGGCGGGCAGCGACGGGACGGTTGTCTCATTCCCCATGCTGATTCGTGGGATGCACGGTCTGGCCAGCGATCTGACTCCAGAGGCGGATCATGAGTGACTGTCCCTATTGCGCAGGCGAATGCGCCGACACCGACCTGGCCCCACTGATCACTCACGAGCTGCACTGGCTATGGACAGCGATCGGGAAGGCCGCCGACCGGCGTGGTGACCCTGCTCTGACACAGGGGTCTTTGGCCGTCACGGCGCCTCAGCAACCAGCTGCTCGCGCGGCCGCAATTGGTTTGCTCGGCGGGTCCGTATTGCGCGCGGGGCAGCGTCGCACTGTAGACCTCGAGGCCCTCACCGCCCGAGTGCGTGTGAGAGGCGAGGCGCTGACACCCGGCACCGTCGCTGCCCACGCGATGCGCCGACGCCTAGCGACAAGTGCCATGGCGAAGCGAACCCGCGAGGAGTTGCTAGATGCCCTGCGCGGCGATCTCGATCGCGCGCTCGAGCGGCTACCCGAGCACGTGCATGCACGGGTTGATCTACCCGAAGCATGGTCACGGTTGCGAATGCGAGGCTGGCTGGCCCGACTCGCGGCACACCCCACACCGAGACGTCTGATAGCACAGGCCACCGCGGTCCTGGCCGCGCTACCCCCGCCAGGACGGCGATCCGATCGGCGGACACTGGTGGCCGGCGACCCGCACGCGCTCGACGACGGTACCCCACTGGCCGGGCTAGTGCTCGCCCTGGTCAATGCCACCGGAACAAGGCGGCGCGAAGCATGGGAAGCATTGGGGGTCGACTACGACGACGTGACTGGCGGTCTGATCTCCATAGGTATTCACCCCGAGGGATGGACATTACCTCCCGACGCCGTCGTGACCATACCCCCGCGCGAACTCGCTCGATCGATCTGGCCTGGGCCCCCGACAACCGACACCTGGGTGTTCGTGACCGAGAACCCATCCGTGGTCACCGCCGCAGCCGGGCTGGCAGCAACGTCGCCTCCCGTCCCGGTGCGGCTACTGTGCACGGTCGGCACGCCGTCGACACTAGAGGTGAATGCCGTAGCCGCGCTTGCCCGAAACGGATGGAGGGTGGCGGCGCGCGCCGACTTCGATTCAGCGGGACTGGCGCACATGCGGGCGCTGTTGTCCGTGTGCCCAGCCGCTGTGCCATGGAGGATGCGTGTCGCGGATTACCTGGCGTCGGTAGGAATCCCGAGCGAAGACACGCTGTCAGCCATCGACGAGGCGGACACGCCATGGGATCCGGCCTTGGCTGAGGTGATGATCCGGACCGGCGCGCCTGCATTTGAGGAGTCGTTGCTGTCCGAGTTGCTCAACGATCTAGCGCGAGGCCGACCATGGCCGTGACGCCGCGACCCGGTTCGGCGATGATCGAATCCTGTTTAGGGTCCTAGCTCGCTGGCAGGCCCTTCCGCGTACCCTGGTTCCCTCCCGCGAACAAGCAAAAGGCTGCTCTGACCTGCGGAAACGTCGCGGACTTCATCCCGCGTATATCCCGTGAGGGGTGGCTCGGGGCTGCTTCGGGTGGCATCCGGCTGCGGGTTGGGGCACTCGCCGATCAAGAGAAAAGACCAGGTCAGCAAGGGTGCGACCTGGTCTGGAGGGCGCGCCCTGCAGGATTCGAACCTGCGACCGTCGGATTAGAAGTCCGGTGCTCTATCCGGCTGAGCTAAGGGCGCTGGGAGTGGGGGGGTGAACTGGGTGTTCACGGGTCATGGTGGAAGGTAGCATATCTGGTCAGCGGTTGAACAGTATCGGATTTGGGAGTGGGGGGTTGTGGTGCGGGCTCGAAGACGGGCGGTGGCGTCTACGCCTCTGTTGGAGTTGGTGGGGTCTTGGGAGATGGTGTTGCGGGGGGCGGGGCGGGCGCCGGGGACTGTGCGGAGTTACTTGGACAGCGTACGGGCGTTGGTTGGGTTTCTGGCGGAGCGGGGGGTGTCTGCGGATGTGGAGGGGGTGGGGGCGGAGGATGTTCGGGGGTTTTTGGCTTGGTGTGCTCGGGAGACTAGTGCGGGGAATGCGCATAAGCATTTTCGGAATCTTCGGGTGTTCTTTAACTGGGTGGTGAGTGAGGGGGAGCGGGTGGCTCCTTCGCCGGTGGAGGGGGTTGAGGCGCCTGAGGTGGGGGTGCGGGGGGTTGAGGTGTTGGGGGAGGCGGAGCTGGCTGCCTTGGTGGAGGTGTGTTCTGGGGGGGCTTGGGTGGATCGGCGGGATATGGCGATTATTCGGATCTTGATGGACAACGGGATGCGGGTGTCTGGGCTGGCGGGGTTGCGGTATCGGCCGGATGACGAGGGGCAGAATGATGTGCGGTTGGGGGAAGGGGTGTTGCGGATCGATCGGGGGGTGGGGGAACCGGCGCATCTGGCGCCTATCGGGGGGCAGGCTGTGGTGGCGATCGATCGGTATCTGCGGGCTCGGGCTCGGCATCCGCATGCTTCGTCGCCTTGGTTGTGGTTGCCGATGCGGGGGGTTACGGCTCGGGGTGGGGAGAGGCGGCTTACCGCGTCCGGGATTCAGCAGATTTTGGAGAGACGGGGGCGGGAGGCGGGGATCGCTGGGCGGCTGCATCCGCATCGGTTCCGGTACACGGTGGCGGAGGGGCATCTGGCTGCCGGGGGGGATCCGCTTGAGCTGATGAGGATCACGGGGTGGAGGTCTACTGAGATGGTGCGGCGGTTTGTTCAGGGGCGGGGTGGGGCGGGGTAGATCGGGCACTGTGCGACACGTGATCTTGGTGGGGTGGGGCTAAGGTTGGGTGGCATGTTTTCGCGTACGGCCGATGCGGAGATCGTGCTTGCTGGTGGGGATGTGACGGACGGGGTCGTGCGGGTGGGGGATACCGTGCGGCGGACGATGGGGCGGTCGGCGGGGGCGGTGCACGCGTTGTTGCGGCATCTGGAGGATGTGGGGTTCGAGGGGGCGCCTCGGGTTTTCGGGGTGGATGAGGTGGGGCGGGAGGTTCTTTCGTTCATGCCGGGGGAGGCGGGGGTCTGGCCGTTGCCTGCTTATGCGGTGCGGGATGACGTGCTGGGGGAGTTGGCGGAGTTGGTGCGGCGGTATCACGATGCGGTGGCTTCGTTTCGGGCGCCGGCGGATGCCGTTTGGGAGGACGGGTCGGCGGAGGACGAGGCGCCTGAGCTGGTGGGGCATTGCGATATCACCACGGAGAACGTGATATTTCGGGATGGGCGGCCTTGGGCGTTGATCGACTTTGACATGGCGCGGCCGGTGACGCGGCTGTACGACATCGCTACCACGGTGCGGCACTGGGGGCCGATCGCGGATCCGATCGATCGGGATCCTCGGCAGCGGGGGCTTGATGTGGGGGCGCGGTTGCGGCTGTTCTGTGACGCTTATGGGCTGGAGGCCGGGGAGCGGCGGCGGTTGCTGGAGGTCAGCAGGTTGCGGTTCGGGCGGTCGTACGAGTGGATGCGGGCTCGGGCCGTCCGGGAGGGCGGGGGATGGGCGCGGATGTGGGACGCGGGGGCGGGGGATCGGATTCGGCGGGCGGCGGCTTGGCTTGATGACAACTGGGATGAGCTTGCTTTTTGTCTGCGGTAGTAACGTTCGTCCGGGTTAGCGGGTGATCTCGGGGAGGACGTTCGTGCGTGGGCTGGGGATTTTGCTGGGGGTTGTGGCGGATGCTGTGTTCGGGGATCCGGAGGGGGCCGGGCATCCGGTGGCGGTGTTCGGGCGGTTCGCGGGGTGGGTGGAGAAGCGGGTTTATGGGCGGGCTCGGGGGCGGGGGGTTGTTCATGTGGTGGTGTGTGTCGGGGTGGCGGGGGGTGTGGGGGTTGTGGCGGAGCGGGTGACCCGGGGGAGTGTGGTGGGGCGTACCGCTGTTACGGCTGTGGCCACGTGGGCGGTGCTTGGGGGGTCTTCTCTTGTTCGGGAAGGGCTTTTTATGGCTCGGTTCCTGGAGGGTGGGGATTTGGAGGGGGCTCGGGGGCGGTTGCCGCATTTGTGTGGGCGGGATCCTTCTGGGTTGGGGCGGAAGGGAGTGGGAGCCTCCTGGCGGATGTCAGGCACTGGTGGCGGCTGTTGGGTGCTCGGTGTTCAGGCATCGGATGCTGGTGGTGGACGGTGGACGGTGGACGGTGGACGGTGGACGTTGAGGTGTCGGGTGCTGGTGGTGGACGTTGGGCCTGAGGGGGGAGGGTGTTGGGGGTTTGGGGGTCTGGCATGGTTGGGGGGTGATCAGAGGGGCGTTGTTGGTGGCGGGGACTACATCCGATGCGGGGAAGAGTGTGGTTACGGCGGGGGTTTGCCGGTGGTTGGCGCGGCTTGGGGTTCGGGTGGCGCCGTTCAAGGCGCAGAACATGTCGCTTAATTCGTTTGTCACTGCGGATGGGGCGGAGATCGGGCGGGCGCAGGTGGCGCAGGCTTGGGCGGCGGGGGTGGAGCCTTCGGCGGACATGAATCCGGTTCTGCTGAAGCCGGGTGGGGAGCGGCGGAGCCAGGTCGTGGTGTTGGGGAAGCCGCTGGCTGAGGTGGACGCGTTGGAGTACGGGGCTTACAAGGATCGGTTGCGTGAGGTGGCGCTGGAGTCCTATCGGCGGTTGCGGGACTCGTTCGACGTGGTGATCTGTGAGGGGGCGGGGAGTCCGGCGGAGATCAATCTGCGGCGGGGGGACATCGCGAACATGGGGCTGGCGCGGGCGGCCGGTCTCCCGGTTGTCGTGGTGGGGGACATCGACCGGGGTGGGGTGTTCGCGGCGCTCTACGGGACGGTGGGGCTGCTGGAGGCGGGCGACCAGGCGTTGGTGAGCGGATTCCTGATCAACAAGTTCCGGGGGGCGGCGGAGTTGCTGGCGCCGGGGGTGGACATGATCGAGCGGCTGACGGGCCGGAGGGTGTACGGGGTGCTGCCCTGGCTGGACGGGTTGTGGCTCGATCTGGAGGACTCGCTGGCGTTGGACAACCGGCCGGAGGCGGTGGGGGCGGGGCTGCGGGTCGTGGTGGTGCGGTATCCGCGGATCTCGAACTTCACGGATGTGGACGCGCTGGCGGCGGAGCCGGGGGTGAGTGTGCGGTTCGTGTCGCGGGCCGCGGATGCGCGGGAGGTCGCGGAGGCGGATCTGGTGGTGCTGCCGGGGTCACGGGCCACGGTCAGTGACCTGGAGTGGTTGCGGCGTACGGGGCTGGCCGACGTGGTTCGGGAGCGCAGGGGGCCGGTGCTCGGGGTCTGCGGGGGGTACCAGATGCTGGGCCACACGATCGTGGACGAGGTGGAGTCCAGGGCGGGGCGGGTGGCGGGGCTGGGGATGTTGCCGGTGGCCGTCGAGTTCGCGGCGGGGAAGACGCTCGGCCGGCCGGTGGGGACGGCGTACGGGTGCCCGGTGGCGGCGTACGAGATCCATCACGGGATCGTGACGGTGACGGGGGAGGCGGAGCCGTTCCTCGACGGGTGCCGCGCCGGGGACGTGTGGGGGACGACGTGGCATGGCGCGCTGGAGAACGACGACTTCCGGAGAGCGTTCCTCGCCGATGTGGCGGCCAGGGCGGGACGGGAGTTCACGCCGGCGCCTGGGGTGTCGTTCGCGGCGTTGCGGGAGCGGCAGTTCGACGCGCTCGCCGACCTGATCGAGGACCACGTGGACACCGCGGGGCTGCTGGAGCTGATCGAGAAGGGAGCCCCGGCGGGGTTGCCGGTGCTGGCGCCGGGGGGAGCGGTCTAGAGGCGGTACTTGATGTGGGTGGCCAGCGGGGAGTCCACCACGCGGACGACGCTCATCGAAGCCGCGGGGACGTGGTCGAACAGGCGGATGCCTGCGCCGAGCAGTACCGGCGCCAGGTGGATCTGCATCTCGTTCACCAGGCCGGCGGCGAGGGCCTGCTGCGCGATGGCCGCGCCGCCGCCGATGCTGACGTCCTTGTCGCCGGCCGCCGCCACGGCCTTGGCGACGGCGCTCGCTATGCCGTCGGTGACGAAGGTGAAGCTGGTGTCACCTTTGACGATGCCGTCCTGGCCGCGGTGGGTGAGCACGAAGCACGGGACGGCGAACGGCGGGTCGTCGCCCCAGCCCTGGACGATGTCGTACATGCGGCGGCCGATCACGAAGGCCCCCATCGTGGAGAAGAGCTCATCGAGGATATCGCGGTCGGGGGAGGACGCGGTACCGAGCGGGCCGTCGTAGTGCCAGGGGCCGCCGAACACCCAGTGGTGGAGTGCTTCGCCGCCTTCCCCCAGCTCGCGGCCGATCTCGTCGCCCGGGCCGGTGACGTAGCCGTCCAGGGACATCGATATGTCGAGAATCACGTTCGGCATGAGTTCTCCCTGCCGGGTCGGCGGTCCGTGACAAACGGTACCGATGTGTAGGGTCTCCTGATTGCGGAAGGTAGGGATCAGACCGGGTTCACGGCATATGAAGGGCTACGAGAATGCTTCTCGTCTACGACGGCGACTGCGGTTTCTGCCGGATGTGCCTGGATCTCGCACGCAAGCACCTGCCGTACATGCCGAGGGTCTCCGCCTGGCAGGGGCTCGACCTCACCCGGCACGGGCTGACCATCGCCCAGGTCAACGAATCTGTCCAGCTTCTCGGCCCGGACGGTCTGCGTGCCCACGGTGCCCGCGCCGTCGGCGTCCTGCTGGCCGTGCAGCCGTCCCCGCTTTGGCGGATCCTCGGCCGTATCACCCTGACACCGCCCCTCAGCTGGGGGGCCGAATTCCTCTACCGTCTTGTCGCCCGTTACCGGCACCGCCTCCCCGGCGGCACGGGTGACGGCACCTGTGGCATCGACGCCAAGTGACCCACCGGTCAGCAGATCACTCCGCTACGGGAAGGCACTCGGTGAGCAGGGCGACGATGTCGCGCCAGGCTCGCTGCGCGTGCCGCGGGTGGTAGCCGACGCCGGGGAGCACGGTGTGGTCGACCGGCGGGTGGTGGAAGGCGTGCAGGGCGCCGCCGTAGACCACGAGGCGCCAGTCGACGCCCGCGGCCTGCATCTCGGCGGTGAACGCGTCCCGTTGCGCGGGTGGCATGATCGGGTCTTCCGACCCGACCCCGGCCCACACCGGGCAGCGGATGCGTGCCGCCTCGCCCGGCCGGCCCGTCAGCAGTGCGTTGACTGTCCCGATCGCGCGCAGGTCGGCGCCGTCACGGCCGAGTTCCAGCCCGATGGCGCCCCCGGTGCCGTAGCCGATGACGGCGATCCGGCCGGGGTCGGTCCGCGGTTCGGCGCGCAACACGTCGAGCGCCGCGTGGCCGATGTCCCGCATCCGGTCGGGGTCGGCGAGCAGCGGCATGCAACGGGCCAGCATCTCCTCGGGGTCGGTGAGCCGGCGTCCGCCGTGGATGTCGAAGGCCAGCGCCACGTATCCCAGCTCGGCGAGCGCGTCGGCCCGGCGGCGCTCGACGTCGCCGAGCCCCGGCCCCTCCGGCCCGACCAGGACCGCGGGCCGGCGGTCGGCACCGGCCGGGAGCGCGAGGTGTCCGATCATCGTCAGGCCGTCGGCCGGGTACTCGACCGTGCGCGTTGTGATCGTCGTCATGAGGCTGGACTGTAGTGATCGCCGGCCACGGCCGGGCCGGTGTTCACCGCCGGCGGAGTGCCGGAGGACTCGTCCGTCGATGGTTGCCGGATCCGGGAAGCGAACACCCCGCCAAGTGTGCGGAACCGGTGATGTCACCGGGAGCCCGGGAAGCGCCACCATTCTCGGCATGACAGCAGTGGTGGAGACCGAGGGACTGACGAAGTTCTACGGGGCGCGCCGAGGGCTGGAGGATCTCACGATGGAGATCCGGCCAGGGGAGGTGTTCGGTTACCTCGGGCCGAACGGGTCCGGGAAGACGACCACGATCCGGCTGCTCCTGGATGTGATCCGGCCGACCAGGGGCGTGGTCAGGGTGCTCGGGGCGGATCCGCGGGACGCGGGGACCAGGGCCAGGATCGGGTACCTGCCGGGGGAGCTGGCGCTGGAAGGCAGGGAGAAGGCGGGGGAGTATCTGCGCTTCCTGGCGGGGGTGCGGGGTGGGGTCGGGCGGAACAGGATCGACGAGCTGGCCGAGCGGCTGGAGGCGGACCTGTCCGTGAGGATGGGGCAGCTCTCCAAGGGGAACCGGCAGAAGGTCGGCCTGATCCAGGCGTTCATGCACGAACCGGAGTTCCTCATCCTGGACGAGCCCACCAGCGGGCTGGATCCCCTCGTGCAGCAGGAGTTCCTCGCCATGGTGCGGGAGGCCCGCACGTCGGGACGTACGGTGCTCATGTCGTCGCACGTCCTCGCCGAGGTGGAGCACGTCTCCGACCGGGTCGGCATCGTCAGGAAGGGGCGTCTCGTCGCGGTGGAGGACGTCGCCGCGCTGAGGGAGAAGGCGGTCAGAAGGGTGGAGTTCCACTTCGACGCGCCGGTCCCCGAGGACGCGTTCCGCGACCTGCCGGGGGTGCGGGACCTGAAGGTCGAGGGCGCCGGCGTGAGCTGCACCATCGACGGCCGCCCGGACGCGCTGGTCAAGGCGGCGGCGAGGTTCACCGTCGTGCACATGGTCAGTGCCGAGCCGGACCTGGAGGAGATCTTCCTCACCTACTACAGCGAGGAGGAGCACCATGCCCACGCTCATGCGTAAGACCCTGCGCGACTACCGCCGTGCCCTGATCGGCTGGACCGTCGGCATCTGCGCGTTCGCCGGTGGCTACACCTCGTTCTTCCCGCAGATCCGCGCCAACCCGGACCTGTACTCGCAGGCCGCCATGACGAAGTACCCCGACGGCATCCGCAGGCTGCTCGGTGGCCTGGAGGACATCACCAGCGGCGCCGGTTTCCTCCAGGCGATCATCTACCAGTTCTTCCTGCCTCTGTTGTTCATCATGTGCGCGGTCGCCGTCGCCAACCGGGCGATCGCCGCGCCGGAGGAGTCGGGCACGCTGGAGCTGACCCTCACCCTGCCGATCTCCCGCAGCCGGCTGCTCCTGGAGCGGTACGCGGCCTTGGCGCTGGCCTTGTTCGCCGTGGCCGTGGTGTCGTTCCTGGTCGTCCTGCTGGCCGCGAGCGCGGTGGATCTCGGCGTCCCGGTGGGCCGCATCCTGGCGGCGCACCTCGGGCTGTTCCTGCTGGTGCTGCTGTTCGGCACCCTGACGCTCACCGTGGGGGCGATCACGGGCCGCAAGGCGCTGGCGCTGGCCGTCACGGGCGGGTACGCGGTCGCGAGTTACGTCGTGAACGCCCTGGCCAAGGACGTGCAGGTCATGGACTGGCTGAGCCGGCTCTCGCCGTTCCGTTACTACAGTGAGGGCACCCCGCTGTTCAGCGGCGTACCGGTGGTCGACTACCTCGTGCTGCTCGCCGGTACCCTCGTCCTGGCCATGACCGCCGTCCTCTCCTTCGACCGGCGTGATGTAGGAGTCTGATGAACGTTCTCGCTCAGGTGAGCGAGGCGACCGGGGTGCCCGCCGATCTTCTCGGCGGGTACCCCGCGGTTCTGGAGGCGGCTTCCGCGACCGGCCGCCTGCCCGCCAGGGACGCCATCGAGGAGTTACGCGCGCGTGGGGCGTCCGCCGCCGAGCGCGGCGTGCCGATGCGTGCCCTCGTGGACGCCTGCCTGCTCACCGCCGAGCTCACCCTGCGTTCCGCCGACGCCGCCACGCTCGGGGCGTTGCGCCGCGCGGTCGCGGCGTACGCCGAGGGGTACGAGGGGGCGCAGCACCGGGCTCTGCGCGAGGAGGAGACGGCCCGGCGGTCGTTCATCGACGACCTGCTGCAGGGGCGCGCGGACCGGCTGGCCGAGCGGGCCGAGCACTTCGGCCTGCGGCTCGCCGAGCCGTACGTGGTGGCCGTCGCCAGGGACGCCAAGCCGGTCGCGGACGGCGACCCGCTGATCCGCCACGTCGAGCAGGCGCTGGTCACGCGGTTCGGCTCCCACAACATCCTGGTCGCGGCCAGGGACGGCCTGCTGGTGTGCGTGGTGCCGGGCGCGCTGACCGCCGCGACCGGGGAGTTCACCCACCATGTACGGTCCGCGCTGGCCTCGGACTGGCGGGTCGGGGTGGGGCGGCCGCACCGCGGCCCCGGCGGGGTGGTGACGTCGTACCGCGAGGCCGCCGACGCGATCAGGCTGGGTGACCGGCTGGGGTTGCGCCCCCAGGTGCTCAGAGCCGCCGACCTGCTGGTCTTCCCGGTGCTGCTGCGCGACCGTGAGGCCATCGAGGATCTGGTGACGACGGTGCTCGATCCGCTGGCGCGGGCGAGGGGCGGTCCTGAGCCGCTGCTGGAGACCCTGGAGGCGGTGTTCGCGGCGCAGGGCAACCAGACGGCCGCGGCGCGCCGGCTCGGCATCAGCCCCCGCGCGGTGACGTACCGGCTGGAGCGGGTCCGCCGTCTCACCGGTTTCTCGCCCGACGACCCGACGCAGCGGTTCACGCTGGAGACCGCGGTGATGGGGGCGCGGCTGATCGGCTGGCCGCCGGAGCCCACGACGTCATGACACTTTCGATCAACCGGTTGGTCGAACTATTCGTGGAAAAAGGGATGGATTATCAAATCAGATAGTACGTTCCTTAACTTGGGACGGTGACCTACCATACGGGCGTGATCACCCCCCGCCGATTGGTCCGGAAGTCATTGGGAACGCTGCTCGGACTGGGCGGCCTGGCCTGCTGCATGACGTTGCTGTTCCTCGGCTCGCGCGCCGTGATGAACATCGGCGGCAGTTGCGGCTCCGGCGGGCCGTACGTGGTGGCCACACCTTGCCCCGACGGCATCGCCTGGATCATGCCGGTGTCGATCTTCGGCGGCATCGCGGCGCTCGGCGTGTACGTCGCCGGCGCGCTGCCGGTGGGGCCGAGGCTGACACCGCTGGCCTGGCCCGCGTTGTTCCTCAGCCTGGGCTACGCCTTCCTGGAGTCGGCGGCGTCGGGGCCCGGCATCGAGTGGGGGTTCATGATCTGCGCGATCGTGTTCCTCTTCATGGGCGGCGCCCCGCTGGCGTTCCTGTTCAACCGCCAGGCGCTGCGGTCGGTGTTCTGGGGTACGGCGCCGCAGGTCGTGCCGCCGTCGCCCGGCCCTGGCGGGGTGCGCTGGACGACCACGGTGACGCTGCCCGGCGAGCAGGACATGCCCTCTCCGCGGGACGCACCGCCGCCGCAGGACGCGCCGGTACGCCCGCCGTCGCGGTTCGTCGAGCTGCGCCCGCAGGACGTGGCGTCCTCGGCCGGCGGCGACCTGGTGGGCCAGCTCGAACGGCTGTCCGCGCTGCACCGCACGGGGCGCCTGGACGACGCGGAGTACGCCGCCGCCAAGGCGCGCCTGCTGAACGGCTCCGGGGGAAGGTGACAACGATGAGGAACGAGACCGCCCTGCGCGTGTGGTCCATCGTGCTGCACGTGGTGGCGCTCGCCGGGGGCATCTACCTCGGCGTCGTGCTGTACGGCATGGCGACCTCCTGACCGCCCGTCGCGGCGCGGTGGCGGCCTGGCGAGGGCGGCCGCCACCGCGCCACGATCACGCTCACGGGATGAGCAGCAGCTTGCCCGTGGTGCGGCGGCCCTCCAGGTCCTCGTGCGCCCGGGCCGCGTCGGCCAGCGGGTAACGCCCGGAGACGTGCACCTTCAGCGCCCCCGACTCCACCCAGCCGAGCACGTCGCCGGCGCGCCACAGCAGCTCGTCGCGGGTGGCGGTGTAGTGGGCGAGGGTGGGCCGGGTCAGGAACAGCGACCCGCCCTGGTTGAGCCGCTGCGGGTCGAACGCCGCCACGGGGCCGCTCGCCGCGCCGTACAGCGCCAGCATGCCGCGCACCCGCAGGGCGGAAAGGCTGCCGTCGAAGGTGGCCGCGCCGACGCCGTCGTACACCACGTGCACGCCCTTGCCGCCGGTCAGCTCGCGGGCCTTGTCGGCGAAGCCGTCGTAGCGCAGCACGTCGTCGGCGCCGGCCTCGCGGGCCAGCTTCTCCTTCTCCTCGGTGGAGACGGTGCCGATCACCCGTGCGCCGCGCAGCTTCACCATCTGGGTGAGCAGCAGGCCCATACCACCGGCCGCGGCGTGCACGAGCACGTCGTCCCCAGATCTCACCTCGTACAGCGAGTGGGTGAGGTAGTGCGCGGTGAGGCCCTGCAGCAGGACGGCCGCCGCGAGGTCGAACGGCACGTGCTCCGGCAGCGGGATGGCCTTGTCCGCCGGGATCACGGCCTTCTCCGCGTAGCCGCCGAGCACGCTGACCCAGCCCACCCGGTCGCCGGCGGCCACGTCCTCCACGCCGGGGCCCACGGCGGACACCGTGCCGGCGCCCTCCGAGCCCACGGTGAACGGCGTCGGCAGGGGATAGCGGCCCTCACGGTGGTAGATGTCGGTGAAGTTGACGCCCGCCGCCGCGACATCGATCACGATCTCGCCGGGGCCGGGGGACGGGTCGGGCACTTCCCTGTATTCGAGTGCGGACCGCCCGCCTGGGCTTGAGACGACGATGGCATGCATGGCGCTGGGCTCCTTCTCGATCGGGGCCGGGATCTCCCCTCGTGGCCAACCCCGCCCATCGGAACGTTGTTCCCCGCGCACCGGGTTGCTCCACAGTCCCGGCGGAGGTCCGCGAGTTGTCCACAGGGCACTCTCGCGGCCTGCCCGGGGCCTCATTCGTCGTGTACAACGATGGTGAGAACGCCCGGAAGGGCGGGGCGGCACCGGCGCCGTCCCACGGGCGGGAGCCAGAGGAGCTGCAGGACGATGACCGCCACCACCATGGCCGCGCGCGGGAAGACCCTCGTCTTTCCCGAAGGTTTCGTCTGGGGGGCGGCCACCGCCGCCTACCAGGTGGAGGGTGCCGTGGACGCGGACGGCCGCGGTCCCTCGATCTGGGACGTCTTCGGCCGGCGGCAGGGCGCCATCATGGAGGGCCATACCGGCGACACCGCGTGCGACCACTACCACCGGTACGCCGAGGACATCGCGCTGATGGACCGCCTCGACCTCATGGCGTACCGCTTCTCGGTGTCCTGGCCGCGCGTGATGCCCACCGGCGCGGGGGCCGTCAACGCCGCCGGGCTCGACTTCTACGAGCGCCTGGTGGACGGCCTGCTCGCCGCCGGCATCACGCCGTACATCACGCTGTACCACTGGGACCTTCCGCAGGCCCTGGAGGACGCCGGGGGCTGGACGTCCCGGGACACCGCGTACCGCCTCGCCGACTTCGCGCGCGTCGTGCACAAGCGTCTCGGCGACCGGGTCGGCACATGGATGACCGTCAACGAGCCGTGGGTGTCCGCGTTCGTCGGGTACGGCATCGGCGCCCACGCCCCCGGCCGCACGTCCACGGCGGACGCCTTCCGCGCCGCGCACCACCTGCTGCTCGGGCACGGCCTGGCGGCCCAGGCGCTGCGCGCCGGAGGGGCCGAGAACGTCGGGCTGATGCTCAACCTCGCCCCGGTGATGACGCCGGGGCAGGTGAACGACCCCGGGCTCGTGCCGCCCCCCAAGGACGCCGAGGCGGTGGAGCGGGTGGACGCGCTGCTCAACCGGCAGTTCCTCGACCCGGCGCTGCGCGGGGAGTACCCGGTGAGCCTCCTGCCGGTCATCGAGCGCACCGCCGGGCTCGGGCACATCCACGACCGCGACCTCGCCACCATCAACCAGCCCGTCGAGCTGCTCGGCATCAACTACTACACCCCGTGCGTGGTCCGCTCCGGCCCCGGTGAGCCCGCCAACGCCGCCTATCCCGGCACCGAGGACATCGAGTTCTGCGGGGCTTACGCGCCGACCACCGCCATGGGGTGGCCCATCGTGCCGACCGGCCTGTCCCGGCTGCTGGAGCGCCTGACCCACGACCACCCCGGGGTGGGCCTGCTCGTCACCGAGAACGGCGCCGCGTTCGACGACGTGGTCACCGAGGACCGCGTGCGCGACACCGACCGCATCGCCTACCTCGACGCCCACCTGCGCGCCGCGTACGACGCCATCCAGGCCGGGGCCGACCTGCGCGGCTACCTCGTCTGGTCGCTGCTGGACAACTTCGAGTGGGCCGAGGGGTACACCAAGCGGTTCGGGCTCGTGCACGTCGACTACGCCACCCAGCGGCGGCTGCCGAAGGACAGCGCGGTGTGGTACCGCGACGTGATCCGGCGCAACGGCCTGCACACCGAGCGCGCCCGGCGTCCCACGCTGGAGGCGGTCGCGGCACGGGCCGGGGTGTCCCGCTCCACCGTGTCCCGGGTCATCAACGGCGAGGCCACGGTCAGCGAGGAGTTCCGCGCCACCGTCATGCAGGCGGTGGACGAGCTCGGGTACGTCCCCAACTCCGCCGCCCGCAGCCTCGTCACCGAACGCACCGACGGCGTCGCCCTGATCGTCCCCGACGCCCCGTGGACCCGCGGCGAGGACCCCGCGTTCTCCGTGGTCGTCCGCGCCGCCGGCCACGCCCTGGAGGAAGCCGGCAAACACGTCACCCTCGTCCTCGCGGGCTCCACCCGCAGCCGCCAGCGCGCCGAGCGCTACGTGGCCGGCGGCCAGGTGGACGGCGCCGTCCTCCTCCACGGCCCCGCGGGCGACCCGTTGCGCGCCACCCTGCTCCGCACCGGCGTCCCCGTGGTCGCCCTCGGCCGCTCCGCGTCCCCCGGCGCCATGCCCTACGTGGACGCCGACAACACCGGCGGCGCGGTGACCGCCGTCCGCCATCTGCTCTCCACAGGCCGCCGCCGGATCGCCATGATCGGCGGCCCTCTGGACAGCGTCGCCGCCCAGGACCGCCTCGCCGGCTACCGGCGAACCCTCAAGGAGACCGACCGCCGTCCCATGATCGCCTTAGGCTCCTTCACCAGGGCCTCCGGCGCCGAAGCCATGCGCCGCCTCCTGGACGACGACCCCGACCTGGACGCCGTCTTCGCCGCCAACGACCTGATGGCCATCGGCGCGATGAGCGTCCTCCACGAATCGGGCCGGAAGATCCCCGAGGACGTCGCGGTGATCGGCTTCGACGACACAGACGCCGCCACCTTCACCATCCCCCCGCTGACCACCATCCGCACCTCGATGCAGGACCAGGCCCGGGCCGCCATCCGCCTCCTGCTCCGCCACATAGAAGGCGGCCCGGTGAGCTCCGTCATCCTCCCCACCGACCTGGTCGTCCGTTCCTCCGCCTGAGCCGGTGGAGAGGGTTCGGGTGTCAGGGAGAGGAGGCCGGGCCGGCGGGGCCCTGCACGGTGAAGTCGTCGAAGGAGGTCTTGAGAGCGGTGCCTGATTTGTCCGGCGGGACTCTGGCGAGGAGGCCGACGTCGCCGTTGGGGAGAGGGGAGGGGTCGGTGTAGGAGTGGAGTTCCCGGCCGTTGATCCACATCGTCAGGCGGAGGCCCTCGGAGGTCGCGGCGCATTCCGCTTGGAGGAGAGATGACGGGGTCAGGTCCTGGACGGGGGCCGGGGCGGTCAGGTTGCCACCGGCGCCCTTGGTCACGCGGCGGATCCTGGCTTGGCCTCGGCCGTCCACCAGGAACTCGTAGCGGCTCTGGTGGTACTCCTTGTCGGCCCGGCAGAACAGGCCGTATTCGCCGTCCTGGCGGGGCTGGCGGGTGCTGACGGTGACGCTGAGGAGGAGGCGGTCGGGGGTGGTCGGGGTGGGCGTGGCCGACGGGTCCGGGGTGGCCGGTTGCTCGGGGACGTAGGGGATGGGGGCCTTCTCGGCGCGTTCGGGGGAGTCGCCTTGGACGTCTATGGCGTAGTAGCCGTCGGGGGCGTAGCCGTACTTGCCGTACTGGTCGCCGGTGTACTTGCTGCCGCCCCAGCCGGTGCCGCTCTGGGCGAAGTCGTCGCGGTAGAGGTACGCCAGGTCCGTCGGCGGGCCGGACGGGGCGAGCAGGGCCCGTACTCCGAAACCGGCCGCGATCGCCAGCACCACCCCCGCGGCCGCGATGCCGATCAGCCGTGCCCGCCGCCTGCCTCCGGCGTCGGCGCGACCACCGGGTCCGGGTCCCGCCACGGTCGGCGTGCCTCCGTGAGCGGGGGGAGCTCCGTGGGCCGTCGGGGTGCCGTGGGCCGTCGGGGTGCCGCCGGGGTAGGTGGGGGCCGCTCCGCGGAGGGCCGGGGTCTGTCCCGCGGCGGCGGGGTCGTACCCGGAGGCGGCGTGCCGTTGGGTGGGGTCGCTGGGGTGGCGGGCAGCGGTGTGTCCGGAGTAGGGAGCGGTGGAGGATGGGCCGGCGGTGTGTCCCGAGTAGGGAGCGGTGGGAGGCGGGCCGGTGGGGTGTGCGGAGTATGGGGC